>NZ_JBIAFO010000005.1:94645-339986 GCF_042869355.1 Streptomyces sp. NPDC007088
CGGGGGGGGGGGGGCGGGGCCGGCGGGGGCGGGGGGGGGGGGGGGGGCGCCGCCCCCGCCCGGCCCCCCCCCCCCCACCCCTCCCCGGTGACGGTCAGTTCCTCCGCTCCGACAGGACCTTCGCGACCCGCTCGCGCAGCGCGTCGTCGGACAGGCCGCGGATGGTGAGCGTGGTCCGGCGGCGCAGTACGTCGTCGGGGGTCTGCGCCCACTCGCGGTCACGGGCGTAGACGACCTGCGCCCAGATCTCGGGCGCCTCGGGGCTGAGCCGTTCGGCCAGCTCCGGGTTCTCGTTGGCGAGCCGCGCGATGTCGAAGGCCAGCGAGCCGTAGTGCGTCGCGAGGTGGTGCGCGGTGTCCTGGGCCATGCGCGGCCCGTTCGCGTCCCCGTCCATCAGCAGCCGGTGCTCGACGGCGTGCGGGTTGGCGACACCGGGCAGCGGCAGCTTGCTCGGCAGGTCCGAGACCGGCTCGATGCCCTCGCCCAGCGGGTGGCCCGGCAGCGCGGCGAGCTTGTTCATGACGGTGCGCCCGATGTGCCGGAACGTCGTCCACTTGCCGCCCGCCACCGACAGCATCCCGCCGCTGCCCTCGGAGACCACCGTCTCCCGCTTGGCCTTGGAGGTGTCGCCGGGGCCGCCGGGCAGCACCCGCAGGCCCGCGTAGGAGTAGGTGATCAGGTCGCGCGAGAGCTGTTCGTCGCGGACCGAGAAGGCGGCCTCGTCGAGGATCTGGGTGACGTCCTTCTCGTTGACCGCGACATCGGCCGGATCGCCCTCGTACTCCTCGTCGGTGGTCCCCAGCACCAGCATGTCCTCCCAGGGCAGGGCGAAGGTGATGCGGTACTTGTCGATGGGCGTCGCGAGGGCCGCCTTCCACGGGGCGTTGCGCTTGAGGACGAGGTGCGCGCCCTTGGACAGCCGGATGGAGGGCGCCGCGTGCGGGTTCTCCATCCGCCGCAGGTGGTCCACCCACGGGCCGGTCGCGTTCAGCACCAGGCGCGCGTTCACGCCGAACTCGGTGCCGTCGAGGCCGTCGCGCAGTTCGGCCCCGGTCACCCGGGTGCCGGTGAAGCGCAGCCCGGTGACCTTCGCGTGGTTGAGGACGACGGCGCCCGACTCGACGGCCGCGCGCACCGTCATGATCGCCATCCGTGAGTCGTTCATCTGGTCGTCGCCGTAGACCGCGACGGCCTTCAGGTTCTCGGTGCGCAGCTCCGGCACGTCCTGCACCGCCTTGGCGGGGCTCAGCAGGTGGCCGACGCCGTCCCCGAACGCGGAGAGCGCCGAGTACGCGAAGACACCGGCCCCCAGCTTGGCCGCGCCGTGCGGCCCGCCCTTGTACACCGGGAGATAGAAGGTGAGCGGGTTCGCGAGGTGCGGGGCGACCTGGCGGGAGACGGCGCGCCGCTCGAAGTGGTTCTCCGCGACGAGCTTGACCGCGCCGGTCTGCAGGTAGCGCAGTCCTCCGTGCAGCAGCTTGGAGGAGGCCGAGGAGGTGGCGCCGGCGAAGTCGCCGGCGTCCACCAGGGCCACCCGCAGCCCGGTCTGCGCGGCGTGCCAGGCGGTGGAGATGCCCAGGATGCCGCCGCCGATCACCAGGAGGTCGTACGTCGCCCTGTTGAGCTGTTCCCGGGTTTCGGCGCGGCTCGGGTCCGAGCCGACGGCCGGATGGGTCCCGAGACTCGGGACGTGCTGGAGGGTGGTCATGTCGTGCTCCTCGTCAACTGTTGAGGCCGGTGGCTCAGCTCTCGTCCAGCCAGCCCATGGTGCGCTGAACGGCCTTCAGCCAGTTCTTGTACTCACGGTCACGGACCTCGTCGTCCATGTGCGGCGTCCACTCGGCGGCGCGGCGCCAGTTGGCGCGCAGCGCCTCGGTGTCGGGCCAGAAGCCGACCGCGAGGCCCGCGGCGTACGCGGCCCCCAGACAGGTCGTCTCGGCGACCATCGGCCGCACCACGGGTGCGTCGAGGACGTCCGCGAGGGTCTGCATGAGCAGGTTGTTCGAGGTCATGCCGCCGTCCACCTTGAGGGCGGTCAGCTCGACCCCGGAGTCCTTGGTCATGGCGTCCGCGATCTCCCGGGTCTGCCACGCGGTGGCCTCCAGGACGGCGCGGGCGATGTGCGCCTTGGTGACGTACCGGGTGAGCCCGGTGATGACACCGCGCGCGTCGGGCCGCCAGTAGGGCGCGAACAGGCCGGAGAAGGCCGGGACGAAGTAGGCGCCCCCGTTGTCGTCGACAGAGGAGGCCAGCGTCTCGATCTCGGCGGCCGAGTTGATGATCCCCATCTGGTCGCGCATCCACTGCACGAGGGAACCGGTCACGGCGATCGAGCCCTCCAGCGCGAACACCGGGGGCTTGTCGCCGATGCGGTAGCCGACCGTGGTCAGCAGACCGCTGTAGGAGTTGATCGCCTTCTCGCCGGTGTTGATCAGCATGAAGGTGCCCGTGCCGTACGTGGACTTGGCCTCACCCTCGGCGAAGCAGGTCTGCCCGAACAGCGCGGCCTGCTGGTCACCCAGCGCCGAGGCCACCGGGACCCCGCCGAGCAGGTCGCCGAGCGGGCCGCCGCTCACCTCGCCGTACACCTCGGCGGAGGAACGGATCTCCGGCAGCATGTTCGTCGGCACGCCGATGGAGGCGCAGATCTTCTCGTTCCACGTCAGCTCGCGCAGGTTCATCAGCAGGGTCCGGGACGCGTTGGTCACGTCGGTGACGTGCACGCCGCCCCGCGCCCCGCCGGTCAGGTTCCAGATGACCCACGAGTCCATCGTGCCGAACAGCAGCTCGCCGCGGTCGGCACGCTCCTGGAGACCGTCGACGTTGTCGAGCAGCCAGCGGACCTTGGGGCCGGCGAAGTACGAGGACAGCGGCAGCCCCGTCTCGCGGCGGAAGCGGTCCTGGCCGACGTTGCGACCCAGCTCCTTGCAGAGCGCGTCGGTCCGGGTGTCCTGCCAGACGATGGCGTGGTGCACGGGCTCGCCGGTCGCCTTGTCCCACACCAGCGTCGTCTCGCGCTGGTTGGTGATGCCGATCGCCTTGACGTCGTCCTTCGTGATGCCGGCCTTGCGGATGGCGCCGGCCACCACCTCCTGGACGTTGGTCCAGATCTCGGCGGCGTCGTGCTCGACCCAGCCGGGCTTCGGGAAGAACTGCTCGTGCTCCTTCTGGTCGACCGCGACGATGCGACCGTCGCGGTCGAAGACGATGCAGCGGCTGGAGGTCGTGCCCTGGTCGATCGCGGCGATGAAGGGTCCGCTGCCGTGGCTGCTGGTCGTGTTGCTCACTGTGCGCTCCTGAAAAAGTCGTGACGGCCGGGTCCCGTCGGCCCGGTCCCGGGAGGCTGCCGCCGGTGGGGCGGCCGCCCGCTCAGGCGAAGCAGAGCCGGTACAGGCCGCCGGCGGCGGCCGCGCCGATCAGCGGGCCGACGATCGGCACCCAGGCGTAGGCCCAGTCGGAGCCGCCCTTGTTCTTCAGCGGCAGCACCGCGTGGATGATGCGGGGACCGAGGTCACGTACCGGGTTGATCGCGTAGCCCGTGGGCCCGCCGAGCGACAGGCCGATGCCGACCACGACGAGGGCCGTGATGAGCACGCCCAGCGTGCCCAGGCCGTTGCCGTCGTCGTTGAGGCCCTGCGTGAGGATCGCGATGACCAGGACGAAGGTGGCGATGATCTCCGTCATGACGTTCTGGACCATGTTCCGGATCTCCGGGCCGGTCGAGAACACGCCGAGCACGGGACCGGCCTTCGGGGCCTCGTCCACGTCGACCAGCCCCTCGTCGCCGAGGTCCTTGCCGGGGTGGGGCGGGCCGACGATCTCCGGGTCGGACAGGTGGTCCTTGAACTGCCCGTAATAGGTGAGCCACACGAGGACCGCACCGATCATCGCGCCCAGTAGCTGCGAGCCCATGTAGAGCGGTACGTCGCTCCACTTGGTGCCGCCCTGGATGGCGAGACCGAGGGTCACGGCGGGGTTGAGGTGCGCGCCCGAGGGCCCGGACGCCAGATAGGCGCCGGTGAGGACCGCGAAGCCCCAGCCGAACGAGATGGCGACCCAGCCGGCCTCGAAGGCCTTGGAACGCTTGAAAGTGATGGCGGCGCACACACCGCCACCGAGGAGGATCAGTACGGCGGTACCTATGGTCTCGCCGAAGAAAATATCGGAGCTGGACACCGCGACTCCTTTGTCCTTCGTCCAGGGGATGACGAACCACCCTTGCCCCCCGGCGGCTCGCAGCCTCCAATGAGAGGGGGCGACTTGCCGGCCCGTGGCACTGTCGCCACCCTAACGCTGATTTTCGTTAAGCGTTCGACAATGTCGACCGTTGACCGGAAGTTTTCTCCTCCTGGCAGTGCCCGTCAAGCCTTTGGCGGAGCGGATCACGGACGCCGCGACCCCCTCAGTGTGTTTCCCCGCACAACACCCCGCGACCCGGGCGCCGCCGACCGTACGAAGCCGCAGGTCGAAACGGTTCCCCCGGAACCAGTGCGCACGCCTGGCGGTCCGCGGCCGGGCACGAATCCGCGCGCTCGCGCGGTCGCGCGCACGCGCGAAAAGCGGGCACAGGACCGCGTGCGCGCGAGAAGAGGGCGCGGCCGCGTCCACGCCCTCTTCCCGCCGGCGCCCGCGGTGCCGGGCGCCCCGCACCGCTAGAACCGGCTGGCCCCCAGGTCGCGCGAGACCGCCCGCGCGCAGTCCCGGACGGCGGCGACCAGCTCGGGGCGCAGCTCACCGGACGGGCACAGCCGCTCCACCGCGCCGGTCACGGCTATCGCCCCCACCGGCAGCCCCCTGCGGTCGTGGATCGGGGCGGCCACCGAGGTCACGCCCTCCCATGTCTCCTCCAGGTCGGCGGCCCAGCCGCGCGCCCGCACCAGATCGAGCACCTCCTCGAACGCGGCCGCCCCGACCACGGTGCGCGGGGTGAACTGCTTGCGCTCGCCCTCCAGCGCCTCGCTGTGCGCCACCGGGTCGTACGCGCACAGCACCTTGCCCAGGCCCGTCGAGTGCAGCGGCTGCATCGCCCCCACCTCCAGCACCTGACGGCTGTCGTCGGGCCGGAAGACGTGGTGGACGATCAGCACTCCGCGCTGGTGCAGCACGCCCAGATGCACGCTCTCCCCGCTGGACCGGGCCAGGTCGTCGGTCCACACCAGGGCCCGCGCCCGCAGCTCGTGCACGTCCAGGTAGCTGTTGCCCAGCCGCAGCAGCTCCGCGCCGAGCTGGTAGCGGCCGGAGGCGGGGTCCTGCTCGACGAAGCCCTCGGACTGGAGGGTGCGCAGGATGCCGTGCGCGGTGCCCTTGGCCAGCCCGAGCGTCGCCGCGATGTCCGACAGCCCCAGCCGCCGTTCCCCGCCCGCCAGGAGCCGCAGCATGGCCGCGGCCCGTTCCAGCGACTGGATGTTCTTCGCCATCGCCCGGCCTTTCTTCGTGTGAGTGAGCCGTGCCGCCCTCGGCCCGCCCGCGCCCATGATCCCGCACGGACTGTTCCCCGGGGCCGGCCGCCGAACCGGAGTCAGGCCCTTCACCTGTTCGGCAATGCTGAACAGTATTGGTCAATGCCGAAGGACATGTCACCCCGCCGCGAGCATTCGGGCCGAAAGCCGCGCCCGGGTGGCTCAGCCCCACCCGGCCGGCCCGAGGGCAAAAATACGGGGCCGCCGCGCCCGGCCTCACCCTCGCCGCGACCGGGCGCCCGCCCCGGCGGCGACCGGACGCCCGCCCCCGCGCCGCCTCATTCCAGGAGGGCGCGCGGACGCCACGCGAGCGGTCGCGGGCGTCCGCACGCTGGGACGCTACGGCGTCGCGGCACGCCTCCCGGTTACGCTGGCCCGGTGCGCCGCCCGGACGGGCGGCGCAAAGCCGACAGCCGTCGCACTCCAGGGAGCAGATCCATGGCCTCGTCGCCTACCCCTTCCGCTGACAGCCGCACCCGAATCGCCGCCCTGCGCGAGGCCCTCGCCTCCCGGGTGGTGGTGGCCGACGGGGCGATGGGCACGATGCTCCAGGCCCAGGACCCCACCCTGGAGGACTTCCAGGATCTTGAGGGCTGCAACGAGATCCTGAACGTCACCCGGCCCGACATCGTGCGCTCCGTGCACGAGGAGTACTTCTCAGTCGGCGTGGACTGCGTGGAGACCAACACCTTCGGGGCCAACCACTCGGCCCTGGGCGAGTACGACATCCCCGAGCGCATCCACGAACTGTCCGAGGCCGGAGCACGTATCGCCCGCGAGGTCGCCGACGAGTTCGGCGCCGCCGACGGCCGCCAGCGCTGGGTGCTCGGCTCGATGGGCCCCGGGACCAAGCTCCCCACCCTCGGCCACCTCCCCTACGCCCCGCTGCGCGACGGCTTCCAGCGCAACGCCGAGGGCCTGATCTCCGGCGGCGCCGACGCGCTGATCGTCGAGACCACCCAGGACCTGCTGCAGACCAAGGCCGCCCTGCTCGGCGCCCACCGCGCGATGGAGGCCCTGGGCGCCGAGGTGCCCCTGATCTGCTCCCTCGCCTTCGAGACCACCGGCACCATGCTGCTCGGTTCCGAGATCGGCGCCGCGCTCACCGCCCTCGAACCCCTCGGCATCGACCTCATCGGCCTCAACTGCTCGACCGGGCCCGCCGAGATGAACGAGCACCTGCGCTACCTCGCCCGGCACTCCCGCGTCCCGCTGATGTGCATGCCCAACGCCGGTCTGCCCGTCCTGACGAAGGACGGCGCCCACTTTCCGCTCACCGCGCCCGAGATGGCCGACGCGCAGGAGAACTTCGTCCGCGACTACGGGCTGTCCCTGGTCGGCGGCTGCTGCGGCTCCACCCCCGAGCACCTGCGCCAGGTCGTCGAGCGCGTGCGCGACATGACCCCGCCCGAGCGCACCCCGCACCCCGAGCCCGGCGCCTCCTCCCTGTACCAGACCGTCCCCTTCCGTCAGGACACCGCGTACCTGGCGATCGGCGAGCGCACCAACGCCAACGGCTCGAAGAAGTTCCGCGAGGCCATGCTGGAGGGGCGCTGGGACGACTGTGTCGAGATGGCCCGCGAGCAGATCCGCGAGGGCGCCCACATGCTCGACCTGTGCGTCGACTACGTGGGACGCGACGGGGTCGCCGACATGAGGGAACTGGCCGGGCGTTTCGCCACGGCCTCGACCCTGCCGATCGTCCTGGACTCCACCGAGCTGCCCGTCCTGGAGGCCGGCCTTGAGCACCTGGGCGGCCGCGCGGTCATCAACTCGGTCAACTACGAGGACGGCGACGGCCCCGAGTCCCGCTTCACCAAGGTCACCCGGCTGGCCGCCGAGCACGGCGCCGCGCTCATCGCGCTCACCATCGACGAGGAGGGCCAGGCCCGCACCGTCGAGCACAAGGTCGCCGTCGCCGAGCGCCTGATCGCCGACCTCACCGGCACCTGGGGCATCCACGAGAGCGACATCCTCATCGACTGCCTGACCTTCACCATCTGCACGGGCCAGGAGGAGTCCCGCAAGGACGGCATCGCCACGATCGAGGCGATCAGGGAACTCAAGCGCCGCCACCCGGACGTGCAGACCACCCTGGGCCTGTCCAACATCTCCTTCGGTCTCAACCCGGCCGCCCGCGTCGTCCTCAACTCGGTGTTCCTGGACGAGTGCGTCAAGGCCGGTCTGGACTCGGCGATCGTGCACGCCAGCAAGATCCTGCCGATCGCCCGCCTGGAGGAGGAACAGGTCACCACCGCCCTCGACCTCATCCACGACCGCCGCTCCGAGGGCTACGACCCGCTCCAGAAGCTCATGGAGCTGTTCGAGGGCGCCACCACCAAGTCCCTCAAGGCGGGCAAGGCCGAGGAGCTGGCCGCCCTCCCGCTGAACGAGCGGCTGGAGCGCCGCATCGTCGACGGTGAGAAGAACGGCCTGGAGGCCGACCTCGACGCCGCGCTCCGGGAGCGCTCCGCCCTGGAGATCGTCAACGAGACCCTCCTGGAGGGCATGAAGGTCGTCGGTGAGCTGTTCGGCTCCGGGCAGATGCAGCTGCCCTTCGTCCTCCAGTCCGCCGAGGTCATGAAGACCGCGGTCGCCTACCTGGAGCCGCACATGGAGAAGTCGGACGCCGAGGGCAAGGGCACCATCGTGCTCGCCACGGTGCGCGGCGACGTCCACGACATCGGCAAGAACCTCGTCGACATCATCCTGTCGAACAACGGCTACAACGTCGTCAACCTCGGCATCAAGCAGCCCGTCTCCGCGATCCTGGACGCCGCCAAGGAACACCGGGCCGACGTCATCGGCATGTCCGGACTCCTCGTCAAGTCCACCGTGATCATGAAGGAGAACCTGGAGGAGCTCAACCAGCGCAAGATGGCCGCCGACTACCCCGTCATCCTCGGGGGCGCGGCCCTCACCCGCGCCTACGTCGAGCAGGACCTCCACGAGATCTACGAGGGCGAGGTGCGCTACGCCCGTGACGCCTTCGAGGGGCTGCGCCTCATGGACGCCCTCATCGGCGTCAAGCGCGGAGTCCCCGGGGCCGCGCTGCCCGAACTCAAGCAGCGCCGGGTGCGGCCCGCCGCGGGCGTCCTCGCCGAACCGGTCGAGGAGGACCTGCCGGCCCGCTCCGACGTCGCCGTCGACAACCCCGTACCCACCCCGCCGTTCTGGGGCACCCGCGTCATCAAGGGCATCCAGCAGAAGGAGTACGCCTCCTGGCTGGACGAGGGCGCCCTGTTCAAGGGCCAGTGGGGCCTCAAGCAGGCGCGCACCGGCGAAGGACCCGACTACGAGGCGCTGGTGGAGAGCGAGGGCCGCCCCAGGCTGCGCGGCTGGCTCGACCGGCTCCAGCGCGACAACCTCCTGGAAGCCGCCGTCGTCTACGGCTACTTCCCCTGCGTCTCCAAGGGCGACGACCTCATCATCCTCGGCGAGGACGGCTCCGAACGCACCCGCTTCACCTTCCCGCGCCAGCGCCGCGGGCGGCGCCTGTGCCTGGCCGACTACTTCCGCCCCGAGGAGTCCGGGGAGACCGACGTCGTCGGCCTCCAGGTCGTCACCGTCGGCTCCCGCATCGGCGGGGCGACCGCTGAGCTCTTCGAGGCCGACGCCTACCGCGACTACCTCGAACTGCACGGACTGTCCGTCCAGCTCGCCGAGGCCCTCGCCGAGTACTGGCACGCCCGGGTCCGCTTGGAACTCGGCTTCGCGGGGGAGGACCCCGCCGACGTCGAGGACATGTTCGCCCTCAAGTACCGCGGAGCCCGTTTCTCCCTGGGCTACGGCGCCTGCCCCAACCTTGAGGACCGCGCCAAGATCGCGGACCTGCTGCGTCCCGAGCGCATCGGCGTCGAGCTGTCCGAGGAGTTCCAGCTCCACCCCGAGCAGTCCACCGACGCCATCGTCATCCACCACCCCGAGGCGAAGTACTTCAACGCGCGGTAGCAAGCGGCAGGAACGCGAAGGCGGCGGACGCGCGGCGGTCCGGTCGTTCCCCGACCGGGCCGCCGCGCGTCCCAGGCCCCGCGTCCGAGGCCCGCGGGCCCCCGCCGCGCGTCGAGATCCCCCGGCGCGCGGCGTGCCCGCGCGGGCACACAGCGCCACCGTTTCTGTCCTCTTGGGCAGGCATCGCACCATTTCCCGACGTACACTGATCGGCCCTGACCGCCGATACCGGAGGTACGCCGGATGACCAGCACCGTTCCCCCGCCCGGCACCCTCACGCGCGAATCCGCCCCCGGCCTGCAGGCCGTCCTGCTGGACATGGACGGCACCCTGCTCGACACCGAGGGCTTCTGGTGGGAGGCCGAGGTGCGGGTCTTCGAGCGGCTCGGGCACCGCCTCGACGAGGCGTGGCGCGACATCGTGGTCGGCGGGCCGATGAGCCGCAGCGCCGGTTACCTCATCCGGGCCACCGGGGCGGCGATCGAGATGGCCGAGCTGAGCGTCCTGCTCAACGACGCCTTCGAGGAGCGGATCGCCGACCGGCTGCCGCTCATGCCCGGGGCCGCCCGGCTGCTCGCCGAGCTGCACGCCCAGGCGGTCCCCACGGCCCTCGTGTCGGCCTCCCACCGGCGCATCATCGACCGCGCGCTGACCTCGCTCGGTGCTCACCACTTCGCCCACACGATCGCCGGGGACGAGGTCGAGCGCACCAAGCCGCACCCCGACCCCTACCTGCTCGCGGCGGCCCGGCTCGGCGTGGACCCCGCACGCTGCGCGGTCATCGAGGACACCGCGACCGGGGTGGCCTCCGCGGAGGCGGCCGGCTGCCTGGTCGTCGCGGTGCCCTCGGTCGCGCCCATCGAGGTGGCCCCGCGCCGCACCGTCGTCCCCACCCTCGAACAGGTCGACCTGCGCTTCCTGCGGGGACTCCTGACGGCCTGACAGCCCTTGACCGGCCCCTGGCCGACCCTCGACCACCCCGTGCCGCGGCCCTTGCGCCGCGGCTTCGGTGTGACGGCCGGGTCCCGAGTCCGCACTCCGGGACGGGGTACCGGAATGCGGACGCATACGCTCCGTGCGCCGTGATCCTTCCGGAGTGCGGCAGGCAGAGGCCGAAAGGCTTCGTGCATTGCCCTGATTCGACCGCTATGAGGTGAGCTTTATCACCCCGGCTCCGACTCGACAGCCGATACGCTCTGTGCCTCTGTCCGATAATCGGCGCGCAACCCGGCACCCTTGTATCCCGATTTGCTGATCCATTGACCGAAAACGCACCGCCCCCGCGAACCGATCCGCTCACGTTCCGTGTCTCTGCGTGATGTTCCCTCAGCCCCGGCGCCCCAGGGCACCCGGTGGGACAAGGTGCGCGGCCCATTAATCTCAACGCGGGAAACTTTGGCGTTACTTCTCGCACAACCGGGCCGGCCCACCCTCCGCCTGCCGGGTGGCCGGGATCGACAGCTCTGGAGAACTACGAGCATGAACCGCAAGACCTGGGTACTGCCGGTGACCGTCGGCATACTCGCTCCCGTGCTCGCCGGTTGCGGCGGCTCCGACAGCGGTGACGGCGGCGGGAAGCCGATCGTCGTCGGGACGACCGACACCTACGAGAAGAACGCCGACGCTCCGGCCCCTCTCGACCCGGCCTACGCCTACGACGCCTCACTGTGGAACGTCCTGCGCCAGACCGTGCAGTCCCTCGTGCGCGTCCCCAAGGGGGGCGGCGAACCCGAGCCGGACGCGGCCAAGAGCTGCAAGTTCGAAGGCACCGGCGGACTCGTCTACACCTGCCAGATGCGCGACGGACTCCAGTTCCCCGACGGCACCGCGATCACCTCGAAGGACGTCGAGTACTCGATCCAGCGCTCCCTCGACATCGAGAGCGACAGCGGGGTGGTCGGTCTGCTCGCCGGGATCAAGTCGATGGAGACGCCCAACGACAAGACGATCACCTTCCGCCTCAGCAGCGCCGACGCGACCCTGCCGTACAAGCTGGCCACGCCCGCCGCCGGCATCGTCGAACGCAAGCTCTACGCCCCGAAGAAGCTGCGCAACGGCTTCGTGCTGGACGGCTCCGGCCCCTACACCATGAAGGCCGAGGCCAAGGGCGACGCGATGACCAAGGTCGTCTTCACGCACAACCCGAAGTACAAGGGCAGCCTCACCGTCAAGAACGACAAGGTCGAGCTCAAGCCCTACGCCTCCGCGCAGGCCATGGGCAAGGCCCTGGTGCGGGGCGACGTCGACGTCATCAACGGGAAGTTCGACCCCCAGCAGGTCCAGGAGTTCACCGACGACCCGCCCGAGCACGTGCAGTTCCTGGAGATGCAGGGCCTGGAGACGCACTACATCATCTTCGACACCGCCAACCCGGCCACGAACAAGCCGGTGCGCCAGGCCGTCTCCCAGCTCATCGACCGGGGCGAGATAGCCAGCAAGGTGTACGCCCCCACCGCCGAGCCGCTGTACTCCCTCGTGCCGGCCTCCATCTCCGGGCACACCAACTCCTTCTTCAACAAGTACGGCGACCCCGACGTGGCCAAGGCCAGGAACATCCTGGAGAAGGCCGGCGTCAGCACCCCGGTGAAGTTCGACATGTACTACTCCGAGGAGCACTACGGCCCCGCCAACAAGCAGGAGTTCGAGCTGATCCAGAAGCAGCTCAACAGCAGCGGGCTGTTCGACGTGACCCTCAAGGACGTCGCCTCCTGGACGAAGTACCGCGCCGACGGACAGAAGGGCAAGTACCCGGCCTACGCGATGGCCTGGGCCCCTGACTTCCCCGACGCCGACAACTACGTGGCGCCCTTCCTCGACAAGGACAACTTCCTCTCCTCGCCGTACAGCAACGGCGAGATCCGCAACACCCTGATCCCGCGCTCACGCCGCGCCTCGGACCGCGCGGACGCCACCGGCGACCTGGAGAAGATCCAGGACCTCGTCGCCGACGACGTCCCCGTCGTCCCGATGTGGCAGGGCAAGCAGTACGTCGGCGCCCGCGACGACATCACCGGCGCCGAATGGTCCCTCAGCACCTCCACCGACCTCCAGCTGTGGGAGCTGGGACGGGGCGTCAGCGGCTGACGGACGGCCCGGCCCGCCGCGCGTACGCGCCGGTGGGCCCCGCGCCCCACGGACCCACCGGATCGCGCCACTCGGTCGCGGTTTCCGGTCCGCACACCCGTACCTCGTGTGAAGAATCTCACGCGTCACAGAGTCGACAGTCGGCGGTGCCTGTGCAGGCACCGCCACTTCGGCGTTCCCGGGTACGCCCATGTGTCCCGTTTCATGAAGCGGTGCCAGAAACCTTCCCCCGGGTCCGCGACACCCCGGCGCCCCCCGGTCTCCCTCCGTGATGAGCAGCCGACTCCCCTTCGACCAGGGCCCCGTGACCTCGCGCACTAATCTTCGACGCGAGGACCACGGCGTGACCTCTCAACGCAGCTCCTGGCGGCCCCCTCCCCCCATGCCTGCCGGACGCTCGGGATCGACAGCTCTGGAGAACTACCAGCATGAACCGCAAGACTTGGGTGCTGCCGTCCGTCATCGGCCTGCTCGCACCCGTGCTCGCAGGCTGCGGTGGCCTCGGCAGTGGTGACAGCGACGACAAGCCGATCGTCGTCGGGACCGGTGACGTGTTCACCGTCACCAAGAAGGTGCCCGCCCCCTTCGACCCCGCCTACGCCTACGACATCGGCTCCTGGAACCTGTTGCGGCAGACCGTCCAGTCCCTCATGCGTATCCCGCGCGGCGGTGGTGAGCCCGAACCCGAGGCCGCCCAGGAGTGCTCGTTCACCGACTCCGGAATGCAGCGCTACGTGTGCAAGCTGCGCGACGGGCTCAAGTTCGCCGACGGCGACCCCATCACGTCCAAAGAGTTCAAGTACTCGATCCAACGCGTCGTCAACATCAAGGCGGACAGCGGTGTCCGGGGTCTGCTGACCAACATCGACACCATCCAGACCCCCAGCGCCCGCGAGATCGTCTTCCTCCTGAAGGCCCCGGACGCGACCTTCCCCTACAAGCTCGCCACACCCACCGCGGCGGCCGTCAACCCCAAGCTGTACCCGCCCAAGAAGCTGCGCACCGGCTTCGCGCTGGACGGTTCGGGCCCCTACACCCTCAAGGCGGAGACCAAGGGCCAGGTCCTCACCAAGGCCGTCTTCAGCCGCAACCCGAACTACAAGGGCGGGCTGAAGCTGGAGAACGACAAGGTCGAACTGCGGCCCTTCACGGACCCCGAGGAGATGGGCGACGCCCTCACCAGCGGCAGCATCGACGTGATCGCCAAGGGCCTGTCGACCAAGCAGACCGAGGACCTCCAGAGCAAGCCGCCGGAGCACGTCCAGATCACGGAGATGCCCGGCCTGGAGATCCGCTACCTCGCCTTCGACACCGACGACGCCGCCGTCACCAAGCCCGTGCGCAAGGCCGTCGCCCAGCTCGTCGACCGCGGCCAGATAGTCACCCAGGTCTACGGGACCTCCGCGGAGCCGCTGTACTCCCTCGTGCCGGCCCGCATCGCGGGGCACACCAACTCCTTCTTCAACCTCTACGGCGCTCCCAGCGTCGACAAGGCCCGCAAGATCCTCACGGACGCCGGGATCAGCACCCCGGTCAAGCTCACCCTGCACTACACGACTGACCACTACGGGCCGCGCACCAAGGGCGAGTTCGCCGTCCTGGAGAAGCAGCTCAACGACAGCGGCCTCTTCAAGGTCGACGTCAAGGGCGCCCCCTGGGACGTCTTCCGCACCGACGAGATCGCGGGCAAGTACAAGGTCTACGGGATGGGCTGGTTCCCCGACTTCCCCGACCCCGACAACTTCGTCGCGCCCTTCCTCGACGTCCCCAACTTCCCCAACTCGCCCTACGTCAACGACACCATCGTCAAGAAGCTGCTGCCCGACTCCCGCCGCGAGGCCGACCGCCTCGGCGCCAACGCCGAGAGCCTGGAGAAGATCCAGGACCTCGTCGCCCAGGACGTGCCCTACCTCCCGCTGTGGCAGGGAAAGCAGTACGTCGCCACCCGCGACGACATCACCGGCGGCGAATGGGCGCTCAGCACCTCCTCGATCCTCCAGCTCTGGGAGCTGGGCCGAGGCGTCGGCGGCTGACCCGCCCCGCCCGCACGCGCGACGGCCGTCCGCCATGCCCCACCCGGGGGAGGCGGACGGCCGTCGCCGTCGGACCGGAAGCCGGCCGGCTCACTGCGCCCCGGGCCGCACCAGACCGCTCTCGTACGCGTACACCGCCGCCTGCACCCGGTCCCGCAGCCCCAGCTTCGTCAGCACATGACCGACGTGCGTCTTCACCGTCGTCTCGCTCACGAACAGGTCCGCCGCGATCTCCGCGTTCGACAGGCCCCGCGCCACCAGCTTCAGCACGTCCATCTCGCGGTCCGTCAGCGTGTGCAGCGTGTCCGGCGCCGCCTCCTCGCCCGAGGGCAGATGCTCCGCGTACTTGTCCAGCAGCCGCCGGGTGATGCTCGGCGCCAGCATCGCCTCACCCGCGGCCACCACCCGGATCGCCTGCACCAGCTCGTGCGCCGGGGCGTCCTTCAGCAGGAAGCCGCTCGCCCCCGCCCGCAGCGCCTCCACCACGTACTCGTCGAGATCGAAGGTCGTCAGCACCAGCACCTTCGCCGGACCGTCGCGGCCCTCCCCGGTGATCTGCCGGGTCGCCTCCACCCCGTCCATCCGGGGCATCCGGATGTCCATCAGCACCACGTCCGGCTGTAGCGCCCGCACCTGATCCAGCGCCTGCACCCCGTCACCGGCCTCACCCACGACCGCGACGTCCTGCTCCGCCTCCAGGATCATGCGGAAGCCGGTGCGCAGCAGGGGCTGGTCGTCGACCAGTAGGACACGAATCGCCACGTGAGTCTCCTTCGCTCGTCCCGGGCCATTCTGCCCTGCGGCCCCCGGCCCGCCCCGGCCGCCCGCCGCCTCCCGCCGCTTCAGGAAGCGGGCACCCGCACCGGCAGCGGATAGGGCGGGGGAGTGCCTCCGAACTCCGGGCAGACCGAGCGGTGATCACACCAGCCGCACAACTTCGTCGGCCGCGGCCGCCAGTCGCCCGAGGCCGTCGCCTCCTCGATCGCCGCCCACAGGGCGTGCAGCTTCCGCTCCACCCGCTCCAGGTCCTCGACCACCGGATCGTAGGTCCGCACCTCACCACTGCCCAGGTACACCAGCTGGAGCCGGCGCGGCACGACCCCCTTCAGACGCCACACCACCAGCGCGTAGAACTTCATCTGGAACAGGGCGCCCTCCGCGAACTGCGGACGCGGCGCCTTCCCCGTCTTGTAGTCGACGATCCGCACCTCACCCGTCGGCGCCACGTCCACCCGGTCGATGATCCCGCGAAGGCGCAGCCCCGACTCCAGCTCCGCCTCCACGAACAGCTCCCGCTCGGCCGGCTCCAGACGCGTCGGGTCCTCCAGCGAGAACCACCGCTCCACCAGCCGCTCCGCCTCGCCCAGCCACTGCTCCAGCCGCTCCGCTCCGGAAGCCGCGGACGACTCCCGGGAACCCGCCGGCGCCGGCGCCTCCGCCCGCGGCCCGTCCTCCGCGGCCGCGTCCGTGAACAGCTCCGCCAGCTCCGGACGCGCCTGCTGCAGCCGCTCCCACTGGCCCGGCACCAGCGCCCGCGCCCGCGGCGCCGTCCGCTCCGCCGCCGGGACGTCGAAGAGTCGCTCCAGCACCGCGTGCACCAGCGTCCCCCGCGTCGCCGCCGCACTCGGCCGCTCCGGCAACCGGTCGATCACCCGGAACCGGTACAGCAGAGGACACTGCATGAAGTCACTCGCCCGCGAGGGCGACAACGACGCGGGCGGAGCCGTCGGCCGCGCCCCCGGCACCGGGGAACCCTGTGGCCCCACCGCACCCGAAGACCCCCCGGCCACCGCCGCCCCCGTACCGCCCACCGACTCCACCGCACTGCTGTCCATGACCCCAGACCCTACGACCCGCCACCGACAACAGGGCGCATACCATCGACGCAGACCCCCTCGCCCTGCATGATCGTGGTCAGCGCCCCGGCCACCACGGCCCATCCAGCGCGAGGAAACGCTCCAACGAGGGGATCGACGCACCGTGGACGAACGCGGCGACAGCGGGCAGCCGCACTCCGGCGAAGGCCCCCGCGACGGAGCCCCGCGTGCCGCAGACGCGAGGCCCCCCGCCCCGCCCGGCGCCCGCCCACCGCGCAAACCCAGAGAACCCGGAAGCGGCATCCTCGTCGGCCGCCCCTTCGGCGTCCCCGTCTACGTCGCCCCCAGCTGGTTCCTCGTCGCCGCCCTCATCACCTGGGTCTTCGGCGGACAGCTCGACCGCGTCCTGCCCGAACTCGGCGCCGTGCGCTACCTCGTCTCCCTCTTCTTCGCCCTCGCCTTCTACGCCTCCGTCCTCGTCCACGAACTCGCCCACACCGTCGCCGCCCTCCGCTTCGGCCTCCCCGTACGCCGCATCCAGCTCCAGTTCTTCGGCGGCGTCTCCGAGATCGAGAAGGAGAGCGAGACCCCCGGCCGCGAATTCGTCCTCGCCTTCGTCGGCCCGCTCCTCTCCCTCGTGCTCGCCGCCGTCTTCTACGGCACCCTCTACCTCGTCGAACCCGGCACCGTCCCCGGCGTGCTCCTCGCCGGCCTCATGATCTCCAACCTGCTCGTCGCCGTCTTCAACCTCCTGCCCGGCCTCCCCCTCGACGGCGGCCGTATGCTCCGCGCCGTCGTCTGGAAGATCACCGGCACCCCCATGAGCGGCACCGTCGCCGCCGCCTGGGTCGGCCGCGCCCTCGCCGTCGCCGTCCTCGTCGGCCTGCCCCTGCTCACCCAGACCGACGTCCTCGGCGAGCCCCCCGAGAACACCGGCGGCATGGACACCGTCTTCGACGCCCTGCTCGCGGCCATCCTCGCCGCCATCATCTGGACCGGCGCCGGCAACAGCCTCCGCATGGCCCGGCTGCGCGAACACCTCCCCGAACTGCGGGCCCGCACCCTCACCCGCCGCGCCGTCCCCGTCGAGGGCGCCACCCCCCTCTCCGAGGCCCTGCGCCGCGCCAACGAGGCGGGGGCCCGCGCCCTCGTCGTCGTCGACACCCACGGCACCCCCCAGGGCATCGTCCGCGAGAGCGGCATCGTCACCGTCCCCGAGCACCGCCGCCCCTGGGTCGCCGTCAGCACCCTCACCCAGGACCTCACCGACGGCATGCGGGTCCCCGCCGACCTCGCCGGCGAGCCCCTCCTCGACACCCTCCGCGCCACCCCCGCCAGCGAGTACCTCGTGGTCGAGGAGACCGGGGAGATCTACGGCGTGCTCTCCGCCGCCGACGTCGAGCACGCCTTCGTCAAAGCCATGGCCCGCCCCAGCTGACCGAGCCACCCGCCCCCGCGCCCCCGGCCCACCGCTGGTCCGAGGCCCCCCGGACGCCAGGTAGGCTTGCCGCCATGTCCGAACCGACCGGTGCCGCCCGCCGACGCGGGCCCTTCAAGGTCGGGGACCAGGTCCAGCTCACCGATCCCAAAGGCCGCCACTACACCTTCACGCTCGAAGCAGGGAAGAACTTCCACACCCACAAGGGTTCCTTCCCGCACGACGAGCTGATCGGCGCCCCCGAGGGAAGTGTTGTCCGTACCACGGGAAACGTCGCCTACCTGGCGCTGCGCCCCCTGCTCCCCGACTACGTCCTGTCCATGCCCCGCGGCGCCGCCGTGGTCTACCCGAAGGACGCGGGGCAGATCCTGTCCTTCGCCGACATCTTCGCCGGCGCCCGCGTCGTCGAGGCGGGGGTCGGCTCCGGCTCGCTCAGCGCCTTCCTGCTGCGCGCCATCGGCGACCAGGGCATGCTGCACAGCTACGAGCGCCGCGAGGACTTCGCCGAGATCGCCCGCGGCAACGTGGAGCGCTACTTCGGCGGCCCCCACCCCGCCTGGCAGCTCACCGTCGGCGACCTCCAGGACAACATCAGCGACACCGACGTCGACCGCGTCGTCCTCGACATGCTCGCCCCCTGGGAATGCCTCGACGGCGTCTCCAAGGCGCTCGTCCCCGGCGGCATCCTGTGCTGCTACGTGGCCACCACCACGCAGCTCAGCCGCACCGTCGAGGCGATCCGCGAGATCGGCTGCTTCGCCGAACCCCAGCCCTGGGAATCCATGATCCGCAACTGGCACGTCGAGGGCCTCGCCGTCCGCCCCGACCACCGCATGATCGGCCACACCGGATTCCTGGTCACCGCCCGCCGCCTCGCCGACGGAGTCGAACCCCCCATGCGCCGCCGCCGCCCCGCCAAGGGCGCCTACGGCGAGGACTACGACGGCCCCAACGCGGGCGGCGGCACCCCCGCCGGCCGCGACTGAGCCGCGCCGTCCCCTCCCGCGACACCGCACCGCGCCCGCACCCCCGGCCCGCCGTCTCCACGGCCGCGGGGGAGCGGGCGCGGTCGCGTCCGCCCCGTCGCCGCGTCCGCGAGGACCCCGCTGTTCCCGGCGCCTGTGACATGTGACACCATGCCACCCACTCCACCGGCACAGCCCTTACGGGAGAAACGCCCTCGTGCAGCACTCCTCCGTCCCGGAACTCGCCCACACCCGCACCAGCCTCGTGCACTGGGTGGCCACCGCCGCGGCCCTCGCCGCCGTCGTCGCCCTCTCCTCGTTCCTCCAGCCCGACGCCGCGAGCGCCACCGCGAGCCACCCCCGCCCGGCCCCCTCGCACGCACCCGCCGCCCGCCCGGTCCCCGCCCCCGACCCGGATCGCGCCCACTACCCGCTCGACTGCCCGGCGCCCCCCGGGGAGCGGTCCGCGAAGCCCCGCGTCAGCGACCGCGCCGAAGGAGACCTCGACGGGGACGGCACCCCCGAGACCGTCGCCGTCGTCCAGTGCCCGGCCGGCTCGGGCAGCCCCCCGGACGGCGTCTACGTCGTCACCCGCACCTCCGCCCACAACGCCGCGCCCCGGGTCGTGGCGACCCTCCTGGACCCCGAGGAACAGCGCACCGTCGAGAACCTGCGCGTCGACGGCCGGACCGTCGCCGCCACCCTCCTCGGCTACTCCACCCTCGACATCCCGCGCTGCTGCCCGGACGTCAAGGACAGGACCCACTGGAACTGGCGGAGCGGGACCTTCCTCCGCTCCGCGGGCGACACCGGCGCCACCCACACCGTCTGACCCCCTGCCGCGCGGGACAGCGGGCCGGAAGCCGGCACGACGGAGGGCCGGGTCCCGCCCCGAGGCGGAATCCGGCCCTCCGTCGTGCTCCCCGCGCGCGAGGCGGCCCTCAGGAAGCCTCCGCCTGGGGACCGAACACCTCCACCCGGTCCGCGACCCGCCGCACATGGATGCACTCGCCCGGACACTCCTTCGCCGAGTCCGCCACGTCCCGCAGCAACGGCAGGGGCACCCGCGTCACCGCCCCGGGCTCCTGCAACAACTCGTCGTCCGCGCTCTTCACGTACGCCAGACCGTCGATGTCCAGCTCGAAGACCTCAGGCGCGTACTGCACGCAGATCCCGTCGCCCGTACACAGATCCTGGTCGATCCAGACCTCCAGCGGATCGTGCTCCCCGGTGCCGGATCCGGCCTCCTGCCGCACGGTCATCTCTCCCTGCCGTTCCTGCGTCGAGCGGCCCGCCCACCTAGTGGTACCTCCGCCGCCGGAAGCAAGTCCGGCCAGCGATGACGGGTGTTGAACACCTCGACGATACAACCGGCCGCTTTCGAATCATGATGGGTGGGTATTCCCCACGGGAGAGGGAGAGCGCAAGGGTGAAGATCGGACACACCCCACGGTCTTTTTGATCTAGGGGTTTCAATCGACACCCGTCCAGGTAGGGTCTGGAAGCGTCCAGCTCCCCTTGGAGGAGGTGAGGACCGTGGCAGCCCACGACGACGACATGAACCGCGGCATCCGACCGGGCCGAGGGTCCGAGGACCCGGCCGCCCAGGTCGCCTATTTCGAGCAGGAGATCGCCGTCCTGCGGCGCAAGCTCGCCGACTCTCCGCGTCATACGAGGATTCTCGAAGATCGGATCGTCGAGCTTCAGACCAACTTGGCCGGTGTGTCCGCACAGAACGAACGACTGGCGAACACCCTTCGCGAGGCCCGCGACCAGATCGTGGCCCTCAAAGAAGAAGTGGACCGCCTCGCACAGCCCCCCGCCGGATTCGGTGTCTTCCTCGCGGCGAACGAGGACGAGACCGTCGACATCTTCACCGGCGGGCGCAAACTCCGCGTCAACGTCAGCCCCGGCATCGACACCGCCGAGCTGAAACGCGGCCAGGAAGTCATGCTCAACGAAGCGCTCAACGTGGTCGAGGCCATGCAGTTCGAGCGCGCCGGGGACATCGTCACCCTCAAGGAGATCCTTGAGGACGGCGAACGCGCCCTGGTCGTCGGGCACACCGACGAAGAGCGAGTGGTCCGCCTCGCGGAACCGCTCCTCGACGTCACCATCCGGGCCGGCGACGCACTGCTCCTGGAACCCCGCTCCGGGTACGTCTACGAAGTCGTCCCCAAGAGCGAGGTCGAGGAACTCGTCCTCGAAGAGGTCCCGGACATCGGCTACGAGCAGATCGGCGGACTGGGCAACCAGATCGAGCTGATCCGCGACGCGGTCGAACTGCCCTACCTCTACCCGGACCTCTTCAAGGAGCACGAGCTGCGCCCGCCCAAGGGCGTCCTGCTCTACGGGCCCCCCGGCTGCGGAAAGACGCTCATCGCCAAGGCCGTGGCCAACTCCCTGGCCAAGAAGGTGGCGGAAGTCACCGGACAGGCCGCCGGCAAGAGCTACTTCCTCAACATCAAGGGCCCCGAACTCCTCAACAAGTACGTCGGTGAGACCGAGCGGCACATCCGCCTGGTCTTCCAGCGAGCCCGGGAGAAGGCGAGCGAGGGCACCCCCGTCATCGTCTTCTTCGACGAGATGGAATCCCTCTTCCGGACACGTGGCTCCGGCGTCAGCTCGGACGTGGAGAACACCATCGTCCCCCAGCTGCTCGCCGAGATCGACGGTGTGGAGGGCCTGGAGAACGTCATCGTCATCGGCGCCTCCAACCGCGAGGACATGATCGACCCGGCCATTCTGCGCCCCGGCCGGCTCGACGTGAAAATCAAGATCGAACGTCCCGACGCCGAAGCGGCCAAGGACATCTTCGCGAAATACCTCACCTCCCGCCTTCCCCTGCACGGCGACGACCTCGTGGAACACGGCAGCGACCGCGCCGCCACGGTTTCCGGAATGATCCAGTCCGTCGTCGAGCAGATGTACGCCGAGTCCGAGGAGAACCGCTTCCTCGAAGTCACGTACGCCAACGGCGACAAGGAAGTCCTCTACTTCAAGGACTTCAACTCCGGCGCCATGATCGAGAACATCGTCGGCCGCGCCAAGAAAATGGCCATCAAGGCATTCCTCGAGCAGAACCAGAAGGGGCTGCGCGTCTCCCACCTCCTCCAGGCCTGCGTGGACGAGTTCAAGGAGAACGAGGACCTGCCCAACACCACCAACCCGGACGACTGGGCCCGCATCTCCGGAAAGAAGGGCGAGCGGATCGTCTACATCCGCACCCTCGTCACCGGAAAGCAGGGCGCGGACACCGGCCGCTCCATCGACACAGTGGCGAACACCGGGCAGTACCTGTAAAGCGCACAGGAGGCTGCGGGGCTCCCACACGGGCCCCCGCAGCCTCCTGCTTTACCGGAAAGAGCCCGAGTGGAGCAAAGACGGTAATGATCTCCCCACCAGCGCAAAGGCGTTCTAGGCTCTGCGGTACCACCGAGCGGCGCGGCGCGGGGAAGCGCACCGCACGCGCACCGGAACACAAGCGGTACTTGAGCGCCCTCCCCGGCCGGGGAAGGCGCCGGGCAAGGAGGGCCGCATGACCGTACGGCGAGTAATGGGCATCGAGACGGAGTACGGGATCTCCGTCCCCGGCCACCCGAACGCCAATGCCATGCTCACCTCGTCCCAGATCGTCAACGCCTACGCCGCGGCGATGCACCGGGCCAGGCGGGCCCGCTGGGACTTCGAGGAGGAGAACCCGCTGCGGGACGCGCGGGGCTTCGACCTCGCCCGCGAGAGCGCCGACTCCAGCCAGCTCACCGACGAGGACATCGGCCTGGCCAACGTCATCCTCACCAACGGCGCCCGTCTCTACGTGGATCACGCGCACCCCGAGTACAGCTCCCCGGAGATCACCAACCCCCGGGACGCCGTGCTGTGGGACAAGGCCGGCGAGCGCATCATGGCGGAGGCCGCCGAACGCGCCGCCGAGGTGCCCGGCTCCCACCCCATCCACCTGTACAAGAACAACACCGACAACAAGGGCGCCTCCTACGGCACCCACGAGAACTACCTGATGAGCCGGGACACGCCGTTCTCGGACATCGTCCGCCACCTCACGCCGTTCTTCGTCTCCCGCCAGGTCGTCACCGGCGCGGGCCGGGTCGGCATCGGGCAGGACGGCCGGGAGCACGGCTTCCAGCTCAGCCAGCGGGCCGACTACTTCGAGGTCGAGGTCGGCCTGGAGACGACTCTCAAGCGGCCCATCATCAACACCCGCGACGAACCGCACTCCGACGCGGAGAAGTACCGGCGCCTGCACGTCATCATCGGGGACGCCAACCTCTCGGAGATCTCCACCTACCTCAAGCTCGGCACCACCTCCCTGGTCCTCGCGATGATCGAGGACGGCTTCATCGCCGTCGACCTCGCCGTGGACCAGCCGGTGCGCACCCTGCACGAGGTCTCGCACGACCCGGGCCTGCAGTACCTCGTCACCCTGCGCAGCGGCCGCACCCTCACCGCGGTGCAGCTCCAGATGGAGTACTTCGAGCTGGCCCGCAAGTACGTGGACGAGCGCTACGGCAGTGACGCCGACGAACAGACCAAGGACGTGCTGCTGCGCTGGGAGGACACCCTCAACCGGCTGGAGCGCGATCCCATGAGTCTCTCGCGCGAACTGGACTGGGTCGCGAAGCGGGAACTCATGGAGGGCTACCGGCGCCGCGACGGGGTGGACTGGGACGCCGCCCGGCTGCACCTCGTCGATCTGCAGTACGCCGACGTACGGCCCGACAAGGGCCTCTACAACCGGCTCGTCGAGCGGGGGCGCATGCAGCGCGTCCTGACCGAGGACGAGGTCTCCCGGGCCGTCCTGGGCCCGCCCGAGGACACCCGCGCGTACTTCCGCGGACGCTGCCTCGAACAGTACGCGGACGATGTGGCCGCCGCCTCCTGGGACTCGGTGATCTTCGACCTGCCGGGCCAGGACTCGCTCCAGCGGGTGCCGACCCTGGAGCCGCTGCGCGGTACCCGGGCCCATGTGAAGGACCTGCTGGACCGGTGCCGGACGGCCGAGGAGCTGGTTCGTGTGCTCTCCGGCGGCTGAAAGGGACCGGGAAGGGGAAACATCGGAGGGTCCCCCTACGTTGACGAACCACGGGGCCGATTCCCGGTCCCGCTTGTAGGGTCTGATCTTGTAAGTCACATCGAGCGGGGCGAACCGAGCGGGGTGAGGTAGATGGCGACCAAGGACACCGACGGCGGACAGCAGAAGGCAACGCGTTCCACCGAGGAGGTCGAGGAGCAGGCGCAGGACGCCCAGGCTTCCGAGGACCTCAAGGAGCGCCAGAAGAAACTGAGCGACGACGTCGACTCGGTCCTGGACGAGATCGACGACGTCCTGGAGGAGAACGCGGAGGACTTCGTCCGGTCATTCGTCCAAAAGGGCGGTGAGTAATCCGGGAATGTCCGCACTGCATCAGGTGAGACGACGCCCGGATGCAGGCGGGCCCTGGACGACGCGGTATCCGCCGCCGACAGGCCACCCCCTGACGGCCCACAGGCGCACTGCCGGGAGTGCTCAGCCGGGCACCGCCGCGGGCGCCGGGCCGCCGGGGGCCGCGCGGTACGGGAGAGGTTTTCCCGTACCGCGCGGGCGTGAGCGCCGCCTCCCGCGCGAGGAGGCGGCGCTCACGTTCCGGGCCGCGGCTTCCCTCCCCGGACAGCCGGGCGGGGAGCCGGCGCGAGTGCCCCGCGGGACGGAGCCGGGAAGGCCGTCCACGCCCCGAACGCGGCCTTCGCCGACCGGGATCAGGGCGAGCGACCGCCTCCCGGCCGGTGCCCGCCGCATCCGTCCCTCTCGTCCCGCGGTCCACGTGGATCACCGCCACAAGACGGGTAGGGTCCGTGACGTACCGTGCTTCAACTGCAATTCGGCCATCGGCACGTTGGGAGACGATCCCGACACCGTTCGTCGGGCAGCCGCTTATCTGGAGGGAAACCCGTGGAAGCCAACACTCGTAGCACCGGGCGTCTACCAGCTGCCTTCCTGACCCCCGGTTCCTCCTCGTTCATGGACTTCCTGTCCGACCACCAGCCCGAGCTGCTGCCGGGCAACCGTCAGCTGCCGGTGGTCCAGGGCGTGGTCGAGGCGCCGCACGGCACCACGATCGTGGCGCTGACCTTCGAGGGGGGTGTCGTCCTCGCCGGTGACCGGCGGGCGACGATGGGGAACGTCATCGCGCAGCGCGACATCGAGAAGGTGTTCCCGGCCGACGAGTACTCGGCGGTCGGTATCGCCGGCACGGCGGGTCTGGCCGTGGAGATGGTGAAGCTCTTCCAGCTCGAACTGGAGCACTTCGAGAAGGTCGAGGGGGCGCAGCTCTCCCTGGAGGGCAAGGCCAACCGACTGTCCACGATGATCCGGGGCAACCTGGGGATGGCCATGCAGGGCCTGGCCGTCGTCCCCCTGTTCGCCGGCTTCGACGTGGACCGCGCGAAGGGGCGCATCTTCTCCTACGACGTCACCGGCGGCCGTTCCGAGGAGCACGGCTACGCGGCCACCGGCTCCGGCTCGGTCTTCGCGCGCGGTGCGCTCAAGAAGCTCTACCGCGGCGGCCTGACGGAGCAGCAGGCGACCACCCTGGTCGTGCAGGCCCTGTACGACGCGGCCGACGACGACTCGGCGACCGGCGGGCCGGACCTGGCGCGCCGCATCTACCCGATCGTCACGGTCATCACGGACGAGGGTTTCCGGCGGCTGGCCGAGACGGAGTCCTCGGAGATCGTCCGGCAGATCCACGAGCGCCGTATGGAGCAGCCCGACGGCCCGCGGGCCGAGATCCTCTGAGCCCCGCCATGCACTTTTCCTCGACAGAAAGGGACGGTTAGCCGGTGTCCACGCCGTTCTACGTCTCACCCCAGCAGGCGATGGCCGACCGGGCGGAGTACGCCCGCAAAGGCATCGCCCGTGGCCGGAGCCTCGTGGTGCTCCAGTTCGCCGACGGCATCGTCTTCGTCGGTGAGAACCCGTCCCGTGCGCTGCACAAGTTCAGCGAGATCTACGACCGGATCGGCTTCGCCGCCGCCGGGAAGTACAACGAGTACGAGAACCTGCGGATCGGCGGGGTCCGTTACGCGGATCTGCGGGGTTACACCTATGACCGTGACGATGTGACGGCGCGTGGACTGGCGAACGTCTACGCGCAGACGCTCGGCACCATCTTCTCCAGCGCGGCGGAGAAGCCGTACGAGGTGGAGCTGGTGGTCGCGGAGGTCGGTGAGACCCCCGAGGGCGATCAGATCTACCGGCTGCCGCACGACGGGTCCATCGTCGACGAGCACGGTTCGGTCGCGGTGGGCGGCAGCTCCGAACAGATCAGTACCTATCTCGATCAGCGGCACCGGGAGGGGATGACGCTGGCCGAGGCGCTCAAGCTCGCGGTGCAGGCCCTCGCGCGGGATGCGAACGGCAGTGAGCGGGAGATCCCGGCGGAGCGGCTCGAAGTCGCGGTGCTGGACCGCACGCGGCCGCAGAAGCGGAAGTTCCGGCGGATCACCGGGACACATCTGGCGCGCCTGCTGGAGGGCGGGGCGTCCTCGGGCGCGGAGGCGGAGGACGCGCCGGACGCCGGCGACGAGGCGGAGGGCTCCGGTTCCCCCAAGGAGTAGCGCGACGTGCTGTGCAGCCCCTGGTCTCCCGTGGTGGAGGCCGGGGGCTTCCTCGTGCCCCGGCGCGGCGGCACGGGCTCAGGCGGCCGGTGGGGCGGTGCTGCCCCGGGCGACGAGGGCGACCGGGAGCGGGGTGGTGTCGGGGACGGCTCCGTCGAGAAGCGAGAGGAGGGCGGCCATGCCGCGGGCGCCGAAGTCCTCGGCGGGCAGGGTCACGGTGGTGAGTTCAGGATCGAGGGCGGTGGCCAGGGTGAGGTCGTCGAAGCCGGTGACCGACAGGTCGTGGGGGACGGCAAGGCCCAGGCGCCGGGCGGCCTTGCAGGCTCCGGCGGCCATGATGTCGTCGTCGCACACGATCGCGGTGGGGCGGTGGCCGGCCGGGCCGCCGAGGGCCTGTTCGGTGGCGGCGCGGGCGGCTTCGACGGACAGGGCGGCGCGGGCGGTGGCGAGCGTGGTCCCGGGCCGGCCGCGCAGGAGGCCGTCGAGGGCAACGGCGCGGCGGCGGAAGGTCCAGGAGTCGACGTCGGCCGCGAGGTGCAGGAAGCGGCGGTGGCCGAGGCCCAGGAGATGGCCGGCGACCTGGCGCATGCCGTCGTCGAGGTCGAGGTTGACGGTGGCGGTCGCGGGGACGGTGTCCGGGTCCGAGTCGAGCATGACGACGGGGAGCGCGTCGCCGTGGATGGCGCCGAGGACGTCGGCGGCCATGGAGGAGGCGATGACGCCGTCGAGGGCGGCGCGGGCGGAGGGGAAGGGGTCGCGGGCGGGGCCGGTGCCCTCGGGGGAGGGGTAGAGGACGAGTCCGAAGCCGTGCCGGGCGGCGAGGCGGGCGGCACCGGTGTAGACGCCGGCGAAGAACTCGTTGGTGAGGGCGGGGACGACCAGGAGCGCGGTGCGGGTGCGGCCCAGACGCAGGTCGCGGGCGGCGAGGTTGGGGCGGTAGCCGAGATCGGCGGCGGCGCGGCGGATGCGGCCGGCGGTGGCCTCGGCGACTCTGCCGCGCCACTTGTCGCCGAGGACGAGGGAGACGGCGGCCTGCGAGACCCCCGCGGCACGGGCCACGTCCTTGCTGGTGGGGCGGGGGGCGGGGGTGGAGCCGGTCGGCACGGGGTTCCCTTCGCGGGCGGGGTGCGGGGGCGGTGCGCCCGGGTCGGCGGGGTGGACCGGCCGACGTGGCTCATGGTACGTATGACCCGCGAAGTTATACGTAACACGTGGGCGGGCTGAGAGGGCGGGCGGTCATGGCGAGTGGGTACGCGGGGGTGCTGCGTTCGCCGTACGCCGCCCGGCTCCTGGTGGGGACGCTGGTCGGGCGGCTGCCGAACGGGACGGCGCACCTCGCGATCGTGCTGTTCGTGCGGGAACAGGGCGGCGGCTACGCCCTGGCCGGTGCGCTGGCGGCGGTGTACGGGCTGGCGACCGCGGTGGGGCAGCCGCTGCTGGGGCGGGCGGTGGACCTGCGCGGGCAGCCGGCCGTGCAGCTTCCGGCCTCGGTGCTCGCGGCGCTGGGCATGGCGGGCTTCGTGGGGGCCGGGACTGGTACCCCGTGGGCGGCGTACCCGCTCGTGGCCCTCGCGGGGGTGTGCACTCCGCCGCTGGAGGGCGGGCTGCGGGCGCTGTGGCCGAGCGTGCTGAAGCGGCCGGAGCGGGTGCAGGTCGCGTACGCGATGGACGCGGTGGCGCAGGAGGTCATGTTCACCGTGGGGCCGCTGCTCGTGACGCTGCTGGTCTCCCTGTGGTCGGCGGGGGCGGCGCTGCTGGTGGTGAACGCCGTCGGGGTGCTGGGGGCCCTGTCGGTCGTGGTGTCCGCGCCCTCCCGGGCCTGGCGCGGGGCTTCGCGGGAGGCCCACTGGCTGGGCGCGCTGCGCTCGCGCGGCCTGCTCGTCCTGCTCGGGTCTTTCCTGTTCGTCGGGGTCGCGCTGGGCTCGATCACGGTGGCGGCGCTGGCGTACGCGGACGACCAGGGCCGCCAGGCGGTGTACGGCTGGCTGATGGCGGCGCTGGGGCTGGGGGCGCTGGTGGGCGGCTCCGTGTACGGGGCGCGGCAGTGGCCGGGGGCCGCGGAGCGGCGGTTGCGGGTCCTGGTGGGGCTGCTGGCGCTGGGCTATCTGCCGCTGGTGTCCGTGCCCGGCCCGGTGGCGATGACGGGGCTCGCCGCGCTGGCCGGGGTGTTCCTGGCCCCCTCGCTCGCGTGCGTGTTCGTCGTGGTGGACCGTCAGGCGCCCTCGGGGACGGTGACGGAGGCGTTCTCCTGGCTGGTGACGGCGTTCGGGGTGGGCACGGCGCTGGGCACGGGGGTGGCGGGCCCGGCTCTGGAGTGGGGCGGTACGCGGGCGGGCTTCGCGGTGGCGGGGTGCGGGGGGATCGGGGCCCTGCTGGTGCTGTGCGCCGCGGGCCGGGTGCTCGGGACGGGGAGCGCGGCGGCGGGTGCGCCGGGGGCGCCGGGGCGCGCCCGGGAGGCGGGGGAGGACGGGTTCTGAGGGGCCCGTCGTGGTGCCCGGCCGGGTGCGGAAAGAGGGTTGGGCCGGTGGCGTGCGGGGAAGACGTGGCTGGTCCGGCGGGGGTGGCCGGGGAAAATGATCGAAACGGTCCGGGCCAAGCCGGTTTCAGCGAGGGGGTTCGGGCGTAATGTTCAGTCATGGACCGCCGCATTTTCGGGCTGGAGAACGAGTACGGCGTCACGTGCACGTTTCGGGGACAGCGCCGTCTGTCGCCGGACGAGGTGGCGCGTTACCTCTTCCGCCGTGTTGTGTCATGGGGCCGCAGTAGCAACGTCTTTCTGCGGAACGGCGCCCGCCTCTACCTCGACGTGGGTTCGCATCCGGAATACGCGACTCCCGAATGCGACAACATCACCGAACTGGTGACGCACGACAAGGCGGGCGAGCGCATCCTGGAAGGGCTGCTCGTCGACGCGGAACGCCGTCTGCACGAGGAGGGAATCGCAGGCGACGTCTATCTGTTCAAGAACAACACCGACTCCGCGGGCAACTCGTACGGCTGCCACGAGAACTATCTCGTGGCGCGGCACGGGGAGTTCTCGCGGCTGGCCGACATCCTCATCCCGTTCCTGGTCACACGGCAGTTGCTGTGCGGCGCGGGCAAGGTGCTGCAGACCCCGCGCGGTGCGGTGTTCTGTGTGAGCCAGCGGGCCGAGCACATCTGGGAGGGCGTCAGCTCCGCGACGACGCGTTCCCGTCCGATCATCAACACCCGGGACGAGCCGCACGCGGACGCCGAGCGGTACCGGCGGCTGCACGTGATCGTGGGCGACTCCAACATGTCGGAGACGACCATGCTGCTCAAGGTCGGGGCCACCGACCTCGTGCTGCGCATGATCGAGGCGGGCACGGTGATGCGGGACCTGACGCTGGAGAACCCGATCCGGGCCATCCGCGAGGTCAGTCACGACATAACGGGCCGGCGCAAGGTGCGGCTGGCCAGTGGCCGGGAGGCCTCGGCGCTGGAGGTGCAGCGCGAGTACTACGAGAAGGCCGTGGACTTCTGCGAGCGCCGCGGCATCCGTACCGGCACGGTCGAGCAGGTACTCGAGCTGTGGGGCCGGGCGCTGGACGCGATCGAGTCGGAGGATCTCGACCGGATCGGCACCGAGATCGACTGGGTCATGAAGTACAAGCTGATCGAGCGGTACCGGGCGAAGCACAACATGACCATGTCGAATCCGCGGGTGGCGCAGATAGACCTCGCGTATCACGACATCCACCGTCGGCGCGGGCTCTACTACCTGCTGGAGAAGAAGGGGCAGGCCACCCGGATCTGCAATGACCTGCGGATCTTCGAGGGAAAGTCGGTGCCGCCGCAGACGACGCGGGCCCGCTTGCGGGGCGATTTCATCCGGCGGGCGCAGGAGCAGCGCAGGGATTTCACGGTCGACTGGGTGCACCTCAAGCTCAATGACCAGGCGCAGCGCACCGTGCTGTGCAAGGACCCCTTCCGGTCGGTGGACGACCGGGTGGAGAAGCTGATCGCCGGAATGTGACCGGGCGTCGCCCGCTCCTCCGGAGAGGGCGACCGGAAATGGCCCCGCGTGTCGCACGCGGGGCCATTTCCGCGCGTTCTCCTCAACCGGGCTAACCGGAGTCAACCGGGCTAACCGGAGCGCGGACACGGGCGGACCGGGGCGGGATGGAGCGGAACGGGCGCGGTCCCGGGCCCAGGAACCGGAACGAAGCGGAAAGTGCGGTACGCGGTTCGCGGTCTGCGGTGGCGAAGGGCCTAGAGTGACGGGACCGGTATCCATAACACTCTGGGGATCTTGTGCAACGCCGACTCGCAGCCCTGCTCATCGTGCCCGCCCTGGCGCTTGCCGCGACCGCCTGCGGGGGTGACGACGACTCCAAGGACAAGGCGGACAAGGCCAGCAGCTCGCCCTCGGCGGAGGCCGCTCCCAAGACGCCGCAGCCGGTGACCTCGGCCTCTCCGATGCCGACGGTGTCGGGCGCGGACGGGAAGGCGGCGAAGATCACGCTGCCCAAGGGCAGCCCCAGCGACAAGTTCGTGGTGCACACCGAGTCCGAGGGCACCGGCAAGACGGTGCGCGAGGGCGACATGGTGTCCTTCGACTTCACCGGCAAGATCTGGAAGGGCGCCAAGGACTTCGGCTCGACCTACCAGCAGGGCGGCCAGCCGCAGGTCATCGCGGCGGGCTCGAAGTCGATCATCCCGGCCTTCTCGAAGGCGCTGGCCGGTCACAAGGAGGGCAGCCGGGTCCTGGTGGTGGCCCCGCCGGCCGCCGCCTTCGGCGCCCAGGGCAACCAGCAGGCGGGGGTCGCCCCCGACGACACCCTGGTGTTCGCGATCGACATCAACAAGATCGTGCCCACCACGAAGGTCGAGGGCAGCCAGGCGTCGATCCCGAAGGACCTGCCGCAAGTCAAGGTCGACGAGAAGACGACCCGCGCCGACATCTCGGTGCCGAAGAACGACCCGCCGAAGAAGCTCACCGAGAAGGTGCTGATCAACGGCAAGGGCCCGGAGATCAAGACCGGCCAGAACGTGATCATGAACTACAGCGGCGCCGCCTGGAAGATCAACGAGGGCAAGGCCAAGGCCACCCTGTTCGACACCGCGGCCAACCGGGGCGAGCCCTTCGTCACCCCGATCGGCAAGGGCGCCGTGATCCCGGGCTGGGACAAGGGCCTGGTCGGCAAGCACGTCGGCGACCGCGTCATGCTCGTCATCCCGCCGGAGCAGGCGTACAAGGACCAGGCGCAGGGCGAGGCGCTCCCCGCCAACTCCACCCTGGTCTTCGTCGTGGACATTCTCGGCGCGGTGTAAGACTAGGACCTTGTCTTCACGGGCGGGGCGCTCCGAGGAGCGCCCCGCCTACCGCCAACACTGGAGCAACTACGTGAGCATCGAGAAGCCCGAGATCGACTTCCCCGGCGGCGAGCCCCCGGCGGACCTGGAGATCAAGGACATCTGGGAGGGCGACGGACCCGTGGCCAAGGCCGGGGACACCGTGCGCGTCCACTACGTGGGCGTCGCTTTCTCCACCGGTGAGGAGTTCGACGCGAGCTGGAACCGGGGCGCTCCGCTCGCCTTCCAGCTCGGTGTCGGCCAGGTCATCGAGGGCTGGGACAAGGGCGTGCAGGGCATGAAGGTCGGGGGCCGTCGCCAGCTGACCATCCCGGCGCACCTCGCCTACGGCGACCGTGGCGCGGGCGGCCGGATCAAGCCCGGCGAGACCCTCATCTTCGTCTGCGATCTGGTGAGCGTCTGAGCGTCCGGAGCGGCGGCCCTCGTGGCCGCGCGTGACCGGAAGTGATCAGCGGAGGGCCCGTGCCGTACGGCACGGGCCCTCGGCTTTCTTCCGGCAGGCCGGGGGCGGTACGGTCGACGGCCTAGAGAACAACGGGAAAGGGCGTCGATGGCGATTGCCAAGGCCGAGCGGCTGATGAACCTCGCGCTGTGCCTGCTGGGCACGCGCCGTCCGCTCAGCAAGCGGGAGCTGCGGGGGTCGGTCGAGGCGTACCTGGAGGCCAGCTCCGAGGACGCCTTCAACCGCATGTTCGAGCGGGACAAGGACGATCTGCGGGAACTGGGCCTGGTCATCGAGACGGTCGACAACCTGGACGGGGAGACGGGCTACCGGGCGGGCCGGGACAGCAACCGGCTGCCGCCCGTCACCCTCGACGCCGAGGAGGCCGCCGCGCTGGGCCTGGCCGCGAAGGTGTGGCAGCAGGCGCGGCTCGCGGGAGCGGCCAGCGGCGCCCTCCAGAAGCTGCGCGCCGCGGGTCTGCCGGAGACCGTCGACCCGTACGAGACGCACAGCGCCCTGGAGCCCCGCATCCCGGTGCACGAGGCGGCCTTCGAACCGCTCATGCTGGCCTGCCGGGACCGGCGTCCCGTCGTCTTCGACTACCGCAAGTCCACCGCGCCCCGGCCCGAGACGCGGCAGGTCGAGCCCTGGGCCCTGGAGTGCTGGCGCGGCCACTGGTACCTCGCGGGCTTCGACCGGGACCGGGGCGCCGAGCGCGTGTTCCGTCTCTCGCGCATCACCGGCCGGGTCAGGGCCCGCTCGGGCCCCTTCCTCGCCGAGGTCCCCTCGGTGGTGACGGTCCGGGAGACGGTCGCGGCCTGGGCCGGGGAGAGCGCCGACCGCAGCGCGTTCATCCGCCTGCGCTCCGGCGCCGGCTACCCGCTGCGCGCCAAGGCGATCTCGGTACAGGACGGCGGCGACGGCTGGGACGAGCTGGAGGTCCCGTACGGGCACGGACTGGACGCCTGGCTCGTGGAGTTCGGCCCCGACGTGGTCGTGCTGGAACCCGCCGAGCTGCGGGCCGACGTCATCGACCGGCTGCGCGCCGTGGCCAAGGGCTGAGGGAGAGGCAAGCACATGGCCACGAACGCCATCGACCAGACCCGCCGGATGCTGTCCCTCGTGACGTATCTGCGCGAACGTCCCGGCGCGTACGTCACGGACGTCGCGCGGGCCTTCGGGATCACCGAGGACGAGCTGATCTCCGACCTCGACGTCCTGCCGCTGTGCGGGACGAGTTTCCGGGGCGGCGACCTGCTCGACATCGACACCGACGGCGAGCGCATCTGGTGGCACAACCCCGACGACGTGGCGGCCCCGCTGCGGCTGGCCGCCGACGAGGCGACCGCCCTGCTGGTCGCGGCGCGGGCGGTGACCACGCTGCCCGGACTGCGGGAGAGCGACCGTCAGGCGCTGCTGCGGGCGACCGCGAAGCTGGAGACCGCCGCGGGAGACACCGCGGGCGCCAGTTCCCGGCTGTCGGTGACCTTCGAGTCGGAGGGCGGGGTGTTCGCCGAGGTGGACCGGGCGATCTCCGAGCGGCGCCGGCTGTGGCTGCGCTACTACTCCCCGGCACGCGACGAGCTGACCGAGCGCGAGGTCGACCCGATCCGGCTGTTCGCCGTGGGCCACACCTATATGGAGGCGTGGTGCCGGCTCTCCGAGGACCGGCGCACCTTCCGGCTCGACCGGGTCGCCGAGATCAAGATCCTCGACGAGCCCTCCGCCCCGCCCGAGATGGAGCTGCGCGATCTGTCGGAAGGGCTGGTGCAGCCCGCCGCGGACGACCCCGAAGTGGTGGTCGAGGTGGGTCCGGGTGGCCGCTGGGTCGCCGAGTACTACCCGCACGACAGCGCCGTGGAGCTGCCCGGTGGCGGACTGCGCATCACCCTGCGCACCCCCGACCCGGCCTCCCTGCGCCGCCTCGCGCTGCGACTGGGCGCCGAGGGCCGGATCGTCGCCCCGCGGGAGCTGGCGTCGAGCGCGCGGGCGGCCGCCGAGGAGGCGCTCGCCGCCTACGCCGACCGGAACTGACGATGGGGGCCCGGCCGGGCGGACGGACCGCTATCGTCTGGGCAGGCAGCGAGGGGAGAGCCGGACCATGACGCGAGAGGCACCGGCGACCGGCACGCAGAGTGCCGCGAGCGGGGCGACGGTCACGGGAGGGGTGATGTTCCGGGCCGGATGCCCCGACTGCCGCGCCCGCTTCGAACTCGCCGCGAGCGCCATCCGGCTGGCGATCGGCGGCAGCAGGAAGACCACCTTCTACTCCTTCACCTGCCCCGAGTGCGACAGCGCGGTCCGCAAGCCGGCGGGGGAGCGCATTGTGGAACTGCTCACAGACGGCGGCGTACGCACCCTGCGTCTGCACTCCACCGTCTGATCACCGCGGTCCCGGGGCGGACCGGGTCGCTCCGGAGGCACTAGGCTCGGGGCATGCCGTCGCTCTCCACGATGTCCTGGGCCATGACCGCCGTCGTGCTCGGCTTCTGCGGACTGGCCGTCCTCGGTGTGCTGGCCGTCCGGGTCCACCTGGAGGTGCGCCGTCTGGGCGCCCAGGTGGCGAGGAGCTCACAGCGCATCAGCACCGCCGCGCAGGACCTGGAACGGGCCGCCGCGGCGATGGCCCACGCGGGTGCGAACACCCCGGGCGGACCCCGTGTGACGTCTGTCGACTGACGTAGCCTGTCAATTTGCCGGGTCCCCCAGGTACGCTGCTTGACGCGGCCCGGAGCGAGGCGCGAGCCGCTGAACCGGGAGTACACCCAGGGATTGCCCAGCCTTTACCCCTGAGCGCTACGATCGCGGCAGCATGAAGGCGGACATTTGTCCTACTCATGGTGCAGCCCCCCATCCCCGCCGCCTCGGTGAGAAGGTAGTACGCCTATGTTCGGAAAGATCGGCGCCCCCGAGATCATCCTCATTCTCGTCGTAGTCGTCCTGCTGTTCGGCGCGAAGAAGCTTCCCGACATGGCCCGTTCGCTCGGCAAGTCGGCCCGCATCCTCAAGAGCGAGGCCAAGGCGATGAAGTCCGAGGGCAAGCAGGACGAGGCCGCGCCCGCCGACCCGCCCGCCGACCAGTTCTCGCAGCGCACCATCCAGGCCTCTCCCGGTGACGTGACCAGCTCGCGACCGGTCGCCGAGCCTTCGGACACGAGCAAGCGCTGACGCGGGGCCGGCGACGGCCGGCCCCGCCGCACGAGATGAGGACGTGGGTTGCTAAAGCCTGCCCGCACAAAAAAGGAGAAGGATCCCGAGGGGCGCATGCCGCTCGTGGATCACCTGCGTGAGCTGCGCAACCGGCTCGCGAAAGCCGTCCTGGCGATCGTGGCCGTGGCGATCCTCGCTGCCTTCTTCTACACGGACATCATCGACTTCCTCACCGGGCCGATCCTGAAGTCCGTCGGCTGCGGGGACACGTTCTCCGAGCTGGCCAAGACCAAGGAAACCCCGTGCGCCCACATCGTGCTGAGCGGGCTGCTCGCACCGTTCACCCTGGCGCTCAAGGTGTCCCTCACGGTGGGCGTGGTCGTCGCCTCACCGATCTGGCTCTACCAGCTGTGGGGGTTCGTCGCGCCGGGGCTGCACCGGAGCGAGAAGAAGTACGCCCGGTCCTTCGTCGGCGTGGGGGTCCCGCTCTTCCTGCTGGGCGCGTTCCTCGCCTACCGGATGCTGCCCACCATGGCGCGCGTCCTGCTCGGCCTGACCCCCGCCAACGCGGAGAACCTGCTCCCGCTGGACGACCTGCTGAACCTGATCACCCGCATGGTGCTGGTCTTCGGTATCTCGTTCGAGCTGCCTCTGCTCCTGGTGATGCTCAACCTCACCGGCATCCTCACCGGCAGGAGGATGCTCAGCTGGTGGCGGGCCATGATCATGGGCATCACGGTCTTCGCCGCGGTGGCGACTCCCAGCACGGACCCGGTCAGCATGCTCACCCTCGCCGCCCCGATCTGGGTGCTCTACTTCGGTGCCACCGCCTTCTCCCTGATCCACGACCGGCGCAAGGCCGTCCGTGAGGCACAGGGGCCCGCCGACGACGAAGCCTCCGAACTCGACCTCACGCCGGAGGACATCGGGGAGATGGAACCCGTCGCCGCGCCGCGCGCTCTCCCCGAGCAGTCCGGCGGCGACCGGGACCGGATCAACGGATACGACGACGTGACCTGAGGCGGCCCCCGCTCCAGTAGGGTCGGGCCGTGACCAGCGAGATCACCCTCTTCGTCAACCCCACCGCGGGCCGCGGCCGGGGCGCCCACGCGGCGCAGCCGGCCGCTTCCGCGTTCCGGGACGCGGGCTTCCGGGTCCGTACGATCGTCGGCGCGGACGCCGGGGACGCGTTGCGGCGCGTCCGGCAGGCCGTGGCCCAGGGGACGGACGCCCTGGTCGCCGTGGGCGGCGACGGGCTCACCGCCCTCGCGCTGCGGGCGGTCGCCGGTACCAGCACTCCGCTCGGTGTCGTCGCGGTCGGCAGCGGCAACGACTTCGGGCGCTCGCTGGGACTGCCGGTGCGCGCCCCCGCCGAGGCCGCCCGGATCGTCGCGCACGCCCTTGAGGAGCGCCGGTACCGGGAGCTGGACCTCGGCCTGATCGGTGAACGCTGGTACGGCACCGTGCTGGCCACCGGCTTCGACTCCCGGGTCAACGACCGGGGCAACCGGATGCGCCTGCCGCTCGGCCGCTTCCGCTACGATCTCGCGATCCTCGCCGAACTCGCCGCCTTCGCACCGGTGCGCTACCGCATGCGCCTGGACGACGGGCCCGTCCAGGAGGTGGACGCGACCCTCATAGCCGTCGGCAACAGCACCTCCTACGGCGGCGGTATGCGGATCTGCGCCGAGGCCCGCCTCGACGACGGTCTCTTCGACATCACCGTCGTCGGCCCGTGCAGCCGCACCACCCTGCTGAAGGTCTTCCCCCGTGTCTACCGGGGCACCCACCTCGGCCACCCCGTGGTCACCACCCACCGCGCCGCCCGCGTCGAACTCGACGCGCCCGGACTCACCGGCTACGCCGACGGCGAGCCGCTCGGACCCCTGCCGCTGACCGCGCGGTGCGTCCCCGCGGCCGTACGGCTGCTCGCCCCCTGAGGCGTGCCCGGCCGGACAGCCGATCATGATTAATGATCGTGCTCTGTCGGTGTCGGCCGGTAGGCTCGAACGCACGATGACAGAGGATCTCTCCCCGGCGGAGCGGTACGCGGCGGCCCGTCGGCGCGCCGCGGAACAGGCCACCGCGCTCGGTGCCTTCCGCGAGATGTACGAGTTCGGTCTCGACCCCTTCCAGATCGAGGCCTGCCAGGCCCTGGAATCGGGCAAGGGCGTCCTGGTGGCGGCGCCCACCGGATCGGGCAAGACGATCGTGGGCGAGTTCGCCGTCCACCTCGCGCTGCTCCAGGGCAAGAAGTGTTTCTACACCACCCCGATCAAGGCGCTCTCCAACCAGAAGTACGGAGACCTCGCCCAGCGCTACGGCGCGGACCGCGTCGGGCTGCTCACCGGTGACAACAGCGTCAACGCGGACGCCCCGATCGTCGTCATGACGACCGAGGTGCTGCGCAACATGCTGTACGCCGGGTCACAGGCCCTCTCGGGTCTCGGCTACGTGGTCATGGACGAGGTGCACTATCTCTCCGACCGCTTCCGGGGCGCGGTGTGGGAGGAGGTGATCATCCACCTCCCGCCCTCGGTGACCCTCGTGTCGCTCTCCGCGACCGTGTCCAACGCCGAGGAGTTCGGCGACTGGCTGGACACCGTGCGCGGGGACACCCAGGTGATCGTCTCCGAGCACCGGCCCGTCCCCCTCTTCCAGCACGTCCTGGCCGGACGGCGGATCTACGACCTGTTCGAGGAGGGCGGCGGCCGCAAACGGGCGGTCAACCCCGACCTGAGCCGGATGGCCCGCATGGAGGCCAGCCGCCCCGGATACGGCGGCGGAGGCAGGCGCCGGGGCCGGGAGGCCGACCGGGAGCGGGAGCGGCGCCAGCGCAGCCGGGTGTGGACCCCGGGCCGCCCCGAGGTGATCGACCGGCTCGACGCCGAGGGACTGCTGCCCGCGATCACCTTCATCTTCAGCCGGGCCGCCTGTGAGGCCGCCGTCCAGCAGTGCCTGGCCGCGGGGCTGCGGCTCAACGACGAGGCCGCCCGGCTCACCGTCCGCGAGATCGTCGAGGAACGCACCTCCTCCATCCCGCCCGAGGACCTGCACGTGCTCGGCTACTTCGAGTGGCTGGAGGGCCTGGAGCGCGGCATCGCCGCCCACCACGCGGGGATGCTGCCGACCTTCAAGGAGGTCGTCGAGGAACTGTTCGTGCGCGGCCTCGTCAAGGCCGTCTTCGCGACCGAGACCCTCGCGCTCGGCATCAACATGCCCGCCCGCTCCGTGGTCCTGGAGAAACTCGTCAAGTGGAACGGCGAGCAGCACGCCGACATCACCCCGGGCGAGTACACCCAGCTCACCGGGAGGGCCGGCCGGCGCGGCATCGACATCGAGGGCCACGCCGTCGTGCTGTGGCAGCGCGGGATGAACCCCGACCACCTCGCGGGCCTCGCCGGCACCCGTACCTACCCGCTGCGCTCCAGCTTCCGCCCCTCGTACAACATGGCGGTGAATCTGGTCCAGCAGTTCGGCAGGCACCGCTCCCGGGAACTCCTGGAGACCTCCTTCGCGCAGTTCCAGGCCGACCGCTCCGTCGTCGGCATCTCGCGCGAGGTGCAGCGCAACGAGGAGGGACTGGCGGGCTACAAGGAGTCGATGACCTGCCACCTCGGGGACTTCGAGGAGTACTCGCGGCTGCGCCGGCAGCTCAAGGACCGCGAGACGGAACTGGCCAAGCAGGGCGCGGCCCAGCGCCGGGCCGCTGCCGCCGCCTCGCTGGAGAAGCTGCGGCCCGGGGACATCATCCACGTGCCCACCGGCAAGTACGCGGGGCTCGCCCTGGTCCTCGACCCCGGGATGCCGGCCGGCCGCACCGGCGGCCACCCTCGCGGTTTCGACCAGTTCGACGGGCCCCGTCCCCTCGTGCTGACCGCGGAGCGCCAGGTCAAGCGGCTGGCCGGGATGGACTTCCCGGTGCCCGTCGAGGCGCTGGACCGGATGCGGGTCCCCAAGTCCTTCAACGCGCGCAGCCCGCAGTCCCGCAGGGACCTCGCCTCCGCGCTGCGCACCAAGGCCGGGCACCTCGCGCCCGAGCGGCACCGCAAGGGCCGCGCGGCGGCCGCCGACGACCGCGAGATCGCCCGGCTGCGCACCGAGATCCGCGCCCACCCCTGCCACGGCTGCGCCGAGCGCGAGGACCACGCCCGCTGGGCCGAGCGCTACCACCGGCTGCTGCGCGACACCCGGCAGCTGGAGCGGCGCATCGAGGGCCGGACCAACACCATCGCCCGCACCTTCGACCGGATCGTGGCGCTGCTGACCGAGCTGGACTACCTGCGCGGGAACGAGGTCACCGAGCACGGCCGCCGGCTGGCCCGGCTGTACGGGGAGCTGGACCTGCTGTCCGCGGAGTGCCTGCGCGAACGCGTGTGGGAGGGGCTGAGCCCGGCCGAACTGGCCGCCTGCGTCTCCGCCCTGGTCTACGAGTCCCGCTCCGGGGACGAGGCGGTCACCCCGAAGGTGCCCTCCGGCAAGGCCACCGTCGCGCTCCAGGAGATGGTGCGGATCTGGGGCCGGCTCGACGCGGTCGAGGAGGACTTCGGCATCAGCCAGACCGAGGGCGTCGGCCAGCGCGAGCCCGACCTCGGCTTCGCCTGGGCCGCCTACCGCTGGGCCTCCGGCACCGGGCTGGACGAGGTGCTGCGCGAGGCCGAGATGCCCGCCGGGGACTTCGTGCGGTGGACGAAGCAGGTCATCGACGTGCTCGGCCAGATCGCCGCCGCCGCGCCCGGCGGCGGCGACAGCACCGTCCCGAAGAACGCGCGCAAGGCGGTGGACGCCGTACTGCGCGGGGTCGTCGCCTACACCTCCGTGGGCTGAGGCGCGGGGACGCGCCGGGCGGGCGGGAAGGCGGTAGCCGTCGCGAGCGGCCGGCGGCGACCGTAGGGAGAGGCACGCGGTAAAGCAGGAGAAAGTGGGAATGCGCCCTTCCGGGTAGCCGGGGGGCGCATTCCCATTTTCGTGCGCCCCCGGTCGCGGGCGCCCCTGAGGAGCGCTTCGGGAGGGGTCGATTATCTGTTCGCCAAGGGGACCGAATGGGGGACGGGGGCGGTTCTGACCTGCGCAGTTGCCTTCGTTTTCGGTGGGCGTGCGATTGTTCGAATTTCTGTGTGGCGTATAAATGGGCTCGATTCTAGGGCTCCCCGGAATCCCGAGGGTGACGCTTACGGAATATGACACAGGGATCATTCCGTCGCACTAGGCTCGCCCGCATCGCGCCGGCTGAGGAAAGCCGTGACGCGCCCCACGTCCGTACCTGACTCCAGGGCGTGCCATACCCCCGTCAACTGTGCAGAGGGCCTTACATGGTGAGTGTTCAATCGCCCCCCCGGGGCCGGCCGGCCCCCCTGCTCCGCGTGTCGCTGACCGTCCTGCTCCTCGCGGCGGCCACGGCGGCAGCCGCGCTGGGCGTGACCGAGCCCGCGCGGGTGCCCGTCATCTGCTGCGGCGTCGTCGCCGCCCTGATCGCGCTGAGCCTCACCGCGGAGGTGCTGCGCGGCCACCGGGCGCAGGAGCACCTGACGCGCGCCCACACCCAGGAGAAGGCCGCGCTGGAGCGGCGGGTCGCCGAGTACGACGCCGAGACCTACCGGATGGCCAACGAGGTCATGCCGGTCGCGCTGGAACTGACGCTGCGCGGCCACCGCGCCACCGTCACCGAGAACAAGGTGCTGGCCGCCAAGCGCTTCGCCAATCTGCCCACCCCCCAGCGCCACATGCTGCGCGTGTTCCTCGACGCCATCGACGAGGGCGAGAACGTACGCTCCGGCATCCGGTTCGCGTTCATCAGCACCACCCGGCGCATCCAGGCCATCGCGCACACCCTGGCCGCCGAACTGCGGGAGATGGAGGAGGACCACGGGCGCAACCCCGAGGTCTTCGACGACCTCCTGCGCATCGACCACTGCAACTCGCTGATCACCCGGTACGCCGACAACCTCGCGACCATCGGCGGCGGCCGTCCCAGCCGTCAGTGGGCCGAGCCCGTGCCGCTGTTCAGCCTGTTGCGCGGATCGATGTCGCGCATCAACGACTTCCCCAGGATCGAGCTGGAGAACATCCCCGACATCCCCATCAAGGGGACCATGGTCGAGCCGATCCTCCAGGCCGCGGCCGAACTCATGGACAACGGCGCCCGCTACTCGCCGCCCGCCGCCAAGGTGCACGTCACCGCGCTGCGGGTGCGGGCCGGAATCGCCATCTCGGTGGAGGACGCGGGCGCGCCCTTCGACGAGGAGCTCCAGCAGCGCGCCATGCGCGTCTTCGCCCACTCGGCGACCGGCCGCGACCTCGGCGAGTACAAGGGGGAGCCGCGTACCGGCATGTCCGTGCTCGGCCGGCTGTGCCGGCTGTACCGCATGACCCTGGAACTGCGCTCCTCCGCCTACGGGGGGCTGCGCGCGATCCTCATGGTGCCCGAGCACATGATCGAGGGCATCGACTACGTCGCTCCCGGCCGGGCGCACGGGATCGGCGCGACCGCGGTGCCGCGCTACGACGAGAACGGTCAGCTCATCAAGGAGCGCCGTCGCAAGGGCAAGCCCGAGGGCCGTCGACTGGCCGGGCCCCCGCTGCGCGACGCGGACGGCGAGCCCATCAGGGAAGCCGAGATGCCCGTCTTCACCGAGCGGACGGCGGAAGGGCTCCCGCAGCGCCGCCGCCGCAGCGAACACGTCTTCGTCCCCCAGGACGCGAGCGAGATCGACCCCTTCGCTCCGGCACAGCGCGGGCCCTGGGAGAAGAAGACCGCTCCGGACCCCTTCGGCAGGGACGAGCCGGAGCCGGAACAGCAACTCCCCGGCCTCGCCCTGGAGGCGTTCCTGGCCGGAGTGAACGGGACTGAGCAGTCCGAGCGACAGCCCGGTACGGCCGGCCGCAGCGATGCCGGCCGCGACGACATCGACGAGGGGGATCACCGGTGATCCAGCGCGATTTCGACTGGATGCTCAAAGAACTCTCCGACAGCCTGCCCGGGGTGCACCAGATCGTGGTGCTCTCCGCGGACGGGCTACGGGTGGCGCGGTACGGGGGCGAACCCGACGCGGCCGACCGCATCGCCGCCGCCTGCGCGGGTCTGCAGAGCCTGGCCAGCGCGGTCAGCCAGGAGATCCCGCGCAGCGACGGCACGATGCGCATGGTGATGATCGAGGTCGACGGCGGGCACTTCTACCTCATGTCGGCGGGCACCGGGGCCTATCTCGCGGTGCTCACCGACGTACGGGCCGAGGCCGGTCTCGTCGGTCACCACATGCGCGATCTGGTGGCCCGGATCGGCCCCCATCTCGCCAGCCCGCCCCGCAGGCGCGGGGCCCCGAGCCTATGACCACACCCCCGCGGCGCAAGCGGCGCACCCCCGAGGCCCCGGCCGAGCGGCACGATCAGCCGCCCGATCAGGAGCAGGACTCCACGCCCGGCAGGCTCTACGCCATCACGGGCGGGCACGAGGGCGGGCGCGGCGCACTCGACCTTGTCACCCTGATCGTCGCCCGGGGCACCCCGCCGCCCGCGCTACAGCCGGAACTCGTCTCCGTCCTGCGGCTGTGCGGGGCCCCGCTCTCGGTCGCCGAACTGTCGGCGTACCTGAAGCTCCCGTTCAGCGTCGTGACCGTGCTCCTGACCGAACTCCACTCGCTCGGGCTCGTCCAGGCTCGGCAGCACACCGTGCGGCCCGCCCAGCCCGACCGTTCCCTCCTCGAAGCGGTGATGCATGGACTTCAACGGCTCTGAGACCGAGACCCTCCCCGGGCCCCGGAGCGAGGACATCCTGCCCGAGACGGCCACCTCGGCCGTGAAGATCGTCATCGTCGGGGGCTTCGGGGTCGGCAAGACCACGATGGTCGGTTCGGTCAGCGAGATCAGGCCGCTGACCACCGAGGAGACGATGACGCAGGCAAGCATCGGCGTCGACAGCCTGCGCCGGTCCACCAACAAGACGGACACGACCGTCGCGATGGACTTCGGCCGCATCAGCGTCAGCGAGCAGATGGTCCTCTACCTGTTCGGCACGCCCGGCCAGGAGCGCTTCTGGTTCCTGTGGAACGGCCTGTTCGAGGGGGCGCTCGGCGGCGTCGTCCTCGTCGACACCCGGCGCCTCGAATCGAGCTTCGACGTCATGGGCCGGCTGGAGGAGAGCGGGGTGCCCTTCGTCGTCGCCGTCAACTGCTTCCCCGGCGCCCCGGAGTACACCGCGGAGACCCTGCGGGCGGCCCTCGACCTGCCCGCGGCCGTCCCCATCATCATGTGCGACGCCCGCAAGCGCCGCTCCAGCCGGGACGTGCTGCTGACCCTCATGCGCTACCTGTACGCGATGGCCGGCGCCGCCCACTGAGCGAGCCCGGCGCCGACGACCACCAACCGCAGCGACGAACCCGGAGCGAACCACCGTGACCACCGACCTCCCCTTCAGTACGGCGGGCGCCGGCGCACCGCCCCCCGGCTGCCCCGCCCACGACGGTTCCTTCGGTCCCGGCGGACTGCGCCGCATCCACGGACCCGAGGCCGAGAAGGACCAGCGCGGTTTCTACGAGGCCCTGCGCCGCGAACACGGGCCCGTCGCCCCGATCCTGCTGCACGACGACGTACCGGCCTGGCTCGTGCTCGGCCACGCCGAGAACGTCTATGTCGCCACCCATCCCGAGGAGTTCTCCGTGGACTCCCGGCACTGGCTCCCGCTCAAGGAGGGCAGGGTACGGCCCGACCACCCCATGGCGCCGATCTTCACCTGGCAGCCGGTCTGCGCCTTCGTCGAGGGTCCCGAGCACAAGCGGCTGCGCGGGGCGGTCACCGACAGTCTGGTGGGCGCCGACGGCCGGGGGGTGCGCCGGCTCATCCAGGACTCCACGATCCTGCTGGTCAACGAGTTCTGCGAGGACGGGCACGGGGACATCGTGTCCGACTTCGCCACCCGCCTGCCGATGATGGTGATGCTCGGCCTGCTCGGTCTGCCCGAGGCGTACGACGACCGGCTGGTCCAGGCCGCCCAGGACCTGATCAAGGGCACCGAGACCGCCAACGCGAGCAACGAGTACCTCATGGTGATCCTGCGCCGGCACGTGGAACGCCGGATCGCCGAACCCGCCGAGGACTTCACCGGCCGGCTGCTGGCCCACCCCTCGGGGCTGACCGCGCAGGAGGTCGCCGAGCACCTGCGCATCGTGCTCATCGCCGCCTACGAGACCACCGCCAACCTCATCGCCAACGCGGCCCGGATCGCGCTCACCGACCGGCGGGTGCGGACCCGGCTCGGGGCCGGGCAGATGACGCTCCAGGACGCCACCGAACAGGCGCTGTGGGACGAACCGCCGTTCAGCGCCCTGCTCGGCCGCTACGCCGTCGAGGACATCGAGCTGGGCGGGCAGCGCATCCACAAGGGGGACGCGGTGATGCTCGGGTTCGCGGCCGCCAACACCGATCCCGCGATCCGGCCCGACCTCAAGGCGAACCTGCGGGGCAACCGCGCGCACCTCGCCTTCGGCGGCGGACCGCACGCCTGCCCCGGGGCGGACCTCGGCCGCTCCATCGCCGACCTCGGCATCGACGAGCTGTTCACCCGGCTGTCCGACGCTCAACTGGCCGTGGAGCCCGAGGAACTGCGCTGGTCGGGTTCGATCCTCTCGCGCCATCTGGTCGAGGTGCCGGTCCGGTTCGCCCCCAAACCGCAGGTGGACCCGAGGACGGTGGACGCGAGCGGCGCCCCTCGGCAGCCCGACGACATCGACTGGCTGCTGAGCGACGACGGCGCCTCCCTCTTCCGGCCGGTGAGCCGCCCCAGCGTGCTGCCCGAACCGGCCCCGGAGCCCTTGCCGTCGTGGGGGCTTCCCTCGCAGGGCCCCGGCCTGCTGGAGCCGGGACCCACCCGGGAACCGGGGCGCGAGTTCGTGCCCGTGTCGGAGCTGTTGGCGGCCGAGGACGAGCCCTCGCCCCGGTCGCGCCCCGAGGAGCCGCGGGGGGAGCCGGTGCTCCCGCCGAGTGGAGCCGACCCTTCCGTCCCGGCGGAGGGGACCCGGCCGCGCGGAGTGCTCGGCCGGGTCAGGAACTGGTTCGGCGCCGGATGACGGACCTCAGCCGGTGGCCCCTCCGCCGGCGGCCGCCCCGTCGATGGCACCTTCCCCGGTGATCTCCTCGCCGGTGGCCGGCCCGTCGGTCGTCCACCGCCCGTGGTCCGTCCAGGCGAGCAGGGTGCGCCGGCTCTCGAAGGCCCGTGGCTCGCCCGTCACCGGATCGGTGAACTCCAGCACGCGGGAGAGCAGTTGGAGCGGGCGCCGGTAGTCGTCCGGGGCCGGGTCCCGCACCTCGGGATACACGGGGTCGCCGAGCAGGGGCAACCCCAGGGCGTTCATGTGCACCCGGAGCTGGTGTGTGCGGCCGGTGCGGGGCAGCAGACGGTAGCGGCCCAGGTCACGCGTCCCGGCCGGGCCGGAACCCGGCGGGGCGGCCACCGGGCGGTGTTCCAGCAGTTCGATCTCCGTGACGGCGTTGGGCTCGCCCGGCTGCTCCCGCGCGGCGATCACCCCGCGGTCCTTGACGATACGGCTGCGCACGGTGCGCGGCAGCGCGAGCGCCGGATCGAAGGGGGCGATCGCCTCGTACTCCTTGTGCACCCGCCGCTCGGCGAACAGCTTCTGGTACGCGCCGCGTTCGCCCGGCACCACGGTGAACAGCACCAGCCCGGCGGTGAGCCGGTCCAGCCGGTGGGCGGGGGAGAGGCCGGGCAGGCCGAGGCGGCGGCGCAGCCGGGCCAGCGCCGTCTCGGTGATGTGGCTGCCGCGCGGGGTGGTCGCGAGGAAGTGTGGTTTGTCGGCCACGACGAGGTGTGCGTCGCGGTGCACCACCTCGATCCCGAAGGGCACGGCCGCCTCGGGGGCGCGCTCGCGGTGGAACCACACCGAGCCGCCCGGCAGGTAGGCGGTGCCCGGATTCACCGGCCGGCCGTCGGCCGTGACGACCGCGCCGTCGCGCACCATGGCCTCGACCTCCCCGGCCGGAACCGGCAGGCGCTCCACGAGGTGGTCCAGGACGGTGGGCCAGCGGCGCTCGACGGGCAGGCGCAGCCGTACCGCGTCGATGCCCTCGCGCTGGGGCAGGGGCGAGGGGGCTCGGCGTGACCTGCGGCTCATGGGGCCAGCGTACGGGCGCGCGCGTCCCCGTCCCGCACGCCGGGCGCCCAGGGCCACCGGCGCTCAGGCGGCCGGCTGCTGTTCCTGCTCGGCCTCCACCTGGGCGTTCCAGTCGCGCTTGGACGCCTGCCAGCCGTCCTCGTTGTGGCCCAGGCGCCAGTAGCCGGAGATCGACAGCCGCTCGCGCGGGATACCGCGCTCGACCCGCAGGCAGCGGCGCAGCTCCTTCACGAAGCCGGCCTCACCGTGCACGAAGACCTCGACGTCCGAGGAGGGGAAGTCGAGCCCGCGCACCGCCTCCACCAGGGCCTCGCCGACCGGTCGCGCGCCGCGGTGCAGCCAGGTGATCGCCACCCCGTCGGGCGCCTCGGTCTTCTGCTCCTCCTGCGGGCCCGAGACCTCCACGAAGGCGTGCACGAGCGCCCCGGCCGGCATGGCCTCCAGCGCCGCGCCGATCGCGGGCAGCGCGCTCTCGTCGCCCGCAAGCAGGTGCCACTCCGCCTCGGCGCGGGGCCGGTAGCCGCCGCCGGGGCCGGCGAGGTGCAGCACGTCGCCGGGGCGGGCCCGCGCCGCCCAGGGACCGGCCAGGCCCTCGTCGCCGTGGACCACGAAGTCGATCGTCAGCTCCCCGGTCCCGGCGTCCCAGTGCCGGACCGAGTACGTGCGGGTGGCGGGCCACTGCTCGCGGGGCAGCTCGGCGCGGATCGCCGCGAGGTCGAAGGGCTCGGGGTAGACCGCGCCCTCGGCGGGGAACAGCAGTTTCACGTAGTGATCCGTGAACTCGCCCGCGGAGAAGGCGGACAGCCCCTCGCCGCCGAACACCACCCGCTGCATGTGCGGGGTGAGCCGTTCGGTGCGCAGGACCTGCGCGGAGTGCGTCGTCGGTGCCTTGCGTACCGGCCGTTCAGCCATGCGGACTCCCTGCTCGATGTACTTAGGTAACCCTAAGTTAACACCATGCGGGGCTCAGGCCGCGAGGGTGCGCAGCAAGCGGTCCAGGGAGCCGCCCAGCCCCCAGCGGTCGGCGAGCGCCATGAGCAGTGCGGCGTCGCGCGGCTCGCCGGGCAGGGCCGCGTCGAAGCCCTCCGGCACCTCCAGGTCCCGGGCGACGTGGACGACGGCCGGCGCGACCGACAGATAGGGCCTGGCCTCGTCCAGGCGGCGGCGCTGGGCCGGGGTCAGCGCGGAGCGCGGATCGTCCACCGCCGCCATGATCCCGGCCAGGTCCCCGTGGGCGGCGAGCAGTTTCGTCGCCGTCTTCTCCCCGACGCCCGGCACGCCCGGCAGCCCGTCGCTCGGGTCGCCGCGCAGGACGGCGAGATCGGCGTACCCCGCGCCGTCCACGCCGTACTTCTCGCGCAGCAGCGCCTCGTCCGTCTCCTGGAGGCTGCCGACGCCCTTCAGCGGATACAGGACCCGCACCCCGCGGGCGTCGTCCACCAGCTGGAAGAGGTCCCGGTCGCCCGTCACGATGTCCACCGGACCCGCCGCCCGGGTGGCGAGGGTGCCGATCACGTCGTCGGCCTCGTACTCCGGCACGCCGAGCCGGGCGATGCCGAGGGCGTCGAGCACCGCCTCGATGACCGGGACCTGCGGGCTGAGGGTGTCGGGGACCTCCTCGGTGTCCGGGCCGGATGGAGTGGTTTCGGCCACCCGGTGCGCCTTGTAGGTCGGGATCAGGTCCACCCGCCACTGGGGCCGCCAGTCCGCGTCCATGCAGGCCACGAGGGCGTCTGGGCGGTGGTCCTGGACCAGGCGGGCGATGAAGTCGAGCAGCCCGCGCACCGCGTTGACCGGAGTCCCGTCCGGGGCGCGCACCGATTCCGGGACGCCGAAGTAGGCGCGGAAGTAGAGCGAGGCGGTGTCCAGGAGCATGAGCCGGGAAGTTCGCTGCGTCACACCGGCATCATGCCCCACGGCACTGACAGCGCCCCGGGAGCGCCCCTCGGGGCGCGGTGGCCGAAAGGCCCCGGTGCGGGAAGCGGGCCCGGTGTGGCGGCACAGCACACACCACAAAAAGGCTCCGCGCAAGCACTTTGGCCGATGATGGGATTGTGAGCTGGGTCACTCTTCTGTTTGCTTCGGTTAAGCATGGGCAGCAGCGCACCCGGAGCCGGCCCGGCGCGTCATTTCCCTGATGAGCCTCGGTGAGCGGATGAATCCGCAGTGCTCCACTGGCCCGCCCGCGGGGGTGGCGGGCCATTTTCCGTTCGACCCGAGAGGTTTATGTGGCCAGGCTGCAAGCCGAGAACCTGTTCAAGGTGTTCGGCAGACAACCCGATGACGCGGTGCGTCGCCTGAACGAGGGCGCAGACCGCGAGCAACTTCGTGCCGAGGGCACCACCGCCGCGGTGATCGACGCCTCCTTCAGCGTGGAGGAGGGGCAGATCTTCGTCGTCATGGGGCTGTCCGGTTCCGGTAAGTCCACGCTGCTGCGGATGCTCAACGGGCTGCTGGAGCCGACCGCCGGACATGTGCGTTTCGACGGACAGGACCTGACCCAGCTGTCCGCCGCCGGGATGCGGGACGTACGTGCCAAGAAGATCAGCATGGTCTTCCAGCACTTCGCCCTGTTCCCGCACCGCAGCGTGCTGGAGAACGCCGGCTACGGGCTGGAGGTTCAGGGCGTGCCGCGCGCCGAGCGCGAGAAGCGGGCGACCGAGGCGCTCGAACTCGCCGGCCTCAAGGGCTGGGAGAAGTCCTGGCCCGACGAGCTGTCCGGCGGTATGCAGCAGCGTGTCGGGCTCGCCCGCGCGCTCGCCACCGACGCCGACCTGCTCCTGATGGACGAGTCCTTCAGCGCCCTCGACCCGCTGATCCGCCGCGACATGCAGGACCAGCTCGTCGAGCTCCAGAAGCGGCTGAAGAAGACCATCGTCTTCATCACGCACGACCTCAACGAGGCCATGCGCCTGGGCGACCGCATCGCCGTCATGCGCGACGGCCGGATCGTGCAGACCGGGACCGCCGAGGACATCCTCGTCACCCCCGCAAACGACTACGTGGCCGCCTTCACCCAGGACGTGGACCGCTCCCGGGTGCTGACGGCCGGAGCCATCATGGCCGAGGTCGGCACCGCGCTCGGCGGCAAGGCCCCCGACGGCCGGGAGCTGCGCACCGCGCAGGACCTGCTGGCCGCCACCCCCGCCACGGTGCGCGACACCACGCCGATCATCGACCTGTTCTCGCCCAGCTCCACCAGCCCGGTCCCCGTCGCGGTCACCGACGAGTCGGGGGACCTCGTCGGCGTCGTGCCGCGCGACCGGCTGCTCGCCGTGCTCGGTGAGCCGATGAGCCCGGCCGAGAGCGAGCCGGCCCCGAAGGACGCGACCGCCGACCGGGGCGAGAGCGGCGTGGGGAAGGTGATCGCCGGTGCCTAGGCTTCCGCTCGGAGACTGGGTCGACAGCATCGTCGACTGGCTCCAGACCAACCTCTCCTGGCTCTTCGACTTCATCTCGTCGGTGTCCAAGGGCATGTACGACGGCGTCAACACCGTCCTCACCGCGCCCGAACCGCTGCTGCTCGCGGGCATCCTCGCGATCATCGCCTTCTGGCTGCGGGGGCTGACGGCGGGGGTGCTCTCCTTCGTCGGCTTCGCGCTGATCGACTCGCTGGAACTGTGGGAACCGGCGATGAACAGCTTCTCGCTGGTCATCGTCGCCACCGTGATCGCGCTGGTGATCGGGGTCCCGCTCGGAATCTGGACGGCGCGCTCCGGCAGGGCCAGCGCCGCGGTGCGGCCCGTACTGGACTTCACGCAGACGATGCCGGCGATGGTCTACCTGATCCCGGCGATCTTCTTCTTCGGCCTCGGCGTGCCCTCGGGCATCGTGGCCACGATCATCTTCGGGTTCGCCCCGGCCGTCCGGATGACCGAACTCGGCATCCGGCAGGTCGACAAGGAACTGGTCGAGGCGGCCGACGCCTTCGGCACCACCCCGCGCAACACGCTGCTGCGGGTCCAGCTGCCGCTGGCGCTGCCCACCATCATGGCCGGTGTCAATCAGGTCATCATGCTGAACCTGTCCATGGTCGTCATCGCGGGCATGGTCGGCGCCGGCGGCCTCGGCGGCTCGGTCTACCAGGCCATCGGCAACGTCGACATCGGTCTCGGTTCCGAGGCGGGCGTCTCCATCGTGGTCCTCGCGATCTTCCTGGACCGCATCGTGGCCGCGCTCGGCGAGCAGATCTCCCCGATCGGCCGCCGCACCGCCGCGCGCCTGCGCGCCATGCAGGGCCTGAAGATATGGACGTACCGTCCGCAGCCGACCGTCGCGGTCGTCGGTGTCGTCGTCCTCGCGCTCGTCGCCGGCGGCATGGGTGTGTTCGGCGGATCGGATGACAGTAAGACCGTCGACGCGACCAATGTCGGCAAGGGCAAGTCGATCAGCATGGGTTACATCCCGTGGGACGAGGGCGTGGCCTCCACCTTCCTGTGGAAGGAGATCCTGGAGCAGCGCGGGTTCAAGGTCGACGCGAAGCAGTACGAGGCCGGGGCGCTGTACACGGGTATGGCCAACGGACAGGTCGACTTCGAGACCGACTCCTGGCTGCCGACCACGCACGCGCACTACTGGAAGAAGTACGGCGACAAGCTGGAGGACCTCGGCTCCTGGTACGGGCCCACGTCTCTGGAGATCGCGGTCCCGTCCTACGTCAAGGGCGTCAAGTCCATGGACGACCTGAAGGGCAAGGAGTCGCAGTTCAAGAACCGGATCGTCGGTATCGAGCCGTCGGCCGGTGAGATGGGGCTGCTGAAGGACAAGGTCGTGAAGGACTACGGCCTGTCGAAGTACAAGGTCGTGGACGGTTCGACGCCGGGCATGCTGGCGGAGCTGGACCGGGCGTACAAGAAGAAGGAGCCCATCGCGGTCACGCTGTGGTCGCCGCACTGGGCGTACAACAAGTACGACCTGACCAAGCTGAAGGACACGAAGAACAGCTGGGGCAAGGGCGACACCGTCCACACCCTCGCCCGCAAGGGCTTCTCGAAGGACAATCCCGAGGTCGGTCAGTGGCTCAAGGACTTCAAGCTCGACGAGAAGCAGCTCACGAGTCTTGAGGCGGCCGTCCAGGACGCGGGCAAGGGCAAGCAGCAGGAGGCCGTGCGCACCTGGCTGAAGGACAACCCGGGTCTGGTCGACAAGTTCGCTCCCGTGCAGAGCCAGTCCGCGGACGTCGGCAAGGGCGACACCGTGAGCATGGGTTACATCCCGTGGGACGAGGGCGTGGCCTCCACCTTCCTGTGGAAGGAGATCCTGGAGCGCCGCGGGTTCAAGGTCGACGCGAAGCAGTACGAGGCCGGGGCGCTGTACACGGGTATGGCCAACGGGCAGGTCGACTTCGAGACCGACTCCTGGCTGCCGACCACGCACGCGCACTACTGGAAGAAGTACGGCGACAGACTTGAGGACCTCGGCTCCTGGTACGGGCCCACGTCTCTGGAGATCGCGGTGCCCTCGTACGTCAAGGGCGTCAAGTCCATGGACGACCTGAAGGGCAAGGAGTCGCAGTTCAAGAACCGGATCGTCGGTATCGAGCCGTCGGCCGGTGAGATGGGGCTGCTGAAGGACAAGGTCGTGAAGGACTACGGCCTGTCGAAGTACAAGGTCGTGGACGGTTCGACGCCGGGCATGCTGGCGGAGCTGGACCGGGCGTACAAGAAGAAGGAGCCCATCGCGGTCACGCTGTGGTCGCCGCACTGGGCGTACAACAAGTACGACCTGACCAAGCTGAAGGACACGAAGAACAGCTGGGGCAAGGGCGACACCGTCCACACCCTCGCCCGCAAGGGCTTCTCCAAGGACCAGCCCGAGCTCGCGAAGTGGCTCAAGGACTTCAAGCTGACGGAGAAGCAGCTCACGAGTCTTGAGGCGGCCGTCCAGGACGCGGGCAAGGGCAAGCAGCAGGAGGCCGTGCGCACCTGGCTGAAGGACAACCCGGGCCTGGTCGACAAGCTCGCCCCCGTCAAGGGCGGCAGCACCGCGAAGAGCGTCTCGAAGAACTCCGACGGCAAGGACGAGCGCACCCGGCCGCTGAACGTGGCCTGGTTCCCCTGGGAAGAGGACATCGCCGCCACCTACCTCTGGAAGCACGTCCTGGAGGAGCGCGGCTACAAGATGAACCTCAAGCAGTTCGAGGTCGGCCCGATGTACGCCGCCATGGCGCGCGGACAGCTCGACGCGCAGTTCGACGGCTGGCTGCCCTACACCCAGAAGAACTACTGGGACAAGTACGGCAGCAAGCTCACCAAGGTGGGGGAGTGGTACTCGCCCACCTCCCTGGAGATCGCCGTGCCCTCCTACGTCAAGGACGTCAAGTCCCTGGCCGACCTGAAGGGCAAGGGCGGGGAGTTCAAGGGCCGGGTGGTCGGCATCGAGCCGGGCACCGCGACCATGGACATCCTGAAGAACAAGGTGCTCCCCTCCTACGGCCTCGACAAGGAGTACAAGGTCGTCGACGGCTCCACCCCCGGCATGCTGTCCGAGCTGAAGCGGGCGTACGCCAAGAAGGAGCCGATCGCGGTCATGCTGTGGTCGCCGCACTGGGCGTACAACCAGTACGACCTGACCAAGCTCAAGGACCCGAAGGGCTCCTTCGGCAAGGGCGACCGCATCACCACCGTCGCCTCCAAGAAGTTCCCGAAGCAGTACCCGCAGCTCAACGAGTGGCTCAAGGACTTCAAGATGAGCGACACCGAGCTGTCCGGACTGGAGAACGAACTGCACAAGTTCGGCACCGGGCACGAGGAGGAGGCCGTCGACGCCTGGGTCAAGAAGCACCCGGGCACCGTCGACAAGATGGCCCCGCAGTAAGCGGCCGGGCCCTGCGGCGGTGACCCGCCGCCGGTGACCCACCTGCCCGGGAAAGGGGCGGACTCCGTGACCGGAGCCCGCCCCTTTCGCGTGGCCGCAGGCCGCTCCTCGGTGCTTGGTCGCCGGGGCCGGCCGCCCGGCGCACCACCGGCCCCACGCGTCACGGGCGCCGGTCCGCCCGCCCACCGCACTTCCCGCCCCGGCCCCACGCGGCACAGAACCTGCGTAGGCTTCACTCATCCCCCTCGGGGAGCCGCGGGCAGGAGGGAGCACCAGCGATGGACGAGAAGGAAGCACCACGGGTCGGCAACGCCGTACGGCGCCGCCGGCGCGCCCTCGACCTGACCCTCGCCGTCGTCGCCCGCCGCTCCGGCCTCTCGGTGCCCTTCCTCAGCCAGGTCGAGAACGAACGCGCCCGCCCCTCGCTGCGCTCGCTGCGCCTGGTCGCCGAGGCGCTGGAGACCACCACCGGGGAACTGCTCGCCGCCGCCGACCCCGCCCACACCGTGGACGTGGTCCGCTCCGAGGACGACACCGGCCTCATGGCCCCCGACCCCGCCGTGCGGCCCCTGGTGCGCGGACAGCACCAGATGCAAGCCATGGAGTACTGCGGGGACCACGACCCCGGCCGCGAGTTCCAGTACCGCAACGACACCCTGCTCTACGTCGCCGACGGAGCCGCCGAGGCCGAGGCGGAGGGCCGTGTCCACCAGCTCGGCGCCGGCGACACCCTCTACCTGAGCGGCGGCGTACGGCACCGCTGGCGGGCCACCGAACCCGACACCCGGCTGCTCGTGGTGGCGGTCGGCGACCACATCGAGGCGACCGAGGCGCCACCCAAGTGAGTGCGGCGCGCACCTCGCGGCCCCCGCGCGTCGTCTCCCTCGTGCCCTCGCTCACCGAGGCCCTGGCCGAGACCGCGCCGGGACTGCTCGTCGCCGCCACCGACTGGTGCACCCACCCGGCCGCACTGGACGTCGCCCGCATCGGCGGGACCAAGAACCCGGACACCGCCCGGATCACCGCCCTGCGGCCCGATCTGGTCCTCGCCAACGAGGAGGAGAACCGGCCCGCCGACCTCGACGCCCTGCGCGCCGCCGGTACCGAGGTCCTCGTGACGCACGTCCGCGACCTCCCGCAGGCCCTCGCCGAACTCGACCGTGTCCTCGCCGCCTGCGGGAGCGGGCGGCCCCGCTGGCTCGACGAGGCCGCGGCCGCGTGGGAGTCGCCGCCCGCCCTGCCCGAACCGGTGCGCGCCGTCGTCCCCGTATGGCGCAGGCCCTGGATGGTGCTCGGCCGGGACACCTTCGCCGGTGACCTCCTCGACCGGCTCGGCGTACGCAACGTGTACGCCGGGCACACCGAGCGCTACCCCCGGATCGCGCCGCGGGAGCTGGAGCGCGGCGCACCGCAACTCGTCGTCCTGCCCGACGAGCCCTACCGCTTCACCACGAGCGACGGACCCGAGTCCTTCTCCGTACCCGCCGCCCTCGTCAGCGGCCGTGACCTCACGTGGTACGGGCCCTCGCTCGGTCCGGCCGCGCGCCGCCTGGGGCAGGCGTTGCGCCACCCCCGCGCACCAGCGGCCTGAGCGTGCCGAGGACCGCCGCGCACCACGCCACCACGAGGAACGCGTACAGGGCCGCCGCCCCCCAGCGGTAGACCTCCAGCCCGGTGAGCCCGGCGAGGCCGGTCGCCCCCGTCACACAGGTCCCCACCGGGAAGGTGAAGGCCCACCACGTCGGTGCGGGCCGCAGCCCCCGGCGCAGCGCCCGCGCCACCAGCGCCCCCGCCAGCGCCAGCCACAGCAGGGCGAAGCCGAGCACCGGAACGCCGTACAGCACCCCGAACGCCGTGAAGCCGGCCGCGAAAGGTGCCGGAAGCGCCCCGCGCGCCACGGAGCCGAACGCGCCCGCCGCCGTCGTGGACTGCCCGAGCGGGCCGAGGACCAGGAACAGCGAGGGGGTCAGCGCGAGCGGCCAGGGCCCGCCCGCCAGCAGCCGCCCCACGATCAGCGGCAGCAGGGCGAGCGTCGCCAGCAGCGACATGCCGAACAGCGCGAGACAGCCGTACAGCAGGGTGGCGCGCGCCGGGACGGAGGAGAGGTGCGGCGCGAGCTGCGGGCCCAGTGAGGCGGACACCATCGGGCACACCAGCGGCAGCAGCCACACCGGGGAGACGTCGGCGATCCGCGCGGTGCCGCCCACCGCCATGAGCAGCGGAACACCCACCGCGACCACCAGGCCGAGTACGGTTCCCACCACGAACAGCGCCCAGGCCACCGCCGTCGACACCTGCGCGCCGAGCACCGCGCGGCCCGCGTGCAGCGTCGCCGCGCCCACCGCGAGGAAGGCCATCGGCAGACACCCGTAGAACGGGGCCGTCGCCGGGTCCCGCAGCGCCTCCCGTGCCCGGCCCGGGTACCGGGACCAGAACAGGGCGCGCGCGGCCAACAGCACGAGCAGCGTCAGGACCGACAGCGCCCACAGCCCCTCGCACAGCCCGCCGAGCCCCGGCACCCCGACCGGCAGCGAGGCACCGGCCGTCGACAGGATCGCCGTCCCCATGACCGCCGCGTAGTGGTGCGGGCCCAGCTCCCCCAGCCGGGACGCGGGAGCGGACGGAGGCGGGACGGTACCGGCACGAGGCGGAGCGAGGACGGTCATACCCCCAGCCTTTCCTGGCCCACCCCCCTCCCACCAGGGACGATACGGCTATGAGGGCATAAGGTGGACCGATGACCGAGGCACAGCGCAGGACCGGGGAAGGGGCGGGGCACGTGCGGCGTGGGGCCGGGGCGGGACCGGCGGCCGAGGGCACCGCGCCACCCCGCACGGCCCCCGCCGCGAAGCCCCTCTCGCACCGCGTCCCCGACCTCGGAGCGCTCGAACTGCTCCTGGCCGTCGCCCGGCTCGGCAGCCTCGGCCGGGCCGCCCGCGAACTCGGCATCAGCCAGCCCGCCGCGAGCGGCCGGGTCCGCGCTCTCGAACAGCGCCTCGGCGCCGACCTCGTGGACCGCTCCCCGCGCGGCTCGCGGCTCACCGACACCGGAGTCCTCGTCTCCGGCTGGGCCCGCCGCGTCGTCGAGGCCGCCGAGGCCTTCGACGCGGGCGCGCAGGCGCTGCGCACCCGCAGGGACTCGCGCCTGCGGGTCGCCGCGAGCATGACGGTCGGCGAGTACCTGCTGCCCGACTGGCTCGTGGCGCTGCGCCGGCTGCGCCCCGGCACGGCCGTGTCGCTGCGCGCGGGCAACTCCCGTGCCGTGGTCGAAGGGCTCCTCGCCGGGGAGGCCGACCTCGGGTTCGTGGAGGGGATCGCCGCGCCCGCCGGGGTCGACTCGGCCGTCGTCGCCCGCGACCGGCTGCTCCTGCTCGTCGCGCCCGGCCACCCCTGGGCGCTGCTGCGGGAGGGCCTGGACCCGGCCGAACTCGCCCGCACCCCGCTCATCCTGCGGGAGGAGGGCTCCGGCACCCGCCAGGTACTGGACGCGGCCCTCGTGCCGTACGGCGGGCTCGCCGCGCCCTTGCTGGAACTCTCCTCGACCACGGCCGTGAAGTCGGCGGCCCTCAGCGGGGCGGGCCCCGCCGTCCTGAGCGAACTGGCCGTCGGCGAGGAGCTGGTGGCCCGCCGGCTCGTCCCCGTGCCGGTGCGCGGAACCCCCCTGGACCGCGCGCTGCGCGCCGTGTGGCCCAAGGGCCACCGCCCGGCCGGACCCGCACGAGACCTGCTGGGACTGACGAGACGGGACTGACGAGGCGGGATCGGCGAGGCGGGGCTGACGGCAGTGGAGCTGACGGGGAGAGGCCGAAGGCAGTGGAGCCGGCGAGGCGGGGCTGACGGGGCGCGGGGCGCCCGCAATCCGGTTGCGCCGCCCGAGGCTCGGCCCGGACCATGAGGAAGCATGACCACTTCTGACACCCCGACACCTGCGACACCCCGCCCGGTCGCCCTGGTCACCGGTGTGGGCCGCACCGCCGGGATCGGCGCGGGCGTCGCGCACCGGCTCGCCGCCGCGGGCTGGGACATCGCCTTCACCTACTGGAGCCCCTACGACGCGCGCATGACCTGGGGGGCCGAGGAACGGGCGGCGGAGAAGATCGCCGCCGGACTCGCCGGGCACGGCGCCGCCACCACGGCGATCGAGGCGGACCTCGCCGACCCGGATGTCCCCGAGCGCGTCCTCGACGAGGCCGCACGCCGGCTCGGGGGAATCACGGCTCTCGTCATGTGCCACGCCGAATCGGTCGACTCCGGCCTGCTCGACACGACCGTCGAGAGCTTTGACCGCCACTTCGCGGTCAACGCGCGCGCCACCTGGCTGCTGATCCGCGCGTTCGGCTCGCGGTTCGGCGGTCCGCCCGGCACCGGACGGATCATCGCCCTCACGAGCGACCACACCGTCCACAACCTGCCGTACGGGGCGAGCAAGGGGGCACTGGACCGCATCACCCTCGCCGCGGCCCACGAGTTCGCCCACCTGGGCGTGAGCGCCAACGTGGTCAACCCCGGGCCGGTGGACACCGGCTGGATGTCCGGGGAACTGCGCGGGCGGCTCGTGCGCCACACCCCGCTGGGACGGCTCGGCACCCCCGAGGACACCGCCCACCTCGTCGAGTTCCTGTGCTCACCGCAGGGACAGTGGGTCAACGGCCAGTCGCTGAAGAGCAACGGAGGGATCGCCCAGTGACCCGAGCCGGGGACGGACCGGCCGTCAACGGCGCTTGAGTTCGAGGACGCCTCGCGCGTGCGGACCGGCGATACGCGCTCCGCGCGACGGGTCCGGCGCGGCCTCGCCGTCTGCGCCCTGCGGACTCCGGCCGCCGCCGCGGCGGAATACAGAACTCCGGTGCGTTGATTCCTCAAATTCACCTCAGGTGAATCTCAGAAAATGAGAAAACGAAACGGACATCGGGCCTGAAAAGTGTCAACCCGGTCACCGTCTTCGTGAAGATACTTCGAAGGAATCTCCGGTCGTGCTTTCATTGCCTCCAAAGAGAGGCCGAAGAGTTTCGGTCTCTCGGACCAGGGGGGAATTGCGTGTTAAACAGGAACCTGCGAAGACTTTCCCGTACGGCGGCAAGCGGTGTTTTCGTCGCAGCCTTGACCGCGGGTGCGGTCGTCGCTCCGCAGTTCACGGGGGAATCCGCCAAGGCTTTCGCTGCGTCGGCTTGCCAGACCAAGGCGTCGGCCTACCTCATTAATCCTGCCGGGAATCTTTTGACGAAGTACGTCGACTGGAATCCGGCGAACTCCACCGACTCCAATCTCATCGACGCCGGGAAAACGGCCAAGCTGAACAGCGGCAGCTACTATTTCTCCGGCGGGCACGGCGTCATCTACGAGGTGACGGCGGCCGGGGGGCTGAAGACCTACCAGGACCGCACGGACACCGGTGGAAATCTTCTGACGCCGGTGAAGACGTACGACGTCAACTGGACGGCACGCCACAACCGCGTCTGGTCCAACGGAGACCTGATCTTCTCCATCCACGGCGGCGGAAAGCTGGAGTTCTTCCACCAGAGCGCTCCGCTCACGGGTGCGGGAGATCTGTCGCTCGACCCGGAGGTTCTGGCCTTCGACCACCCCGCCGTGGTCGCGTTCACCAAGGCCGATGACGTGTGGGCGGTCGGATCGACGACGTACACGCTCACCAACGGCGTCATCCGCGCGTGGGCCTACACGGCCACCCCGCGTCCGGGCTTCCCGGCTCAGGGGACCGTCGTGGGCACCGTCGACGCCTCGCAGACCCAGGGCTGGGCGGCCGGCCCCGGCGCTGTGCGGACGACCGCGAGCGACGGTACGGTGCGCGCCTACACGGCGGCTCAGGGCCTCACCGCCACCAACCCCGAGTACGGGGCCGGGCTGAGCGGAGAGGTGCTCGCGGACACGGCCACCTGCCTGGCGGACGCCGGCGAGGAGAAGCCCACCCTGGGCGCGGCCGCGGACGACCCCGACGCCCCCGCGGCCGTGGCGGAGGAACCCGGCACACCGCCCGCCCCCGGCGCACCCGAGGTACTCAAGGGCAAGTTCGTCCTCGGCAACGGCGCGCCCGCCGCCGGACTGACCGTCAGCGTCGAGGCCGTCGACACCGTGCCCGAGGACGGCTCCGAGGTCGTCCTGCCCACGCTCGGCACGGCCGTGACCGCGGCCGACGGAAGCTGGACCCTGAAGCTTCCCAAGACCCTGCCCGCCGAGGTGCGCCAGGCCGCGGACGAGAACGGCGGGATCGTCAACGCGATGGCGACCGCGACGGGCACCACGAAGACCGGTGTCCCCATGGGCGGCATCACCCACCTCACGGCCGCACCGGCCGCGGCCTCCGCGTCGGCGCGCGGCCTGGCCCTCGCCGACGACGAGAGCGAACAGCCCGCGGAACTGCTGCCGCTGGGCGCCACCTCCGAGGCCGACGGCGAGGTGTCGGCCCTGAGCGAGTCGCAGGACCCGGCGAGGCGTTCCCAGCTGACGGCTGACTACGCCAACAGCTGGGCCGAGAAGCAGGAGTCGAGCCCCACCGACACGCTGGGCGACAGCCCGCTGCCCAAGTGGCAGAACGCGACCGGGGACCTGCCGACCGGGTTCAACCCCTACCTCGTAGGCGGACAGGACACCAAGTCCCTCGCCGTGGTGCCCATGGACGGGGGATGCGACCGCACGAAGACCAAGACCGTCGACAAGAAGGTCTACTACACCACGGTGGGCGAGGGCCACGCCTACTGGGACGCGAAGGCCTCCGTCGACTACGACAGCAAGCTGTCCTCCACCGTCGACGTCGCGGCCAAGACGGGAAGCAACTGGACCATCACGGGAAGCGCGAGCCTGGGATCGTCCATGAGCGTCACCACGGGCTACACCAACAAGGGCCCCTACTACGCCAAGCAGTGGAAGGTGCCGATCAAGTACACCAAGTACAAGGAGACGTGGAAGTGCGGCGGCAACAACACCTTCACGCGCTACGTGATCAAGCCCGGTAAGTACTCGATCCCCGCGGGTGGCGCCACCGGAAAGTACGGTAAGGACGTCCGGAGCAAGGACGGCTTGAAGTACCTCGACTCTCCCAAGTCCCACCGCGCCTACGTGGCCCGGGGCTCCTACTTCCAGCTGGGAAAGAACCGCAGCGTCAAGTGGTCCGGCGCGGTCAGCGCCTTCGGTGTCTCCCTGGGCGGATCCACCGGTTACGACCGTGACCACCGGCAGCGCATCACCGCCGGTGACCGGAAGAACTCCAAGCACTACATCTGGGGAAAGAATGACAGCCCTTCGGGCAAGCCGGGCGTCTTCTACTCGTACTAGAGGTGCGGCGCTGCTGATCTGTCTTCTCCTCGCCGGCTGCTCCGACGCGCAGAGCAAGGGCCACGCGCTGGACGCGGAAGGAACACAGTCGAGCGGCACGGTCGGCAACACCCACGCGAGAACCGGGCAGACGTGGTACTTCGCACTTCCCGTGCCACGCAATGTGAGCAGCCGGCCCATCGAGATCACCGGGGCGAGTATCGTCGATCCCCCCAAGGGGCTCAAGGTGGTCAGCTACGCCGCCTACAATGTGAACGACACCGACGGACTACCCCTGCTGGCGCTCGAAGGGGAATCGGACACACCCGACTTCGCACGCCTGAAGAACTACGCGGACTCCCCGGTGAAGGTCCCGGCCAAGAAGGACAGCGACATATTCTTCCAGGCCAGAATCCGCATCACCTCACCACCCGAGAAAAACATCAAGCACTGCCGGTTCCAGTACCGTCAGGGAAACGAAGAGTTCACGCAGACCCTTGACTGCGAACTGGAACTCAAGGTCGAGCGCTAGCCTCCGCGCGACACGTGTGCCCCCTCGGCCGACAGGGCCGAGGGGGCACACGCGCAGGGCGTGACGGACGGCAAGCGAGCGCCGCGGTGGCCCGGCGCGCGTAGCCGGGCCGTGCCTCAGGCCCGCCAGGCGATCCGGTCACCCCACGACGGTGGGAGACGCGCTCCGGCCGGGGCCGCCGTCCGCTGGCAGCCATCCGCCGAGGTCCCGCGAGAGGCGGGCGTACCGGTGGAAGCGGGCGCCGGCTCAGCGCGCCCGAGCCCGTCGCGGACCCGCCTCCCGTGCCACCGCCCCGCTCGCGGCCTCCACGAACCCGCGCGCCACCCGTACGTCCGTACCCACCTCCGGGTGCCACTGGACGCCGAGCACCCACGGATCGCCCGGCAGCTCCAGGGCCTCCACGGTGCCGTCCAGCGCGTGCGCGCCGGTCACCAGGCCCGCTCCGAGCCGGTCGACCGACTGGTGGTGGTGGACCGGGACCTCCACGGACTCCGGGACGAGCGCGGCGTACCGCGTTCCGGGTGCCGGCGTCACCGGATGCGTGCCGAAGACGCCGTGTCCGCCGCCGTGGCCCTCGATGTGCTGGTGCAGGGTGCCGCCCAGCGCCACGTTGAGCAACTGCATGCCCCGGCAGATGCCGAACAGCGGGGTGCCGGAGTCCAGGGCCGCCTCGATCAGGGCGAGTTCCCACGCGTCGCGCTCGGGGGCTGCCGGGCCGCACCGCGGATGGCGCTCGGCGCCGTAGCGCGCGGGGTCCACGTCGGCCCCGCCCGCGATCACCACTCCGTCCAGCCGCGCCACCGTGCGCGCCGCCCGCCGTGGTGCGTCCGGCGGCAGCAGCGCCGTGAGGGCGCCCGCCGACCGCAGCAGGCCCGGGTAGCCGGCCGGCAGCAGAGCCGCGGGCAGCCGCCACTCGCCCCACGCGGCCTCCGCCTCCCAGTACGTACTGATACCGACGAACGGGACGAAGGGCTCAGGCACCGCGGACCGCCTCTCCGTACGGGCCGTCACCACCCGGGCTCCTCCGGACCGGCCGGCCGTTCCGACCCGGCGCCGGACACGCGCGGGACACCACGAGGACGCGACGCGCGGACGCGGCACCACGAGGGTTCGGCACCACACGGACGCGGCACCACCGGGACGACGCGAGAACGCCGCACGACGCAAAGGCATGCTGCCACACCATTGCCGTAGGGCAGGCACGGTTCGCCGATCCCCGTCCCGGGCGGCCGGCGCGCCCTCGCGGCGGGCCGTCGCTCAGGCCAGGAAACCGCGCAGGAGCGCCGCCGTACCGGCGCAGTGCTCCCGCATCGTCTCGCCCGCCGCCCGCTCGTCCCCCGCGAGCAGCGCCGCGACCAGCGCCTCGTGCTGCCGCTGGGCGTGCTCCAGGCCGCGCACCAGCAGCGGGATGCAGTCGAGCAGTTCGTTGACCGTCGCCCGCACCTCCGCGTACCGCGCGGCCAGCGTCGGGGAGCCCGACAATTCGGCGATCGTCAGGTGCAGCAGCGTGTCCTGCCTGCGGTACTCGGGCAGCGGCGCGTCAGCCGTGGCCTCCAGCGCCGCGCGCAGCCGTCCGTCGCGGCCCTCCGCCCGCTGCCCGCGGGCGCACAACCGGGCGGCGCCCACCTCGAGGACCTCGCGGAAGTCGAGGACGTCCGCGAGATCCACGCCCTCGACACGGCGCCGCAGCTCCGCGCGCCCGGCCGCCTCCTGCGCGGCGTACGGCCTCGGCAGCACGAAGGTGCCCCCGTACCGGCCGCGCCGCGAGCACACCAGGCCCTCCGCGTGCAGCACCCGCAGCACCTCGCGCAGGGTTGCCCGGGAGACACCCAGCCGCGCGGCCAGCTCCCGTTCCGGAGGCAGCCGCCGCCCCGCGGGAACGAGACCGAGCCGTACGACCTGGAGGATCTGCTCCAGCGCCTCCTCGAAGCCGTTCCCGCCGCGCACCGGGCGCAGCAGCAGCGGGTCCCGCGCGGCCGGCCGGAGCGCCCGCTCCGCCGGCGCCCCGTCGCGCGCGGCGGGCCTCGCGTCCCCGGTCTCCTCCCCCACGGTCGCGCCCCCTTCCCCTCAATGGTCGCCCGCCATACCTTAGGGCGTGTCCGCGAGGTCCCGCACAGCACCCACGGCGCCCGGCACGCACGCTCGCCGCACCGGACACCGCGGGCACCGCACAAGACGTCGCGGCCACCCCCAGAGCCTCCGGCTGACCGAAGGAGCACCTCCCGTGGCGGAGCGCACACCCCCCTTGAGCGTCGACGAACTGCACCTGCTCGTGCGCGCGGGGGACATCGACACGGTCGTCCTCGCCTTCCCCGACATGCAGGGCCGGCTCCAGGGCAAGCGGTTCGCGGCCGGCTTCTTCCTCGACGAGGTGCTGCGGCACGGCAGCGAGGGCTGCGACTACCTGCTCGCCGTGGACGTCGAGATGAACACCGTGGATGGATACGCCAGTTCCTCCTGGGAGCGGGGCTACGGCGACTTCGCGATGCGCCCCGACCTCGCGACCCTGCGCCGCGTCCCCTGGCACCCCGGCACCGCGCTGCTGCTCGCCGACCTCGAAAGCGCGGACGGCGAACCGGTCCCCGTCGCGCCCCGGCAGATCCTGCGCCGTCAGCTCGACCGGCTCGCGGGGCTCGGACTGACCGCCCGCGCGGGCACCGAGCTGGAGTTCATCGTCTTCAAGGACACCTACGAGCGGGCCTGGGACCTCGGCTACCGGGGCCTGACCCCGGCCAACCAGTACAACGTCGACTACTCGGTCCTCGGCACCGGCCGCGTCGAACCGCTGCTGCGCCGCATCCGCAACGACATGGCGGGCGCCGGACTCACCGTCGAGTCCGCGAAGGGCGAGTGCAACCCGGGCCAGCACGAGATCGTCTTCCGCTACGACGAGGCGCTCGTCACCTGCGACCACCACAGCCTCTACAAGACCGGGGCCAAGGAGATCGCCGCGCAGGAGGGCTGCTCGCTCACCTTCATGGCCAAGTACAACGAGCGCGAGGGCAACTCCTGTCACATCCACCTCTCGCTCGCCGACCTGGAGGGCACCCCGCTCATGGCGGGGGAGGCGGCCGACGGCATGTCCCCGCTCATGCGGCACTTCCTGGCCGGACAGCTCGCCGCCCTGCGGGACTTCGCGCTCCTGTACGCGCCCACCGTCAACGCCTACAAACGCTTCCGCGCCGGCTCCTTCGCCCCGACGGCCGTCGCCTGGGGCCGCGACAACCGCACCTGCGCCCTGCGGGTCGTCGGGCACGGCCCCTCACTGCGCTTCGAGAACCGTCTGCCGGGCGGGGACGTCAACCCGTATCTCGCCGTCGCCGGGCTGGTCGCGGCCGGACTGTACGGAGTGGAGCACGAACTCGAACTCCCCGCCCCCTGCGGGGGAAACGCCTACGAGGGCGACTACGCGCACGTGCCGGGGACCCTGCGGGAGGCCGCCGGGCTGTGGTCCGCGAGCCCGCTCGCCCGGGAGGCGTTCGGGCAGGATGTCGTCGACCACTACGCCAACATGGCCCGCGTCGAACTCGACGCCTTCGACGCGGCGGTCACCGACTGGGAGCTGCGCCGCTCCTTCGAACGGCTCTGAGCCCGCCCGTGACCGAGCGGCTCCCGGCCCGCCCGCGCGCGGCCGGGACCGCGCCGTCCGTCAACCACTCTGGAGGACAGGCACGTTGAACGAGATCGCGCCGTACGGGGACGACCCCGGCTCGCTGACCGTCCTCGACCCCGCCACCGAGAAGGTGCTGAGCACCGTGCCCGCCGCGAGCGCCGAGGACGTCGACCGGGCCGTGCGCCGTGCCGCCCGCGCCCAGAGCGGCTGGGCGGCGCTGGCCCCCGCCGACCGGGCCCGGCTGCTGCGCCGCTTCGCCGCCGTCGTGGACGCGCACGTCGAGGAACTGGCCCGGCTGGAGGTCTCCGAGGCCGGGCACACCCTCGGCAACGCCCGCTGGGAGGCGGGCAACGTCCGGGACCTGCTGGAGTACTGCGCCGGGGGAGTGGAACGCCTCAACGGCCGGCAGATCCCGGTGGCCGGCGGGGTCGACGTGACCTTCCTCGAACCGCTCGGCGTGGTCGGCGTCATCGCCCCCTGGAACTTCCCGATGCCGATCGCCGGCTGGGGCACCGCCCCCGCCCTCGCCGCCGGCAACGCGGTACTGCTCAAACCCGCCGAGACCACCCCGCTCACCGCCCTGCGCCTGGCCGAACTCGCCCGCGAGGCCGGGCTGCCCGAGGACCTCTTCCAGGTGCTGCCCGGCACCGGCCCCGTCGCGGGCGAGGCCCTCGTACGCCACCTTGGCGTCGCCAAGATCGTGTTCACCGGGTCCAGCCGCGTCGGGCGGCGCGTCATGGCCCTGTGCGCCGAACAGGTCAAGCCCGTCACCCTCGAACTCGGCGGGAAGAGCCCCAACGTGGTGTTCGCCGACGCGGACCTGGAGGCCGCCGCGGCCGGTACGCCGATGTCCTTCCTCGACAACGCGGGCCAGGACTGCTGCGCCCGCACCCGCATCCTCGTGCAGCGCTCCGCCTACGACCGCTTCCTGTCCCTGCTCGTGCCCGCGCTGCGCTCCGTCGTCGTCGGCGACCCGGCCGACGAGGCCACCCAGATGGGCCCGCTCGTCTCCGCCCGCCAGCGCGAGCGGGTGCGCTCGTACGTGAGCGAGGACCTGAGCCTGGTACGCGGCTCCTGCCCCGGGGGGCCCGGGTTCTGGTACCCGCCGACCCTGGTCACCGACGTCTCCCCCGAGGCCCCGGTCGCCGTCGAGGAGGTCTTCGGGCCGGTCGCCGTCGTCCTGCCCTTCGAGGACGAACAGGAGGCGGTACGGCTCGCCAACGCCACCCCCTACGGGCTCTCCGGATCGGTGTGGACCCGGGACGTCGGCCGCGCGCTGCGCGTGTCACGGGGCATCGCGGCCGGGAACCTCTCCGTCAACTCGCACAGCAGCGTGCGCTACACGACCCCCTTCGGGGGCTACCGGCAGTCCGGCCTCGGCCGGGAACTGGGCCCCGACGCGCTCACCGCGTTCACCGAGACCAAGAACGTCTTCATCGCCACGGAAGGCTGACGCCCCATGACCAGCACCCCGCCGCCCCCCGCCCCCGACGGGGAGCAGCCCGTCTGCCGCCGCCTCGTGGGCCGTACCGCCGTCGTCACCGGCGCCGGCAGTGGCATCGGCCTCGCGAGCGTGCGCCGGCTCGCCTCCGAGGGCGCCCACGTCGTGTGCGCCGACATCGACGGTGACAGCGCGAAGGCGGCCGCCGAGGAGGTCGACGGCACCTTCGTCCGCGTCGACGTGACCGCCCCCGAGCAGGTCGACGCCCTCTTCCGGACCGCCTTCGACACCTACGGCAGCGTCGACATCGCCTTCAACAACGCCGGTATCTCCCCACCCGAGGACGACTCCATCCTCGACACCGGACTCGACGCCTGGCGCCGCGTCCAGGAGGTCAACCTCACCTCCGTCTACCTGTGCTGCAAGGCGGCCCTGCCCTACATGCGGCAGCAGCGGCGCGGCTCCGTCATCAACACCGCCTCCTTCGTCGCCCGGATGGGCGCGGCCACCAGCCAGATCTCGTACACCGCCTCCAAGGGCGGGGTCCTCGCGCTGTCCCGCGAACTCGGCGTGCAGTTCGCCCGCGAGGGCATCCGGGTCAACGCCCTGTGCCCGGGGCCCGTCAACACCCCGCTGCTGCGGGAGCTGTTCGCGAAGGATCCCGAGCGCGCCGCGCGCCGGCTCGTGCACATCCCGCTCGGCCGCTTCGCCGAGGCCACCGAGATCGCCGCCGCCGTCGCCTTCCTCGCGAGCGACGACTCCTCGTTCGTCAACGCCACCGACTTCCTCGTCGACGGCGGAATCTCGGGCGCGTACGTGACCCCCCTGTAAACGCGGGATGTACGGTGCATGACACCGAGGCCGGGGGCGTCCGCGCACGTGCCGCGGGCGCCGCCGGACCCCGGGCTCCGCCTGCCGTCGGACAGATCGGACCCCCCATGCGCACCCGTCCGTTGCTCGCCTCCCTGTGCTCCCTCGGGCTCGCCGCCGCGGCCCTCGTCGGCGCCGCCCCCGCCCAGGCCGCGGGGACCGCGGCCCCCGCGCGCGGCACCCACTGCCCCCAGCTCTCCCGCGCACTGCCCTGGTACGGCCACAACCGCGAGGCCCTCCAGCGGGTCATCGACGAACGCGGCACCTGCTCCCGCCCCCACCTGGGCGGATACGGCGAGGACCGTCCTGTCGCCGCCTTCGACTGGGACAACACCGTCTCCAAGAACGACATCACCGACGCGACGATCGCCTGGTCGTTGCGGCACGACAAGATCCTGCGCCCGCGCAGCTGGAAGGCGACCAGCGCCTGGCTCACCGACGCCGCCGACCGCGCCCTGACCGCGGCCTGCGGAACCGACCGGCCCGTCGGCGCGCCGCTGCCCACCTCGACGCGGCCCGACTGCGCCGACGAGATCTTCGAGATCCGCAGCGCGGCGAGGACCATGAGCGGCGAGGAGGCCTTCGCCGGTGAGTGGAACCACCGCAGGACCGTCCCCGAGTACGCCTGGGTCCCGCAGCTCTTCGCCGGGCACACCCCCGCCGAACTCACCGACTACACCCGCAGGGCACGCGCCGAGGCCCTCGCCGCCCCCGTGGGCAGCGAGCAGAAGGTCGGCACCCACACCGTCCCCGCGTACGTGCGCTACTACCCGCAGCAGCGCGACCTGATCCGCACCCTGCGGCGTGCCGGTTTCGACGTGTACATCGTCTCGGCCGGCTCCGAACCCGTCACCGAGGTGTGGTCCGCGGGCGTCGGCATCGACAAGAAGCACACCATCGCCATCCGCAGCCTCCTGGACCACCGCGGCCGCATCACCACCTGGAACGAGGGCTGCGGGGACCGGCCCGACAGCCGGGGCGGCGACATCCCCTACATCGACGGCAAGCGCTGCTGGATCAACCAGGAGATCTTCGGTGTCCACGGCAAGCGCGCCTGGGACCGGCAGGACGCGGCACACCGCATCGCGATCGGCGGCGGGGACGCGGACACCGACGTCACCTTCGTCGGCGACGCCACCGGCGCCCACCTCGTCCTGAACCGGAACAAGAACGAGATCATGTGCCGCGCCTACGACAACCGCGACGGCCGCTGGCTCGTCAACCCCATGTTCATCGAGCCGCTGCCCCGAAAGGAGGGCGTCTACCCCTGCGCCACGACCGGCCGCACCGAGGAGGACGGCACGGCGGGGCCGGTGCGGCGCGAGGACGGCTCCGTCGTCCCCGATCAGCGGGACACCGTGTACGGCACCGGGGCCACGTCCTAGGGTTGCCGCATGAGCACGCCTCCCGCACCGCCCGGCTGGTACCCCGATCCCGGGGCGGCGCACGCCGAGCGCTGGTGGGACGGCACGGCCTGGACCGCCCAGGTGCGGCGGGCGGGCGGCGTACCCGAGCTGCCCGACCCGGTCGAGGCGGCCTACGGCACGGGCTTTGGGCCGCCGGGCTCCGGGGACACCTCCCCCGGGCCCGCGCGGCGGCCGGTGCGCGGACGCGTCGTGGCGGTGACCCTCGTCGGCGCCGTGCTCGCCGCCGCGATCGTCACCGGCATCGCCGCCCTCGGGACCGGGGACGACCCGGAGATCAGGGTCACCGACCCCGGCGCGGGCCCCACCACCCCGCACCCGCCGACGAGCGCCCCGGCGCCGGGCCCCTCCGCGAGCGGCGACCCGCACCTGCTCGTCGACGAACTGAACAACATCTCCGTACCGGTGCCCGCGGGCTGGAAGAAGACCGGCGACCTGGACGGCCTGCCCACCATGGTCACCGAGAAGCACTACCCGTGCCCCGGCGCCACCACGTACTGCGACCAGGGCCGCGTCAGCACCACCACCGCCCGCGAGGACAGCGCGGGCGACAACAGCCCCCGCGCGGCGGCCGAGGCCGACATCGAGGACACCGCCGCCCACGCCTACGACCGGGACGGGGCGGGCGGCCGCCCCTTCGACGGCATGACCGGACACCGCGAGGTCGCCGCCGGGCCCGTCGAAGTGGCCGGACGCCAGGGCTGGTTCGTCCGCTGGCGGGTCAGCACCAGGACCGGGCCGGGCGGCTGGGCCCAGTCCCTGGCCTTCCCCGCCCCGACCGGGGCGGGCGCCGTCGCCGTGGTCCGCTTCACCCTCGACACCGGGCCCGGCGCGCCCCCCGTCTCCCTCATGGACACCGTGACGCGCGGTATCAGAACGCTCGACGAAAGCCGCTGACCCGGCCCGCCCGCCCTCGCCTCCCGCCGTCACGGCAGGTCACAGGAAGGTGCGTCCCTCGCCCCGGTAGGTCGGCACCGTGGCCGTCACCTCGTCACCCGTCACGAGGTGCAGGCGGTCGAAACGCTCGCACAGTTCGCCCGCCTTCGCGTGCCGGAACCACACCCGGTCCCCGATCAGCAGATCGTCGGCGACCGCGCCCAGCAGCGGGGTCTGCACCTCGCCCGCACCCTCCTGCGGGTCATAGGCCAGCCCCTCCGGCAGGTACGGCACCGGGAGCCGGTCCGGGCCCGGCGCGCCGGAGGCGGGATACCCGCCGCCCAGCACCGTCACCACGCCCACCCCGGGCCTGCGCACCACCGGCATCGCGAACAGCGCCGCCGGACGGCCCGTGAACGAGGTGTAGTTGTCGAACAGCCGCGGCACGTACAGCCCCGAGCCCGCCGCGATCTCCGTCACCGCCGACTCCGCCGCCGTGTGCTGCACACTGCCCGTACCGCCGCCGTTGACGAACTCCAGGTCCGGCGCGACCGAGCGGACCGCCCGCACCACCTCCGCGCGCCGAACCACCAGCTCCCTGCGCGCCGTCGCCTGCATCAGCCGCACCGCGCGGGAACGCAGCGGACTGCCCGCCACCTTGTCGCCCACACCCGCGACATGGCCCTCGTACGCCATCAGGCCGACCAGCCGGAAACCCGGGGTCCGCGCGACGGCCCGCGCCAGCTCCGCGACCTGACCGGGGGAGTGCAGCGGCGAGCGGCGCGCGCCGAACCTCACCCGGCCGCCCAGCAGACGCAGCGAGGTGTCCAGCTCCAGGCACACCCGGATCTCCTCTCGGCCCCCGTCCCGCGCGGCGTCGATGAGGCGCAACTGCGCCGGATCGTCCACCATCACGGTCACGGCGGCCGCGAGCTTCGGGTCGGCCGACAGCTCCGCGTACCCCTCCCGGTCCACGGAGGGGTAGGCCAGCAGCACGTCCTCGAAACCGGAACGGGCCAGCCACAGGGACTCCGCGAGCGTGAACGACATGATCCCCGCGAAACCCTCCCGCGACAGGACCCGTTCCAGCAGCGCCCGGCAGCGTACGGACTTGCTCGCCACCCGGACCGGTTTGCCACCGGCCCGCCGCACCAGATCGGCGGCGTTGGCGTCGAAGGCGTCGAGATCCACCAGGGCGAGCGGGGCGTCTAGTTGGGCGGTGGCCCGGTCGTAACGGGCACGGTCGGCGGCGCGGGCAGTCATGTCCGCAGCCTGCCAGACCGTCCTACCGATGGGTAGGGGGACGTTCCGGGCAGAAGGCCGCGAGCTGCCCGAGCAGTCCCCCCGGCCCCGCCGCAGCCCGTAAAGTGTCGGCACACCGGAGCGCGAACACGCCTGCCCCGAGGGACCGGTGGCGTCGGCGAACGGAAGGAGCGGGGGAGCGCATGAGCACGGACGCGCCGCGCCGCCCACCCGCCGCACCCCCCGCCCCGCAGACCCCGCCGCGGCGCCCACCCGCCCCGCAGACCCCGCCCCGGCCGCAGCGGCCCCCGCGCCCCGCCGACGGGGCCGAGGCGGCGCGGACGTCCGGGGAGGCGGCCTGTGGGCACCCCCCGGCCACCCCGCGGTCCGCGCCCTCCCCGGCCACCAACCGGCCCGCGCCTCCCGCGCCTCCCGCGCCTCCTCCCGCCCCCGGCCCGTCCGGGGCGCTCCCGCCGCGCCCCGCCGCGCCACCGCGCCCCGTGCGGCCCCCGCGGGTGCCGCTGCCCCGGCTGAGCCCGCCCAAGGCACCCCCCGTGCCGCCCGCTCCCGGGCCCACCGCACCCCCGCCCGCCCCCCGGGACCCGCGCCGGGAGACCGCCGCCGCGCGGCCCGACCGGCGGTTGCCCGGCACCGTCGACCTGCGCCCGGGACCGCACACCGGGGCCCCCTTCGTCCGCGTCGACCGGCCCGAGCACTACGACGACACCACCACCCGGCTGCGCCCCGTCGGTCGCCGCCCGCGCCCCAGAACCCTCGCCGCGGCGACCGGCGTCGTTCTCGGACTCGGGCTCATCAGCGGTTCGCTCGCGGGCAGTTGGCTACGCGGTGAGCAGGCGGCCCCGGCCCGGCCCAGCGCCTACGAGGCGGCCGCCGGACTGTGGCACAGCACCCCCGTCGACACCCTCTTCCCGCCCGTCGTCCACGGCAGGGGCGCCGGGCCCGGCGGGGCCGACCGCACCTGGAACCGGATCGCCGTCGCCCCCGACAGCGGCTGCGCCCACGCCTTCGACCCGCTGCTGCGCAAGGCGCTGGCCCCGGTCGGCTGCCTGCGCCTGCTGCGCGCGACCTACACCGACGCGACCCGCAGCCACGTCACCACCGTCGGCCTGCTGTTCACCAAGGGCGACAGCGCCGCGATGAAGGCCCTGCACACCCGCTTCACCAGCGAGGGCCTGGACCGCCGCACCGACCTGCTGCCCCTCCCGTACGCCCGCGCCGGTACCCCCGCGGCCGGTTTCGGGCCGGCCCAGCGCGCGAGCTGGACCCTCACGGTCCGCACCGACCTGCCCCTCGTGGTCTACGCCGTGTCCGGCTTCGCCGACGCGCGCCCCGTCCCCACCCCCGTCCCCGCGTCCGCCGCCACCCGGGCCGGGGCAGGCTCCGCCGTCGCCCAGGCCGGACTCGGCCACGACGCCCAGGGCCTCGCCGACCACCTCGCCCGGGGCGTCCGCGCCGCCGCCCCCACCCGCTCGGAGCCCGCGCCATGATCCTCGGCCCACCCCGGCGGGCGCCCCGCGCCCTGCTCGCCGCCGGCGCCGCCGTCGTCCTCGCCCTGCTGCCCGCGACCGCCGCGCGGGCCGACGGCATAAGAGCCCAGCAGTGGGGCCTGGAAGCGCTGCACACCGAGCAGGTCTGGCCCACCACCAAGGGGCGCGGCGTCACCGTCGCCGTCCTGGACACCGGGGTGGACGACAGCCACCCCGACCTGGAGGGCAACGTCCTGAGAGGCAAGGACCTCGTCGGCTTCGGCGCCGCCCGGGGACAGGACCACTGGGCCGAGCACGGCAGCGCCATGGCCGGGATCATCGCCGCCCACGGCCACGGGCCCGGCAGCGCGGACGGCGTCATGGGCGTCGCGCCCGAGGCCAGAATCCTCCCGGTCCGGGTGATCCTGGAGGACGAGGACCCCAAGCGCCCCGAGGCAGGACGCACCCGGGGCGGCGCGCTCGCCGAGGGCATCCGCTGGGCCGCCGACCACGGGGCCGACGTCATCAACCTGTCGCTCGGCGACGACAGCGCCTCCGCCCGCCCCCAGGCCGCGCAGGACGCCGCCGTCCAGTACGCCCTGAAGAAGAACGTCGTGGTCGTCGCCTCCGCGGGGAACGGCGGCGAGAAGGGCGACCACGTGTCCTACCCGGCCGCCTATCCCGGGGTCATCGCGGTCACCGCCGTCGACCGCTACGGAGAGCGCGCCCCCTTCTCCACCCGCCGCTGGTACGCGACCGTCAGCGCGCCCGGCGACGACGTCGTGACCCTCAACCCCGACCGCCGCTACTACGAGGGCTGGGGCACGAGCGCCGCCGCCGCCTTCGCCTCCGGGGCCGTCGCCCTCCTGCGCTCCGCCCACCCCGGACTCCCGCCCGATCAGGTCAAGGACCTCCTGGAGGACACCGCCGCCGACCCGCCGGGCAACGGCAGGGACGACGCGCGCGGCTTCGGCACCATCGACCCGGCCGCCGCGCTCAAGGCGGCCGCCCGGGTGCGGCCCCAGAACACGCACCTGGCGGTGTACGGCCAGAAGTACTTCGGCGGCGGCCCCACCCCGCCACCCGCCCCACCCGGGCGCCGCCCCGACTGGGCGGCACCCGTGGCCGCGGCCACGGGCGGTCTGCTGCTGCTCGCCGCCGGAGCGCTGTGGCGCGGACGGCCCGGCCGCGCACGGGCGGGCCGCGCCTGAGGACCGGGCGGGCCGCGCCCGAGGATTCCGGGCGCGCGGCCGGCCGCCGAGGCCGCCGCGCGCGGCCGCGCCCCCGTCGATAGGCTCGACGCCGTGGCCAACAAGAACATCCCGGACTCCGGATTTCCCGACGACGACGGCCGTGCCGACCCCGCGCTGAGCGCCGCGCTCTCCGCGTGGGCCGAGGACCACACCGCGCACGCGGCGGTCCTCGGCGCGCTGCGCGGCGCCCGCCTGCTCGTGCCGGTCGTCGCCGTGCTCGGCGAGGCCGAACAGGACGAGAACGGGCTCAGGCGCGAGAAGACCAGCGACATGGCGGTCCCCACGCTCAAGGCCGGAGACCGCAAGGCGCTGCCCGCCTTCACCTCGACCGAGAGCCTCGCGCGCTGGGACCCGGCCGCGCGCCCCGTCGCCGTCCCCCTGCGGCAGGCGCTGGAGGCCGTCGCGCACGAACAGGCCGACACCCTCGTCCTCGACCTCGCGGGCCCCGTCCCCTACGAGATCACCGGGCCGGCGCTGCGGGCCCTGGCCGAAGGACGCACGAGCACCGACCCGCTCGCCGACCCGCACGTCACCGAGGCCGTCCGGGACACGGTCGCCGCCGAGCCCGACGTGCTGCGCGCCCACCTCGGGCCCAGCCGCAGCGCCGACGGCACCCTCGTCCTCGTACTGGAGGAGGGCATGGGCAACGCCGCCGAGCCCCTCGCGCGACGGATCGCCGAGGTGCTCGCCGAGCACCCGGTGCTGCGCGAGCGGCTGGGGCGCGGACTCGACATCGCGCTGCTGCCGCCGGACGGCAACCCGCCGGGGCAGCCGCTGTTCATCCGCTGAGGACCACGGGGGCCCTCCGCCCCGGACGGCTCCGGCCCCGCCGCCGTGGCGTGCGGGGCCGGAGCCGGCGGGGGAGCGGGGCTCAGCCGAAGACCGGGCCCGTGTACTTCTCGCCCGGCCCCTGGCCCGGCTCGTCCGGGACCAGGCTGGCCTCGCGGAAGGCGAGCTGGAGGGACTTCAGGCCGTCGCGCAGCGGGGCCGCGTGGAAGGAGCTGATCTCGGTCGCTCCCGCGTCCAGCAGACCGGCCAGGGCGTGGATCAGCTTGCGGGCCTCGTCGAGGTCCTTGTGGGCCTCCCCGCCCTCGGCCAGGCCCAGGTTCACGGCGGCGGCGCTCATCAGGTGCACCCCGACCGTGGTGATGACCTCGACGGCCGGGACCTCCGCGATGTCGCGGGTCATGTCGTCGAAGCCGGTGGGCTCACCGGAGTGCGTCGCTTCGCTCATCGCTGGGTGCTCTACTTTCATGGGCGTGCACGGACCGCGCGGGCCCGTGGGCGGGAAACGCGCCTCAGCCTAGGCCCTCAGCCGCCGCCCCCCCCTCGGCGCACGTGGGGGCGCACCCCGCCGGGGCCCTGGTATGCTGGCAGGACGACCGGCCGGAGTGCGCCGTGGCGTCCCACGCTCGTGAGAGCGGGACACCCGCAGGACTCCGGCCACAAGTGGAGGCTCCGAACTCCCACCCGATCGCCCTCACAGGCGGCGGGTCACCGGTCAGACGGTCCGCACCCGAGGCGGTCCCGTCCGATGATGCGCCCCGCGGCCACCGTGGCGGTGCTCCGGTTCACCCCCAGGAGCCCCGCTCGTGATCGTCCGGGGCATTTTTCATGTACCGGCGCGGTTGGTCTCAGTGAACAGACGTTGCGCGGCTGTCTGCCAGATGGCCGTGTGGTGCTACCGAGGAGGATCCATCAGCGCCGAGCCCCGCATCAACGACCGGATTCGCGTTCCCGAGGTGCGACTTGTCGGCCCCAGCGGCGAGCAGGTCGGCATCGTGCCGCTTGCCAAGGCCCTGGAGCTCGCGCAGGAGTACGACCTGGACCTGGTCGAGGTCGCGGCGAACGCCCGTCCGCCCGTGTGCAAGCTCATGGACTACGGGAAGTTCAAGTACGAGTCGGCCATGAAGGCCCGTGAGGCGCGCAAGAACCAGGCGCACACGGTCATCAAGGAGATGAAGCTCCGGCCGAAGATCGACCCGCACGACTATGACACCAAGAAGGGTCACGTCGTCCGGTTCCTCAAGCAGGGCGACAAGGTCAAGATCACGATCATGTTCCGTGGTCGCGAGCAGTCCCGGCCGGAACTCGGCTTCCGGCTGCTGCAGCGCCTCGCGAACGACGTGGAGGACCTCGGCTTCATCGAGTCGAACCCGAAGCAGGACGGCCGGAACATGATCATGGTTCTCGGCCCGCACAAGAAGAAGACCGAGGCGATGGCCGAGGCCCGTGAGGCGCAGGCCGCCCGCAAGGCCGAGCGTCTGGGCCGCTCCGCCGACGAGGCGGACGAGGCGGAGGACGTCGCGGCGGACGTGGAGGAGAACTCCTCCGCCGAGCAGCACGAGCAGCACGCCTAGGTCGCGGTCCGGGACTCTCGTCCCGGATGACAACGGACACAACTGACGTCCCCGCACGCCCGGTTCCAGGACCGGGTGGGGGCGTCACCGACGAGGAGATAACGGCGCCATGCCGAAGAACAAGTCGCACAGCGGTGCCAGCAAGCGCTTCAAGATCACCGGCTCCGGCAAGGTGCTGCGCGAGCGCGCCGGCAAGCGCCACCTGCTGGAGCACAAGTCGTCCCGCGTGACGCGGCGCCTGACCGGCAACGCCGAGATGGCCCCGGGCGACGCCAAGAAGATCAAGAAGCTTCTCGGCAAGTGACGTCGCGGTCCCCGGGCACCCGGGGACTGGACGTCTGAGACCGGGACCCCATCGAACCGGGCCGCGTGACCATCCCGCGGCCCCGCTACAAGGAGTAATCACGTGGCACGCGTCAAGCGGTCAGTCAACGCCCACAAGAAGCGCCGGGCGATCCTGGAGCAGGCCAGCGGCTACCGCGGCCAGCGCTCGCGCCTGTACCGCAAGGCGAAGGAGCAGGTCACCCACTCCCTCGTCTACAACTACAACGACCGCAAGAAGCGCAAGGGCGACTTCCGTCAGCTGTGGATCCAGCGCATCAACGCCGCCGCCCGCGCCAACGGCATCACCTACAACCGCTTCATCCAGGGTCTGAAGGCCGCCAACATCGAGGTGGACCGCAAGATCCTGGCCGAGCTGGCCGTGAACGACGCCGGCGCGTTCGCCACGCTCGTCGAGGTCGCGCAGAAGGCTCTGCCGAGCGACGTCAACGCCCCGAAGGCCGCCTGATCCAGGCGCTCAGCCCTTCGAGCCGTGTCGGGCGGTGGCCCAGCCCACGCCCCGGCAGGACCGCTCCACCGGACCCGCAGACCGCACCACCGGTCTGCGGGTCCTGTGTGTGCGGGCCCCCTCTGGAAACCCCGCCGCCCCGCCTCCCCCTGAGAGTGAGCCCATGCCGGCCCCCGAGCTGTCCTCCCTGCGTTCGCCGCGTGTCGTCGCCGCCCGGAGACTGGCCAAGCGCAGCTTCCGCGGCAAGGAGCGCCGCTTCCTCGCCGAGGGCCCGCAGGCCGTACGGGAGGCCGTGGACCACCTGATCGAGGTGTACGTCACCGAGGAGGCCGCCGAACGCCACGCGGACCTCCTGGAGACGGTGAGCGTCGCCGGAGTGCCGGTGCTGAGCGCGAGCGAGGAGGTGGTGGCCGCGATGTCCGACACGGTCACCCCGCAGGGGCTCGTCGGCCTGTGCCGCTTCCTCGACACCCCCTTCGAACGGGTCCTGGAGACGAGGCCCCGGCTGGTGGCCGTCCTCGCGCACGTACGCGATCCCGGCAACGCGGGCACGGTGCTGCGCTGCGCCGACGCGGCCGGCGCCGACGCCGTGGTGCTCACCGACGCCTCCGTCGACGTCTACAACCCCAAGTGCGTGCGCGCCTCCGTCGGTTCGCTCTTCCACCTGCCGGTCGTCGTGGGCGTCCCCGTCGACCGCGCGGTCGGCGGACTGCGCGGCGCCGGGGTGCGCGTCCTGGCCGCGGACGGGGCCGGGCGGGACGACCTGGACACGGAGCTGGACCGGGGCTCGATGGGCGGGCCGACCGCCTGGGTCTTCGGCAACGAGGCGTGGGGCCTGCCCGAGGAGACCCGGGAGCTCGCCGACGCCGTCGTCCGCGTCCCGATCCACGGGAAGGCCGAGTCCCTCAACCTCGCGACCGCCGCCGCCGTGTGCCTGTACGCCTCGGCCCGCGAACAGCGCCGCCGCTGAGGCGTTCCCGGCACCACCGCGTGGCGACCGCCCGCCGGTGTCCGGCGCCCTTGTTCACACCGGGCTGTCCCTCGTTCACCCAGGGCTAGTAGGGTGACGCTCTCGGGGACCCACTGCACCGGCTTGAGAGGTGGGGTACGGGGATGGCTGTCGGTACGAGCAGGGCGCCGTCGGTGGGGGGCGCGCGGCCGCCGGACACCGCGCAGGACGCCGCGAGCGCCGGCGAGGGCGCCCGGGTCGCCGCCTCCCCGTCCTCCCCGGGGCTCGACCCCGACGACCTGCCCGACGGCCTCGTCGTCGCCGACGCGCACGGCCGCGTCGTGTGCTTCAACCGCGCCGCCGCCCGGATCACCGCGATCAACGCGCGGCGGGCGCTCGGCAGCCCGCTGGAGACGGCCCTGCCGCTGGAGGACCTCGACGGCCGCCGCTGGTGGGCGCTCACCGATCCCTACGGGGGCCTGGCCACCCGCACCGCGCAGCCCGAGCGCAACCTCCTGCTGCCCGGGGGCCGTGAGGTCCTGGTCTCCGCCCGGTACGTGCGCGCCCGCCCGCTCGGCCCCGTGGACCGGGTCGTGGTGTGTCTGCGCGACACCCAGGCCCGGCGCCGTACCGAACGCAGCCACGCCGAACTCATCGCGACCGTCGCCCACGAGCTGCGCTCCCCGCTCACCTCCGTGAAGGGCTTCACCGCGACCCTGCTCGCGAAGTGGGAGAGGTTCACCGACGACCAGAAGCGGCTCATGCTGGAGACCGTCGACGCCGACGCGAACCGGGTGACCCGCCTCATCACGGAACTGCTCGACATCTCCCGTATCGACGCGGGCCGCATGGAGCTGCGCCGGCAGCCCGTGGACATCGCCGCCGCCGCCGCCCGCCACATCCAGGCGCACATCGCGGCCGGCCGTGCCCCCGACCGTTTCGTCGTCAAGGTGCACCGGCCGCTGCCCGGACTGTGGGCCGACCCCGACAAGATCGACCAAGTGCTGAGCAACCTGCTGGAAAACGCCGTGCGCCACGGCGCGGGAACTGTCACGATCGAGATCGCGCCCGCCCCGGCGAAGGACCAGAGCCCGCAGGACCGGTCCCGGCGGGGGGGCACCCCGCCCGGCCGGGCGGAGCACGCGGACGGACCGCCCGAAGGGACCATGATCACGGTGAGCGACGAGGGCCCCGGTATCCCCGAGGAATCGGTGAACCGCGTCTTCACCCGCTTCTGGCGCGGCAGCACGCGCGGTGGCACCGGTCTGGGCCTCTACATCGTCAAGGGCATCGTCGAGGTGCACGGCGGGCGGATCACGGTGGGCCGGGCCCCGGCGGGCGGGGCGGAGTTCCGATTTATGCTGCCCGTGGCCGCTCCGGCGTATCTGAGCCAGTAACCACGGGCACCCTCGCCGCCCCACCCCCCGGTAGACTCGGCCTTTGGCACGTCTGCGTCCCCTTTCGTGGACGACGCGTCCAAGGACCGAGACGGGACCACCAGCCAGCCACGTCGGAAGCACGGGAAGAAATGTCGGCACCGAACAAGTCGTACGACCCAGTAGAGGTCGAGGCGCTGAAACCGGAAGAGATCGACCGGATGCGCGAGGAGGCCCTCGCGGCCTTCGCCGCCGCCGCGGATCTCGAAGCGCTCGCCCAGGCCAAGACCGCCCACACCGGCGGCACCTCCCCGCTGGCCCTCGCCAACCGCGAGATCGGCGCCCTGCCCCCGCAGGCCAAGGCCGAGGCGGGCAAGCGGGTGGGCCAGGCCAGGGGAGCGGTGAACAAGGCCCTCGCCGCCCGCCAGAGCGAACTGGAGGCCGAGCGGGACGCCCGCGTCCTGGTCGAGGAGGCCGTGGACGTCACCCTCCCCTACGACCGGTTCGCCGCGGGCGCCCGCCACCCCCTGACGACCTTCATGGAGCGCGTCGCCGACGTCTTCGTCGCGATGGGCTACGAGGTCGCCGAGGGCCCCGAGGCCGAGGCCGAGTGGTTCAACTTCGACGCCCTGAACTTCAAGCCGGACCACCCCGCCCGGCAGATGCAGGACACCTTCTTCGTCGAGGGCGCCCACGGCGAGAAGGGCGACGAGTCCGGCATCGTGCTGCGCACCCACACCTCACCGGTGCAGGCCCGCTCGCTCCTGGAGCGCGGCGCCCCGGTGTACGTCGTGTGCCCCGGCCGCGTCTACCGCACCGACGAACTCGACGCCACGCACACCCCGGTCTTCCACCAGATCGAGCTGCTGGCCGTCGACGAGGGCCTGACCATGGCCGACCTCAAGGGCACCCTCGACCACATGGTGCGGTCCTTGTTCGGCCCGGACATGAAGACCCGGCTGCGGCCCAACTACTTCCCCTTCACCGAGCCGTCCGCCGAGATGGACATGCTCTGCTACGTGTGCAAGGGCGAGTCCGTGGGCAATCCGGACCGGCCCTGCCGCACCTGCTCCAGCGAGGGCTGGATCGAGCTGGGCGGCTGCGGGATGGTCAACCCGCGGGTGCTCACCGCGTGCGGCGTGGACCCCGAGAAGTACAGCGGATTCGCCTTCGGGTTCGGCATCGAACGGATGCTGATGTTCCGCCACAACGTCGAAGACATGCGAGACATGGTCGAGGGTGACATCCGGTTCACCCGGCCGTTCGGGATGGAGATCTGATGCGGGTCCCGCTTTCCTGGCTGCGGGAGTACGTCGACCTCCCCGCCACCGAGACCGGTCGTGACGTGCAGGCCAAACTGGTGTCGGCCGGTCTGGAGGTCGAGACCGTCGAACGCCTCGGCCACGACCTCAAGGGCCCCCTGGTCGTCGGCCAGGTCCGCGCCATCGAGGAACTGGAGGGCTTCAAGAAGCCCATCCGCTTCTGCCATGTCGACGTCGGGGACGCCAACGGCACCGGCGAGCTGCAGGAGATCGTCTGCGGCGCCCGCAACTTCCAGGTCGGCGACAAGGTCGTCGTCGTCCTGCCCGGCGCCGTCCTGCCCGGCGACTTCGCGATCGCCGCCCGCAAGACCTACGGCAAGGTCTCGCACGGCATGATCTGCTCCGCCGACGAGCTCGGCATGGGCGATGACAAGACGCACGGCATCATCGTGCTGCCCCCGCAGTACGAGGTGGGCACCGACGCGATCGAGCTGCTCGAACTCGTCGACGAGGTCCTCGACATCGCCGTGACCCCCGACCGGGGCTACTGCCTGTCGATGCGCGGCATCGCCCGCGAGACCGCGACCGCCTACGGCCTGGCGCTGCGCGACCCGGCCCTGCTCGACGTGCCCGCGCCCAACGCGCACGGCCACGCCGTGTCGATCGCCGACCCGATGGGCTGCGACCGCTTCACGGCCCGCACCGTCACCGGCCTCGACCCCGAGGCGCAGTCCCCGATCTGGATGCGCCGCCGCCTCCAGAAGGCCGGCATGCGCCCCGTCTCGCTGACCGTCGACATCACCAACTACGTGATGCTGGAGATCGGCCAGCCGCTGCACGCCTACGACCGCTCCCAGGTCCGGGGCGCGGTCGGGGTGCGCCGCGCCGAGGCCGGCGAGACCCTGACCACCCTCGACGGCGCCAAGCGGGTCCTGGACCCCGAGGACCTCGTCATCACCGACGAGCGCGGCCCCATCGGCCTCGCCGGGGTCATGGGCGGCGCCGAGACCGAGATCGCGGACCTGTCCGCCGACGCGGAGAGCGGACAGGCCCTCGGCACCACCGAGGTCCTCGTGGAGGCCGCGCACTTCGATCCGCTCGCGATCGCCCGCGCCTCGCGCCGGCACAAGCTGTCCTCCGAGGCGTCCAGGCGCTTCGAGCGCGGCGTGGACCCGCTCGCCACCTCCGCCGCGGCGCAGCGCACCGTGGACCTCCTGGTCCTGCTCGCCGGGGGCACCGCCGAGCCCGGGGTCACCGAGGTCATCGCGCCCTCCGCGCCGCGCACCCTCACGATGCCGGCCGACCACCCCGACCGCGTGGCCGGCATGGCCTACGGCCGGGAGACCGTCGTACGCCGCCTCCAGCAGGTGGGCTGCGACGTCTACGGGAACTCAGCCGCGTGGAACGCGTCCGCGGGGGGCGGTGGCCGGGAGGCGGGCGGGCAGGACGAGCTGCTCGTGACGGTGCCCTCGTGGCGCCCCGACCTCGTCGACCCGAACGACCTGGCCGAGGAGGTCATCCGGCTGGAGGGCTACGAGAACCTGCCCTCGACCCTGCCGAAGCCGCCCGCCGGGCGCGGCCTCACCGAGCGCCAGCGCCTGCACCGCCGGGTGGGCCGCGCGCTCGCCGGGGCCGGATACGTCGAGGCGCTCACCTACCCCTTCCTCGACCCGAAGGTGTTCGACGACCTCGGCCTGGAGGCCGGGGACCCGGCCCGCCGCGTCGTGCGTCTGGTCAACCCGCTGTCCGACGAGGAGCCCGCGCTGCGGACGACGCTGCTGCCGGGCCTGCTCGGCGCGCTGCGCCGCAACGACGGGCGCGGCAGCCACGACCTGGCGCTCTTCGAGAGCGGCCTCGTCTTCCTGCCGCGTGAGAACTCCACGAGGTCCGTGCGCCTCCCGGTCGACCACCGGCCCGCCGAGGAGCAGCTCGCGAGCCTGGACGAGGCGCTGCCCGTCCAGCCCCGCCACCTCGCCGTCGTCCTCGCCGGCGCCCGCGAGCGGGCCGGCTGGTGGGGCGAGGGACGCCCCGCGGACTGGGCCGACGCCGTCGAGGCGGCCCGCACCGCCGCCGCCGAGGCCGGAGCCGAACTCGTCGTGCGCCAGGGCGTGTACGGACCGTGGCACCCGGGCCGCTGCGCCGAGCTCCTCGCCTTCGTGGACGGCGCCGAGCGCGTCGTCGGCCACGCGGGCGAGCTGCACCCGCGCGTCCTCAAGGCGCTCGGGCTGCCCGCCCGTACCAGCGCCATGGAACTGGACCTCGACGCGCTGGAGCGGGCCGGGGCCGGTCCCGTACAGGCCCCGCGCATCTCCACCTACCCGGTGGCTACCCAGGACGTGGCGCTCGTCGTCCCGGCCGGGGTGCCCGCCGCCGAGGTCGAGTCGGCGCTGCGCGAGGGCGCGGGCGAACTGCTGGAGTCCCTGCGGCTGTTCGACGTCTACACCGGTGATCAGGTGGACGGGGGAAGCAAGTCCCTCGCCTACGCGCTGCGCTTCCGTGCCCCCGACCGCACCCTGACGGCCGAGGAGGTCACCGCGGCCCGGGACCTCGCGGTCGCCAGGACCGCCGAGCGCTTCGGCGCGGTTCTGCGCGGAGCCTGAGCGAGGAGCAGCAGGTGGGGGCGGCGGCCGCCCGGGAGGAGGTTTCCCGGGCGGCCGCCGCCCCTTTTCCTGGGCCGCGCCGGCCCTCGTGCGTGCGCCGCCCGTCCGCCGGGGCGAACGGCTGTGACGGGCGGGCGGCGCCGTGGCGGGGTCGCCGCACTTGTCGAGGGGGGAGCCCGGCGACCCGGCCGGCCTCTTTCGAGGGCCTTCAGTGAACAACCGATCACCCTGCGTCCGGGAGCGTGCGCGGGCCGCTGGTCCGGGTGCTGGGTTCACACCCCGTGTGAAGCCGCCTCGACTACGCTGTGCCACAACCGGTCACCGGTTGATCACCCGGAGGCAGCGATGCAGCCCAACACCTTGCTCGACGCGGTCCTCGACGAGGCAGGTATGTCGCACGCGGGCCTCGCCGCCCGCGTCAACCGGGCCGGCGGCGCCCGCGGGCTCGCGCTGCGCTACGAACACACCGCCGTGGCCCGGTGGCTCAAGGGGCAGCGCCCCCGCGGACAGGTCCCCGACCTGATCTGCGAGGTGCTCTCCGGGCGGCTGCGGCGCTCCGTCACCCTGGACGACGTCGGGCTCGGCCCCGTCGGCCCGGCCGAACCACGACCCGGCACGCTCTCCGGCTTCGTCGACCGGGCCACCGCCCTGTGGCGCTCCGATCAGCAGCAGCGTCCGCACGTCCTCGGGGCGGCCGCCGTCACCGGCACCCCCGCCGTCCTGCCGGTCTGGGAGTGGGAGAACCCGCCGGGCGACGCCGACGTGTCGCGGCGCGGCAGCCGCCGGGTCGGTAGGGCGGACATCGAGATGCTGCGCGCGGCCCGCGGGCACTACGAGCAGATGTACCGCAGAGCGGGCGGCATCGTGATCCGGCCGCGCGTCGTCGGTTTCCTCAACACCGAGGCCGCGCCGCTGCTGCGTGGCGCCTACCCCGACGCCACCGGCCGGCAACTGCACCGGGCCACCGGCGCGCTCGTGGCCATCGCGGGCATCTGCGCCTACGACGCCGACGCGCACGGCCTCGCGCAGCGCTACTTCCACCAGGCGCTGCGGCTCGCCAAGGCCAGCGGCGACCAGGGGCTCGGGGCGTACACCATCGCCCTGCTCGTCAACCAGTGCCTGCACCTCGGGGACCACCGCCAGGCGGTCGCCTTCGCCGAGGCGGCCCTGCGTACGGCCGGACGCAGCATCACCCCGGCGCTCGCCTGCGACCTGCACGCCATGCAGGCCAAGGCGTACGCCCACCTCGGCGACCGCCCGGCCGCCCTGGACTGCATCCGGCGGGCCGAGACCGCCGCCGGGCACATCCGTCCCGGCGACGAACCGGACGAGACCGGCTACGTCCAGCCCGGACTCGTCAACGTGCAGGTCGCGGAGGCCCTGTTGAGTCTCGGGGACCTGCCCGCCGCGCGGGAGCACGCGACCGCGGCCGTGGGCACCCCGGCGCACGACCGGGGGCGCGTGCACCGGCTCGCGATGCTCAGCCACATCGAGCTGCGGCAGGGCGAGACGGAGGCGGCGGTCGCCACCGCGGTCGAGATGGCCGAACAGGCCGCCGGAATGGAGTCGCAGCGACTACGGGACCGACTGCGGGCCGTCCGCGAGCAGTTGGCCCGGCGCAAGGGGCCCGGTACCGCGAGCGCCTGCGAGGCGATCGACGGGGCGCTGCTCGTACCGCTCTGACCGCCTCCCGGTGGGGGCGGGCTCACCCCGGCGCGTTACCGGTCCTGACGGCCCGTCCGGCGCCCACCGTGGCGTCCGCTCCATGGGCGGCTGCTGCGCCCCTGCCGCCTCGCCAGGAAAGTTGTCACCTCTCACAGGAAAGGTGACAGAAACATGCAGTGGACGAAACAAAGCGAACACCCCGTGTACGAGAACCCCTGGTTCCACGTCAACCTCGCCGATGTGGAACTCCCCGACGGCCGGCATCTCGACCACTACCTCATACGGCAGCGCCCGGTCGCCGTGGCCACCGTGGTCAACGCGGCCGACGAGGTCCTGCTCCTGTGGCGGCACCGCTTCATCACGGACAGCTGGGGCTGGGAACTGCCCGCCGGGGTCGTGGAGGACGGCGAGGACGTGGAGCGGGCGGCCGCCAGGGAGCTGGAGGAGGAGACCGGCTGGCGCCCGGGGCCGCTGCGCCATCTGCTGAGCGTCGAACCCTCCAACGGACTCAGTGACGCGCGCCATCACGTCTACTGGAGCGACCGGGCGCAGTGGACCGGTGAACCCGTGGACGGCTTCGAGTCCGACCGCCGCGACTGGGTGCCGCTGAAGCTCGTCCCGGAGATGGTGGGCCGAGGAGAGGTCCCGGGCGCGGGCATGGCGGCCGCGCTCCTGCTCCTGCACCACCAGCGCAAGGCCTGACCCGGCGTCCGGCCCCGGCCCGGTCCGGCCCGGCCCGGGGCTGGGGGAGCGGCCTGGAGGCGGGCGGTCCCGGCCTGTCCTCCGGCCGCCCTCCTGGAGTACGCGCGTACCGGTGTCTACCGGTGTCTACCGGTGCGACTCCGGGCGCCGGCCCCGCGACGCCTTCGCCGCGGGGCCGGCCGCCGCCCGCCGCCGCGCCTCGCTCCGAGTTCTCGCTCGCCGCGCGCTTCGGCCGGACGCTGTGCCGCGGCGCCTCGGCGGCACGGTTCCCCGCGTACCGCAACCGGAGGGCCCGCAGCCGCTCACGCATCCCCCCTCGGACGACTCGGTCCCCGAGGGGGCAGGTACGGACCCGGGTCGCGCACCGGTTCCGTGCGGCCACCGCACCCGCCACCCCCCTCGATGTCACCCGAACGGAGTAATTCCGTGTGCCTCGCCCAGCGCCGCCGGGTGGGGGAGACCGCCGGTCGGGCAAGCGGCACACGGGTCCCCGGCGCCCGCCCCGGCCCGGCGTACGAGCCGTACCCGCGCTCCCCGGTTGCGCGCGGCCCGGAACAGGCGCCGCATGGGTGACGTGGCGCGTGTCCCGAGCGGAGGCGGCAGACCGATCCCTCTGCCACGCGCCCTCGCAGGGAGAGAGCATCCATGACTTCAGACGAGGGCTTCCTGAGCGTCGACCAGCTCGTCGGCCTCACCGCCTACGACCAGGACGGGGCCAAGGTCGGCAGCGTCGAGCAGGTGTACCGCGACGACGCGTCCGGCCGACCGGAATGGGTGACCGTCAAGACCGGGCTCTTCGGTATGAAGGAGACGTTCGTGCCGCTGGACGGCGCGCGCTCCGACGCCCAGGGCCTGCACCTGGCGCACGACAAGAACACCATCAAGGACGCGCCGCACATGGACGCGGACCAGCACCTCGACGCGGAGGGGGAGCGGGAGCTGTACGCGCACTACGGCAAGACCCGCACCGCCACCGACGAGGGCACCGGCATGGGCCGGCCGACCGCCGGACAGGAGTCGGCGGCCGCCGCAGGGGGAGCCGCGGCTCCCGGCGGTATGGCGGACGCCCAGCCCGTGGACGCGGAGATCACCGACGACGACCGTCCGGCCGACGCCAGGATCACCGACCACGAGTACGGCGGCGACCACCGCGACGAGCTGATCCGCTCCGAGGAGCGGCTGCACGTCGGCACCCAGGAGGAGGAGTCCGGCAGGGCCCGGCTGCGCAAGGTCGTGGTCACCGAGAACGTCACCACGACGGTCCCCGTGAGCCACGAGGAGGCCCGGCTCGTCCGGGAACCCATCCGGGAGGGTGACACCGTGCGCCCCGACTTCGGCGACGCCGTGGCCGAGGTGACCCTCCACGCGGAGCACCCCGTGGTCCGCAAGGAGGCCGTCGCCGTCGAACGCGTCCGCCTGGAGTCGGAGAAGGTCACCGAACAGGAGGAAGTCAGCGACACCGTCCGCAAGGAACAGGTCGAGTACGACGACGGCAGCGGAGACGTCGAGGGCGGCAGGGGCCGCAAGGGCCCGAGCCACTGACGTCCCACCGGCCCTGACTTCTCCCGCCGTTGAGGGGCGGCCCCACCCGGGCCGCCCCCTTCGGCACGACCCGCGCCCCGCGCCTCACAAGATGCGCGACGCGGCGGAAACAGGACGATGGGGAGAGGGCGCCGTGCCCCCGGCGGCAGGCGCCCCCCGGGGAGACGGCGGACGCACGCGGACCCCGGGTGCGCCGAGCGCTCCGCAGAAAGGAAACCCGGTCATGGACAAGGCGAGCCCGGACCCCGACCCGCGCGACACCACCGGCCTGGAGCCCGGGGGCGGCGTACCGCCCGGCGAGACGCCCCCGGCCGAAGGGAGCACTGAGTGGGGTGGCCCCGTGGACCAGCCGATCCCCTCCGTGTGGTGGGCCAGGGGCCCGCTCGTGGTCATCCTCGGGATCGTCCTGCTGTGCCTGATCGTCTTCGGCGTCGCCGCGATCGTCTGAGAACACGCTTCCGCGGAGCGCGTCACCTGCGGGACACCGGCGTGCGGGCCCGGGTCGGCACGGGGCGACTCACCGGCTGCGGTGCGCCGCCCGCCCCGCCACCGAAGGCACCCCCGGGGTCACTGGTACGCGTAGAACCCGGAACCGGACTTCCGGCCGAGCCGCCCCGCCTCGACCATGCGCTGGAGCAGCGGCGGGGCCGCGTACAGCGGCTCCTTGTACTCGGCGTACATCCCGTCCGCGATGGAGACGATCGTGTCCAGGCCGATGAGGTCGGACAGTTTGAGCGGGCCCATCGGGTGCGCGCACCCGAGCTCCATGCCGTTGTCGATGTCCTCACGGCTCGCGATGCCCGACTCGAACATGCGCACCGCCGACAGGAGGTACGGGACGAGGAGCGCGTTCACCACGAAGCCCGAGCGGTCCTGCGCGCGGATCGCGTGCTTGCCGAGGACCTTCTCGACCCACACGTGGGCGCGGCTGATCGTGCCCTCCGAGGTCGTGAGCGCCGGGATCAGCTCCACGAGCTTCTGCACGGGCGCCGGGTTGAAGAAGTGGATGCCGATGACGTGGTCGGGCCGGGAGGTCGCCACGGCCAGCTTCACCAGCGGGATCGAGGAGGTGTTGGAGGCGAGGATCGCGTCCTGCCGGGTCACGACCTGATCGAGGACCTGGAAGATCTCGGTCTTGACCTGCTCGTTCTCCACGACGGCCTCGATCACCAGATCGCGGTCGGCGAACTCGCCGAGGTCGGTCGTGAAGGTCAGCCGGGACTGGGCCGCCGCGAGTTCGTCGGCGCTGATCTTCCCGCGCTCGGCGGCCTTCGTGAGGGAGTTGTTCAGCCGGGTACGGCCCAGTTCCAATGCCTCGCCGGTGGTCTCGGCCACCTTGACGTCGAGACCGGCGCGGGCGCAGACCTCCGCGATACCCGCTCCCATCTGGCCGCAGCCAACCACTCCGACGCGTGCCACATCGGCCTTGAAGTCCGTCACCTCGTGCCTCTCGCAGATCCGAAGAACCCCTCGCGGGGCGGCTCCCGGCCTCCCCCGACGCCGCCGCCCCGGCCAGAACGTTACCTCTGGTGAGCGCACGCGGGGCCCGCCGGGGCAGCCGAGGAACCGGGCGGCCACCGGCCCGGTCCGGGGAACGTCACGGCCCGGGGCCGCGACCGGCCCGGCCCGTTCACAGGCGGGAGCGGACCGGAGCGTCCCGGGCGCCGAGGCCCAGGCACACTCCTTCCCCTGCCCGTCCACGACTCACCGACGCGCGGAACGCGAGTGGTGTGCGTCACGTGACGGGACGGCCGGGCCCCGCGCCGCCACCCCTCGGCGCCGGGGACGAGAAGCCGGGCGCCGACGCCGGGCTGGTCTCCCCGCCACTGCGTCACCGCCCCGGGGCTTGGCGCTCGCCCCGGGCCGCCCCTACCACCCGGCCGAACCCGGGGCCGGTCACGTCAGGATCAGCTTCGCGGGCGTCGCCGATTCGGCTGAGATCGTCGAGGGCGTACGGCGTACGGCGTACGGCACGGGCCTTCGAGGCGGTACGCGGATGAGCGCCGCGGTGCGCCGGTCGCGCCGCGAAAACGCCTCGACCGCGGGGCCGGTGGCCTGCGACTCTTCCCCGCATGAACCCATACCCGGCGGGGGAGCCCGCCCCCATGGCCCTGCCCTCCTTGCCCTCGGGGCACCTCGTGTCCACCGATCCGGCACGGCTGGATCTCGGCCTGGTGCACCACTGGCTGTCCACCGATGCCTACTGGGCGCTCGGCCGCAGCCCTGAGAAGCAGCGGCGGGCCGTCGAGGGCTCCCTCAACTTCGGTGCGTACGACAGCTCTTCGGGGGCCCAGGTGGCGTACGCCCGGGTCGTCACGGACCGGACCACCTTCGCCTGGCTGTGCGACGTGTACGTCGACCCGGACGTACGCGGAGAGGGCCTGGGCACCGCCTTCGTCAAAGCCGTACGCGACCACGTCTCCCAATTCGGGGTCCGCAGGTTCGTCCTCGCCACGAACGACGCCCACGAGGTGTACCGGCGCCTCGGTTTCACCGAACTGCCGGACGCCGGGAAGTGGATGGTGCTCACCACCGGCTGAGACGAGAGGGCGGCGGGCCGGAGCACCGGCCGCGTGCGGGGCCCGCCCGCCCAATTCCCCTCTTCCGCAGCCCTGTTCACGAAGAAAGCGGGGCGCGGGCCGTGACGCGAGACGGTCCGGCGCGTTGAGTACCAGTGCCCCTCAGCGGCTCTGACGGAGGACGCCTTGCATCCAGCTCCCACGCACCGACTCTCCCGCACCGAACGGCGGATCGGCGCGAGCCCGCACGTGCTCGACGGCGAAACCGGACCCGCACGCGCCGACGTGAGGCGGACGGTGTGAGCGACGAGCCCACCGACGCCCCGGACGGCACGGTTCCGGGACCGCGCACGGAGCCGCCGCCCCCGGACGGGGCGCGGACCGCTCCCGGGTCCGAGATGCGCTATGTCGACGTGACCGGCAGCCGGGAGGCCGCGGGCCGCTCCATCCGGATGGCCGACATGGCCAGGCGGCTGCCGCAGCTGGTGCGCCGGTCACTCGCCCTCGCCTGGCAGGTCGACCGTCCGGCGACCATCGGCCTTCTGGTCTGCCAGGTGCTCTCCGGGACGACGCAGGCCCTGGGCCTGGTCGCGATCAGCGGCACCCTGACCGCGCTCCTGAACGGCGGGGACGATGACGTCTACCGGCGCCTGAGCGAGGCATGGCCCTCCGTGGCCCTGCTGGCCGGCGCGGCCGGGGTACGGGCACTGCTGGGGATCACCGTCAGCTGGCTCTCCACCCGCCTCGGACCGCTCATGTCGCGCGAGGCCGAGCAACTGCTGCTGAAGGGCTGCACGGAGGTAGAGCTGTCCGCCTACGACGACCCCGGGTTCAACCGCGACCGGGAGGCCGCCGACCGGGGGGCGCAGGTCACCGGGGACCTCATCAACGAGGGGCAGGACCTGATCGCCTCCGCGGCCTCCTTCGTCGCCGGGGCCGTCGTCCTGGCCGGAGTGCACTGGGTGCTGCTCCCGCTGCTGGTCCTGGCGAGTCTTCCGCAGGCCCTGGCCCAGGTCAGCGCCGCGCGGGTGCGTTACCTCGCGAACGTGCGCAGCAACGGGGACCTGAACATGCTGGCGGTCCTGCGCTGGCACATCTACACCAAGGACGCCGCCGACCAGATCCGGGCCGGCACGATGGCGGGCTTCCTCTCCGGCCGCTACAGCCGGACCGTCGCCCGGATCAACCGCGAGGACCGCGCCGCCGCCGACAAGGGCGCGCGCATGTCGCTGGCGGGCGCGCTGTGCGGAGGTGTGGGCTCCGCCGTGGTGTGGGGCGCCGTCGTGGTGCTGCTCGGCAACGGCCGGATCAGCGTGGGCCACGCGGGAACGGCCGTGTTCGCCCTCCAGACGGCGGGGCAGTCGGTACGCGGACTGGTGGCCATCGGCGCGCGGGCCGTGCGTACCGGTCTCTACATGGACGACTGGACGGCGTTCCTCGACAAGGCGGGCGGTTTCCGCATGCGCCGCGGTGAGCACCGGCCGGGCCCGCCGCGGACCATCGAGATCAAGGATTTGACGCACCACTACGACGGCAAGGACCGGCCCGCGCTGCGCGACGTCTCGCTCACGCTGCGCCGGGGCGAGGTCACCGCCCTGGTCGGCTTCAACGGCTCCGGCAAGTCGACCCTGTCGAAGCTGGTCGGCGGCCTCTACCTGCCCACGCGGGGACAGGTGCTGTGGGACGGCACGCCCACGGGCGAGGCCGATCCGCAGGCGCTGTGGCGACAAGTGGCGCTGGTGCCGCAGGACTACGCGCAGTGGCCGCTGACCGTGCGCGAGAACGTCGACCTGGGCCAGCCCTCGCCGCGCGGCGACGCCGCGGTGCGCGAGGCGTGCGCGGCCGCGGGCGCCGACGAGGTCGTCGACGGACTCGGCGCCGGACTCGACACCCTCCTCGCCCGGGAATGGCTCAACGGGGAGGAACTGAGCGGTGGCCAGTGGCAGCGCGTCGCCCTCGCCAGGGCCTTCTTCCGCGAGGCGGGCCTGCTGATCCTGGACGAGCCGACCGCCAACCTCGACCCCCGCGCCGAGTACCGGATCTTCCAGCGCCTGCGGGACCTGGCCCAGGACCGGGTGGTCCTGCTGGTGACCCACCGCATCACCAACGTCGCGGTGGCCGACCGGATCGTGGTCCTCGACGAGGGCCGGATCGTGCAGGAGGGCACCTACCAGGAACTCGCCGGGCAGGACGGCCTGTTCCGGCAGTTCCTGTCGTATCAGGTCACCACCGGCGGGTCCGGGGACGACGCCGGGCGGCACGAGTCCCCGGCGTGAGCGGCCGGTCTTCCCCCCCCGGCAGGTGGTCACCCTTCGGCAGGTGGTCTCCGTCCAGCAGGCGGTCTCCGTCCAGCAGGCGGTGTCCGCGCTCAGCGGCCGCCTTCGTGGACGTGTTCCCGCCCGTCGCCGCTCCCGCCCCGCGCGCACCACACGCCGTGGCACTTCACGGCACGGACGCACGCGGCCCGTACCACCACCGGGCCGGGCCGGGCCGTGTCCGTTCCGTCCTCGTGTCATGGGTCCCGGCCGTGGCGGACGGTGTGGCGCCCGGGTCAGGGCGGCGGTCCCTCGTCCTGACCCGCCCTGCGGTACGACGTCCGCAGTACGAGGTCCTTCGCGGGGCCGGCGACGCGCCACACCGTGGACCAGTTCCGGGCGTCCACCACGGTGAACTCGCCCCGGTACAGGTCGAGGGAGCAGGGGTGGTCCACGGTGTCCCGCCCGGTGCGCAGGTCGAGGTCGTGGAAGAAGCGGCCGTCCTCGAACTCGACGCGCGCCGTGCCGGGGCGCCCGCCCGGAAGCCAGCGGTGCACCCGGCGGGCGGCACGCTCCACCCCGCCCCACTCGAACGTCCCCGACTCCTCGTACCGCAGACCCGGCACCCCCTCGCCGAGCGGGGCGAAGACGGCCGTCCCGCGAAACCGTCCCGTCATCGCGAAGGCGCGGTCCTCGGCGCTCCGCTCGACGTGCCAGCTCCCGGCCAGGTACGCGAACAGATCGGGCGGGGGCGCGAGGGGCGGCCGGGTATCGGGGCAGGACATGCCTCCTTCCTACCGCAAGGGCGCGAGGGGCCACGCGGGCGGGGCACGGCCTCACAGCAGGGGGAGACGGCCCACCAGGCGGTCGACGCGGTTGCGCGGCCCCACGAGGCTGACCGCGCAGTAACCGAGAGCACTGCTCTCCTCCTGGGCGACCTGCTCACGGTAGCCGTCGTAGACGCGGGCTCGCTGGGCGGCCAGCGGCATGTCCACCACGAGGACGTCCGGCCGCGTGGCCGCCTTCGCCCGGAGCGCCGCGAGTGCGTCCGCCTCGGTGGCCAGGACCGAACACCCCGCCCAGGGAAGCCCCGGATGCGTCTGACCCGAGGCGTCCACGGCGTCCGGCCCGATCAGGTGCGGCAGCGCCCGGCCCACGGCCGCCGCCATACAGGCCGCCGCGTTGACCTGCCGTCCCACGGGCAGGTCCCGGTCCACGACGATCACCCACTTCGAGGGCGCCTGCCGCGTCGAGAGATCCGTACGGACGTCCGCCCTCGGCACGTCGCCGGCGGCCGCCGGCGAGGCCCCCGGCGCCGCCGGCCCGGTCGCCGTCCTGGTCATCGTCCCTGCGTCGTTCTGTGTGTCCATGGGCCGGTACGTTAGGCATAAGTCCGGGGCAGTGCGACGCCTGCTGAACTTCGTACGGGAAGACGGCCGATTGATGGAACTTGATGCGCTGGACCGGGCTCTTCTGCGGGAACTGCAGAACGATGCACGGCAGACCAACCGCGAACTCGCCGCCCGGACCGGGGTCTCGCCCTCCACCTCCCTGGAGCGGGTGCGGAGCCTGCGCGAGCGCGGGGTCGTCACCGGCTACCGCGCGGAACTCGACCTGCAGGCGGTGGGCCGCCCGGTCCAGGCCCTCATCTCGGTCCGCATCCGTCCGCCGGCCCGCCCGGTGATCGAGGGTTTCCGCGAGTGGGCGGCGGCCCTGCCCGAGACCATCGCGCTGTTCGTCGTGTCCGGAGCGCACGACTTCCTGCTGCACATCGCGGTGTCCGACGTGAATGGCGTGTACGCCTTCGTCATCGACCGCCTCACCGAACGCCGCGAGGTCGCCGACGTACAGACCACCCTGGTCTACGAGCACGTCCGCGCCCCCGGGATCGAACCGGCCCCCTCCCCGTCGCCGGGCACCCGGCCGCCCCTGACGGAGCGCCGCACCACACGCGGCTGAGGAAGGGAGCACCTCACGGACGCGGCCGGGGGCGTGCCGCCGCCGTCACGGCCCCGGACGCAACGCCCGCCCGCGCGTACGGGACCCGCGCGGGCGTACGGGCCGCGCGCGGGCACCGAGCTGTTGCTGGCCCCACGGGAACTCCCGGGGGGCGAAGGGCGCGCGCCGCTACCCCTCCCGGACGCCGGCCCGTGCGCGGGCCCCGTCCCAGCCGTGGGCGAGGAGGTCGAAGGCCGCCTCGACGGCCGGTGCGGGTCCGGCGCCCGTGCCCGCGTCCCGGCCCAGGTCCCGGCTCTGGAGGGCGAACCGGGCGAGGGCCGCGCAGAGCGGGTCGCCCTCGGGCAGGCCCGCCTCCTCGGCCACGGCGCTCGCGAGGGCCGTCTCGTGCCGCATCCACATCCGGCGCCCGTACTCGCGCAGCGCGGGTGTGTTCTCCACCAGCTCCAGGAAGCGACCGGCGTCGACCCCCTTCTCCGGGAAGGGCAGCGTCGTCCTGAGCATCTGTGTGCGCAGCGCGTCCAGCACGCTCTGCCCCGGCGCCCGGTCCCGGACGCCGGAGACGAGGACGGCCTCGACCTCCGAGTCCCGGTCGAAGACCAGCGCCTCCTTGCCGGGGAAGTGCTTGAAGAGGGTCGTCGTGGAGACGTCGGCCTCCTCCGCGACGTCCTTGACGCTCACCTGATCGTAACCGCGCTCCAGGAACAGCCGCAGGGCCGCGTCGGCGAGGGCCCGGCGGGTGGCCGCCTTCTTGCGCTCCCGCCGCCCCGTCGCGGGCGTCGCGCCGCCTCCGGACACCCCGCTCGCCCGGGGTGCGGCGGCCCCGGCCTCGGCCCTCGGTCCGGTTCCCGTCTGCTGGCTGTCACCCATACCCGGAGTCTACAAGCGAGGTTGCCCGACTCAAGAAGTGTAGTGATTACACCTTCGAAGTGCGTGCGGCGTGCGAAAGGAGCGTCCCGCGCGTCAAGGAGACCCCGTTGCGGGGCCGGCCCCGGCTCTCAGCCCCGCCCCCAGCCCCGGCGCCCGGCCCCCTGCTCCCGGCCCCCCGGCCCCCCGGCGCCGGGGAAACGGGGGAGCCGGCGGAAGCGGAGGGGGGCGCTGTGGCCGGGAGCGTGGGCTGAGGGCCCGTTCCTCCGGGCGGCGCACCCACGGTCGGACCGCACGGGAACGGGGGGCAGGGGACACGCCGGTGTACCCGTCCGTGTGATGATGCACGGCAACAAAGGCCCCGGGGGAGGGGCTTGGGTGGCAGGAGGGGCGGGGCCAAGACGTGGACAAGGACGGGGTGTCCATCCCGGACGAGGAGTGGGAGCGCTTTCTGCGGGACGCCGGGGTCGCGGCCCCGGACGCGCCGAAGGAGCCCTCGGCGCGGGCGCGGGCGGTGACGCGGCGCCTGCGGGAACAGCCCGCCCAGCCGGTGGGGTGGCGCACGCACCAGCCCGTCCGGCGGCGGCGCGGCAAGGGCTGGTACGTGGCCGGTCTGCTGGTCGCGGCGGTGCTGCTGGTCGTGGCGCTCGCACCGGGGCGGGTGGCCGGCTGGTTCGGCGGTGGAGGCGGTGACAACAGGCCGCTCGCCGCCGAGTCGGTACGGCCGGACGAGCCGCCGCCCACCGAGGCCGCGGTCCGGCGGCCCACCCTGGACCAGCCGTTCCGCGGCTCGCCCGCCGCCCGCTGGGGTGACGGAACGGCGGGGATCTATATGCCCCCGGCCCGCGCGACCGGCTGGATGAGCGAGGAACAGGTCGCCCGGACGCTCGACCGGAGCCTGGACTTCCTGGTCGCGTCGAGCCTGGACCCGGGGGTGCTGCGCGGGGAGCGGCCCAAGCGGGCCATCGCCATGATCAACCCGCGACAGCGGGGCATGAAGGACTACTTGGCGACCGCCTTCAGCGCCCCCAGCCGGGAGAACGACCCGCTGACGCTGTTCAGCCGTTTCGACCGGACCGACGTACGGCTCGTGGGGGACGTGGTCAAAACGCGCGGGCGCCTCACCTACCGGGAGGGAGAGCGGGGCGCGGTCGAGGTGACCGCCGACGTCACGTACGTCTATCCGGTCGTCCGCGCGGCCGAGAAGAGCGACGAGGTCGCGCGCACCATCGTGCGCCGCGAGACCGTGATGAGCTGGGACGACCCCGCGAAGGTGAACATCGAGCCGAACACGTTCTCCCTCCTCTCCGACCGGGTGGACAGCACCAACGGCGGCTGCTTCGACCACACCGGCTACTTCAGGCCCGAGTTCGGTACCGCCCGTGCGGACAGCGGCTCGGGAGAGGGCCACGCGGTCGACCCGTACGAACGCACCACGACGATGGACGAACGCATGAAGGGCGCCTCGGAGGACAAGTGCGGGAAGGCCACGCGGTCGTGAGCGGCCGTGCGCCCCGGGAGCGCGGTGGCCGCCGTGCCGCCGGGCGGGGCGGCCGGAGGTGCCGGCAGGCTCCCGCGGCATGAGCGGCGAATCCACGGACCGCCCCGTCGCCCTGGTCACCGGGTCCACCTCCGGTATCGGCGAAGCCGTCGCGCGGAAGCTGGCCGCCGGGAGGACGCGGGTCGTCGTGCACTCGCGGAGCAGCGTGGCGGCCGGGGAAGCCCTGGCGGCGGAGCTGGGCGGGGTCTACCTGCGGGCCGACCTGGCGGTGGAGGACGAGGCCCGGGGGCTGGTCGAGGCGGTCGTCGGCCGCTTCGGACGGCTCGACGTGCTGGTGAACAACGCGGGCGTCAGCCGGCCCATCCCGCACGAGGACCTGGCGGCGGCGACGCCCGCGGAATGGCGCGCGCTCCTGGAGGTCAACCTGATCGCCCCCTGGGTGCTGTGCACAGCGGCCCTGCCGGCCCTGCGCCGGTCCCCGGAGGGCGGCAGCATCGTGAACATCACCAGCCACGCCGGGGTGCGGCCCAAGGGCGCGTCGGTGCCGTACGCGGCGAGCAAGGCCGCGCTGAACCACGTGACGCGGCTGCTCGCCGCGGCGCTCGGGCCCGGGGTGCGCGTCAACGCGGTGGCGCCGGGACTCGTGGACACCCCGATGACGAAGGACTGGACGCACGCGCAGGAGCTGTGGCGGGACCGCGCGCCGATGCACCGCCCGGCGCGCCCGGCCGAGGTGGCCGATCTGGTGGCCTCGGTGATCGCCAGTACCTACCTCACCGGCGAGGTGATCGTGCTCGACGGGGGACTCAACCTCACCTGAACCGGCCGGGGGGCCGTCACCACCGCCTCCCGCGTGGGCCGCGGTCGCCGTCGCGGGCCCGGTCCTTACGGTTCGTCACCGGGCGCCGCCCCGCTGTGCGGTGAGCAGTGCCGCGTCGTCGTGCAACTGGCCCCCGGTGTGCCGGAGCAGGTCCGCGACCACGTCGCGCACCACCTCGTCGGCCGTGGCGTGGGTCAGTGCGAGGCGGGGGAGTCGCTCGGACAGCGGATAGAAGGCGCCGGTCCGGTCGCGGGCCTCGATGACCCCGTCGGTGTACAGCAGCAGCGTCTCGCCCGCGCCGAAAGCGTGGCGTTCCGCCGTCCAGGCACCGGGCGTGAGACTTCCCAGCCCCAGCGGCGGGGCCGGCCGCGTCGATTCCAGGGCCCGCGCCCCGCCGTCGCCCAGCACGAAGGGCGCCGGGTGTCCGCAGCAAAGAGCGGTGAGGGAGTCGCCGGAGTCCGGGACGTCCACGAGGAGCGCGGTGGCGAACTCCTCCTCGGTCTCCCGTTCCCGGTTGCTCCAGGCCAGCGCGGCGTCCAGGTGGGCCGCCAGGTCCGGCAGGCTCAGGCCGAGGTGGGCCGCGGCCCGGAAGGCGCCCAGGACCAGGGCCGTGTCGTCCAGGGCTCGCAGACCCTTGCCCCGGACATCGCCGATGAGGAGACGGGTCCCCTCCCGCACCCGGACGACCCCGTAGAAGTCCCCGCCGACCTGGGCCTCCTCGCCCGCCGCCCGGTACTCCGTCGCCAGACGCAGCGGGCCCAGGCTCTGCGGTGGCTCCCTCAGCAGCGCCCGGCCGGCCGCCTCCGCCATCGACTGCACGCGCCCCAGCTTGGTCTCACGACGACGCCTGCCGCGGCTGTAGAAGGCCAGCACGACCGAGAGCACGGCCAGCGCGCCCACCTGGACCGCGCTGTTGGCGGTCCCGATCTCCTCGCGCAGCGCTCCGAGGGCCAGCTGGCAGCCGACCGCCAGCACCCCCGCCGCGACCGTCACGCCCGGCGTCGCCACCGCCGCGGTCAGGGCGGGGGCGATCACCAGGAGCGGACCGAGGTGGACGGACCGGGGGACCAGCAGATCGGCCAGTACGATGCACACGACGAGCGCCACGAGGCCCCCGGCGGTGTACAGGGAGGCACGAGGGCGGGTGACATGGTCCGCAGAGGCCATGCGCTATTCGTACAGGATCTCCCCGCCGCGCCCCGGGTGCGACGCGAGGCCGGACCGGCCACGGCCCCGCCGTGGGAAGGGGGACAGGGGGGCGCCCGTCGGGGCCACCTCGCGGCCCCCGGCGGTCACTCGCCTGGTTTGTCCTCCGTGACAGGTGTCACGCGCGGGGCAGACGAAACCGATGACCAATGATGGGCCGATGTGCCCCGCGACCAGCACCTCCGGAAGTTCCCGCGCCACCCGCCCCCGCCGCCTGCGCGAGGTCACACCGGGCCGCCGCGGCCTCGTGCTGGCCTGGTTCGCCTTCACCGTCACCTTCGGCGCCATGCGGCTGCTCACCTGGCTGATCCACATCGACGTCGGCGGGATCGGCGACGTCAGCGCCGGCGGGGTCCACATCCACCACTACGTGTGGGGCATCCTGCTCCTTCTCCTCGTCGGGGGGATCGGCCTGGTGGAACGGTCCGCGCGCGTACGCCTCTGGCTCGGCCTCGCGTACGGCGTCGGCGCGGCGCTCGTCATCGACGAGGCGGCGCTGCTGCTGAGTCTGGAGGACGTCTACTGGGACGACGAGGGAGGCATCAGCATCGGGCTCGCCCTTCTCGTGATCGGTGTCGCCGGCAGCCTGCTCGCCCTCACGAGGCGCTCCGAGGAGGAGGACGGCACGAAGGGATGAGGCGCACTCCCCAGAGGGGGCTGAGCGCCGTGGCCGGCCCGTGCGACCGGCCCGTGCGACCGTCCGCGTGCGTGCGTCCCGCGTGAGCACCGCGCGGGAGAAGACGTGCGTACGGACACGGGAGACGACGCACGTCCCCGCTACGCGCCCCCGGCTCCGGGGGCCGGGGGCGCGGGCGGCCGTTCGAGGGTGAACGCGCGGGTGACCGGATCGACCCGGGCCGGCAGCACCGTCCCCCGCGTGGCGCCGCCGAACCGGTACCCCGGGACCACCTCGGCGCACTCGAAGGGTTCGAGACCGGGGCCGCTGATCCGCATCAGGAGCCGGACCCGGCGGTGCTCGTCGTCGGCCGGCGGGGCGGAGGCGACCGCCAGAACCAGGGCACTCGCGTCGACGCCGAGGGCGGCGAGCCGGAGCGTGGCCTTCCTCTCCGCGCGGGCGGAGAGGAAGGTGGACAACCCGACGGCGGCGACGAACGCGGCGGCCAGGGCGAGGCCGGCACCCGCCCACACCCACCCACCCCCCGTCTCGTCCAAGTCGGCGACGGTGCGGACGGTGACGTAGACGAAGGCCCCTCCCGCGCCGAGGAACAGGACCGCGCCCACGGTGCAAGCGAGCGCTGTGATCCCCGGGCCCTTGGGGTCGAGCAGGACGGGTTCCTCGGCGCGGGCGGTGGCCATGGCCGCACCCTAGCCAAGGAGACGTGACGTGCGCGGGGGTACGGCACATCCGGCGGGAGACCGGTGCCACCCGGGCGTTCCTCGCTCCTCCCGCATATTCTTTGCATAGGTCTGCATGGACACGTATAGTCATGCCATCGAGCAGGAGGATTCCATGGTGGTACGTGCGGCAGTCGCAGGGGCGAGCGGATACGCGGGCGGGGAGGTGCTGCGCATCCTGCTCGGGCACCCGGGGGTGGAGATCGGCGCGCTGACCGGGAACTCGAACGCGGGGCAGCGGCTCGGCGCCCTGCAACCGCATCTGGCGCCGCTCGCCGACCGGGTGCTGGCCGAGACGAGCGCCGAGGCCCTGGCCGGGCACGACGTCGTCTTCCTCGGGCTGCCGCACGGGCAGTCCGCGGCCGTCGCCGAGCAGCTCGGCGAGGAGGTCCTCGTGATCGACATGGGGGCCGACTTCCGGCTCGCCGACCCCGCGGACTGGGAGAGGTTCTACGGCTCCGCGCACGCCGGGACCTGGCCCTACGGCCTGCCCGAACTGCCCGGCGGCCGGGCCGCTCTCGCCGGGACCCGGCGGATCGCGGTGCCGGGCTGCTACCCCACGGCCGTCTCCCTGGCCCTCGTCCCCGCGTACGCGGCCGGGCTCGTCGAGCCGGAGGCGGTGATCGTCGCCGCCTCCGGCACCTCGGGCGCGGGCAAGGCGCCCAAACCGCACCTGCTCGGCAGCGAGGTCATGGGCTCCATGTCGCCGTACGGCGTGGGCGGCGGGCACCGGCACACCCCCGAGATGATCCAGAACCTCAGCGCGGTGGCCGGCGAGCGCGTCTCGGTGTCCTTCACCCCGACCCTCGCCCCCATGCCGCGCGGCATCCTCGCGACCTCCAGCGCCACGGCGCGCCCCGGCGTCGACGCCGGAACTCTGCGGGCCGCCTACGAGAAGGCGTACGCCGACGAGCCCTTCGTCCACCTGCTGCCCGAGGGCCAGTGGCCCGCGACCGGCGCCGTGTACGGCTCGAACAACGCGCTGCTCCAGGTCGCGTACGACGAGAGCGCGCGCCGGGTGATCGTGGTGAGCGCCATCGACAACCTCACCAAGGGCACCGCGGGCGGCGCCGTGCAGAGCATGAACCTCGCGCTCGGACTGCCGGAGACCACCGGACTGCCCACGACCGGACTCGCGCCGTGACCACCGCGTCCCACCGCGCGGGCCCCGGCCCGGACACCCCCTTCCGCACCCTACTGACGAACCGGCTGCGCGCCGCCCTGCTGTCCCACCGGGCGCGGGCCAGAGCCAAGGAGACAGCGTGAGCGTCACCGCACCCAAGGGATTCACGGCGGCGGGCATCGCCGCCGGGATCAAGAGCAACGGCAACCCGGACCTGGCCCTCGTGGTCAACCAGGGGCCCCGGCTGGCGGCGGCCGGCGTCTTCACCTCCAACCGCGTCAAGGCCGCCCCCGTCCTGTGGTCCGAGCAGGTCCTCAAGGACGGACAGGTCTCCGCCGTCGTCCTCAACTCCGGTGGCGCCAACGCCTGCACCGGGCCCCAGGGCTTCCAGGACACGCACGCCACCGCCGAGAAGGCCGCCGAGGTACTCGGTCTCAGCTCCGGGGACGTGGCGGTCGCCTCCACCGGGCTCATCGGCGAGCTGCTGCCCATGGACAAGCTGCTGCCCGGAGTGGAGACCGCCGCCGCGGCCCTGAGCGAGCACGGCGGAGAGAAGGCCGCGCTCGCCATCAAGACCACCGACACCGTGCACAAGACGGCCCTCGTGCAGGGGGACGGCTGGAGCGTGGGCGGCATGGCCAAGGGCGCGGGCATGCTCGCCCCCGGGCTCGCCACGATGCTCGTCGTCCTCACCACCGACGCCGACCTCGGCCACGAGGACCTCGACCGGGCGCTGCGCGCCGCGACCCGCACCACCTTCGACCGGGTCGACTCCGACGGCTGCATGTCCACCAACGACACCGTGCTCCTGCTCGCCTCCGGCGCGAGCGGCGCCACCCCCGCGTACGAGGAGTTCGCCGAAGCCGTACGCGGCGTGTGCGACGACCTCGCCGAGCAGCTGATCCGGGACGCCGAGGGCGCCAGCAAGGACATCCGCATCGAGGTGATCAACGCGGCGACCGAGGAGGAGGCCGTGGACGTGGGCCGCACCATCGCCCGCAACAACCTCCTCAAGTGCGCGATCCACGGCGAGGACCCCAACTGGGGCCGGGTGCTCTCCGCGATCGGCACCACCTCGGCGCGCTTCGAGCCCGACGACCTGAACGTCGCCATCAACGGCGTCTGGGTCTGCAAGAACGGCTCCGTGGGCGAGGACCGCACCAAGGTCGACATGCGCTACCGCGAGGTGACCGTGACCGCCGACCTCGCCGCGGGCTCCGCGTCCGCCGTCATCCGCTCCAACGACCTCACCGCCGACTACGTCCACGAGAACAGCGCGTACTCCTCATGAGCGACGACACCACCGCCCCGGCCACGCCCGGCACCCCGGCCGCCAAGACGACGGCCCGCCGCCACACCGCGCTGCCCAAGGCGCAGATCCTCATCGAGGCCCTGCCCTGGATCACCCGGCACCAGGGCAAGACCGTCGTCATCAAGTTCGGCGGCAACGCCATGGTCGACCAGGCGCTCAAGGCCGCCTTCGCCCAGGACGTCGTCTTCCTGCGCCACGCCGGGCTGCGCCCCGTCGTCGTCCACGGCGGCGGCCCCCAGATCAGCGCCCAGCTCGACAAGCAGGGGCTGGTCAGCGAATTCAGGGCGGGGCTGCGTGTCACCACCCCCGAGGCCATGGACGTCGTCCGCATGGTGCTCGCCGGACAGGTCCAGCGCGAACTGGTCGGACTGCTCAACCAGCACGGGCCGCTCGCCGTCGGCATCACCGGCGAGGACGCCCACACCATCACCGCGACCAAGCACCAGCCGCGCATCGAGGGCGAACTCGTCGACATCGGGCGAGTCGGCCAGATCACCGGCATCGACACCGGTGCCATCGAGACCCTCCTGGACGACGGCCGCATCCCCGTCGTGTCCTCCATCGCGCGCAGCGCCGACGACGACCACGTCTACAACGTCAACGCCGACACGGCCGCCGCGGCCCTGGCCGCCGCGCTCGACGCCGAGACGCTCATGGTCCTCACCGACGTCGAGGGCCTCTACGAGGACTGGCCGAACAGCGACGACGTCATCAGCCGGCTCACCGCCTCCGAGCTGGAGGAGCTGCTGCCCGAGCTGGCCAGCGGCATGGTCCCCAAGATGCAGGGCTGCCTGCACGCCGTGCGCAACGGCGTGCACACCGCCCGCGTCATCGACGGCCGGGTCCCGCACTCGATCCTGCTGGAGATCTTCACCGACGAGGGCATCGGCACCATGGTCGTCCCCGACGACGCCCCGCCGCCCGCGCACGACCACCACGAGGGAGAGCCAGGACAGTGACCGGCAACCAGGAACTCGTCCAGCGCTGGCAGGGCGCCCTGATGAACAACTACGGCACCCCGCGTCTGCCCCTCGTACGGGGCGAGGGCAGCACCGTGTGGGACGCCGAGGGCACCGCCTACCTCGACCTCGTCGGCGGGATCGCGGTCAACGCCCTCGGGCACGCGCACCCGGCCGTCGTCGAGGCCGTCACCCGGCAGATCGGTTCGCTGGGCCACGTCTCCAACTTCTTCGTCGCCGAGCCCACCGTGGCCCTCGCCGAACGGCTCGTCCAGTACGCCGGCCGTCCCGCGCGGGTCATGTTCTGCAACTCCGGCGCCGAGGCCAACGAGGCCGCCTTCAAGATCGGCCGGCTCACCGGCCGCACCCACATGGTCGCCACCACCGGCGCCTTCCACGGCCGCACCATGGGCGCCCTGTCCCTCACCGGGCAGCCCGGCAAGCAGGACGGCTTCGGACCGCTGCCCGGGGACGTCACCCACGTGCCGTACGGAGACGCCGAGGCGCTGCGGGCCGCCGTCACCACCGACACCGCGTTCGTCATCGTCGAGCCGGTCCAGGGCGAGAACGGCGTCGTCGTCCCGCCCGCCGGCTACCTGAGGGCCGCCCGCGAGATCACCCGCGCCACCGGCACCCTGCTCGTCCTCGACGAGGTACAGACCGGCATCGGCCGTACCGGCCACTGGTTCGCCCACCAGGCCGAGGAGGGCGTCGACCCCGACGTCGTCACCCTCGCCAAGGCGCTCGGCGGGGGACTGCCCATCGGCGCCGTCCTCGCCTTCGGCCCCACCGCCGACCTGCTGAGCCCCGGCCGGCACGGGTCGACCTTCGCGGGCAACCCCGTCGCCTGCGCCGCCGGACTCGCCGTACTCGACACGATCGAGGCCGAAGGACTCCTCGATCAGGCCAAGAGCGTCGGCGAGCGGCTGCGCGAGGGAATCGAAGCGCTCGGACACCCCTTGGTCGGCCACGTCCGCGGCGCGGGCCTGCTGCTGGGTATCGTGCTCACACAGCCGCTCGCCCCCCAGGTGCAGCAGGCGGCCCAGGACGCCGGACTGCTGGTCAACGCACCCGCCCCCGGCGTCGTACGGCTCATGCCCCCGCTGATCTTCGGCGAGGCGGAGGCGGACGCCCTCCTGGCCGCGCTGCCCGCCGTCCTCGACGAGGCGTACGAGGCGCACGGGAGGGCCGGCACCGGGGCCGGGCAGGCGGCGGCGGCAGAAGGGACGAACGCGCAGCGATGAGCCGGAGAATGAGGCGACGACGATGAGTCAGGCGCAGGACAACGAGCAGGTGGCCGGGCCCGCCGTGCCGCAGACCCGCACCGCCCGCCACCGCAGGATCGTGGACATCCTCAACCGGCAGCCGGTGCGCTCCCAGAGCATGCTGGCGAAGCTGCTCGCCGACGACGGCCTGACGGTCACCCAGGCGACCCTCTCCCGGGACCTCGACGAGCTGAACGCGGTGAAGATCCGCAACGCCGAGGGCGACCTCATCTACGCGGTGCCCAGCGAGGGCGGTTTCCGCACCCCGCGCGCCCCGCTCGGCGAGTCGGCCAAGGAGGAGCGGATGCGCAGGCTCTCCTCGGAGCTGCTGATCTCCGCGGAGGCCAGCGCCAACCTCGTCGTCCTGCGCACCCCTCCCGGTGCCGCCCAGTTCCTGGCCTCCGCCATCGACCAGGCGGAGCTGCACGACATCCTCGGCACCATCGCCGGGGACGACACGCTGCTGCTCATCAGCCGCGAGGCGGCCGGCGGGCAGGCGCTCGCCGACCACCTGCTGAGGCTCGCGCAGAAGGTGCACTGAAATCCCCGGGCGAGCGGGGGCCCGCTTCGTCGCGCGCCCGCACCACCCCGCGCCCCGTCCCCACGGACCCCGTTGATCATGATGCGCGCCCTTCGGGGCACACGTCCTGGGACGGGGTTCGCGGCGTTCTCGGGGAGGTCCAGTGGCAATGCGGGAGACGACGGGTGACGTCCGGCCGGCGGGACCGCTGCGCGGCCTGCTTGTGGCACTCGGCCTGATCGGTGCCCTGGCCTGCGCGCTGGCACTGCTCTTCGTCCGCTTCGCGCACTGGGCCGGAGCCCACCCGGTACCGGCCGTACTCCTCGCCGTACTCGCCCTGCCCGTCCTCTACGTCCTGCTGCGCGCGATGCCCAGGGCCAGGGAACTGCGCGGGGCGGCGCGCGCCGGGATGGCTCTGGCCGACGCCGAACAGGCCGAGGCCGAACGCGCCCTGGCCGTACCGGCACCGGCCGCACCCGAGCGGGAGACCCCGGGGGCGCGGGACACCGCGCCCGTCCCGCTGACCGCCGGCGACTCGTCCCAGGACGGTTTGACCGCCGTACTCCCGCCGCCCGCACCCGACTTCACCGCCCTCGACCCCGACGCCTTCGAGGCGGCCGTCGCGGCGCTGTGCGAACGGGACGGCTGCCGGGACGTCGAGGTCGTGGGCGGCGCCGGGGACCTCGGCGCCGACGTCCTCGCCACCGCCCCGGACGGACGTCGCGTCGTCGTCCAGTGCAAGTACTACGGCGAGGGCAACAAGGTCGGCTCCCAGGACCTCCAGCGCTTCGGCGGCACCTGCTGGAGCGTGCACGGCGCGCAGCTCGCCGCCGTCGTGACGACCAGTGAGTTCACCGCCCCGGCCCAGGAGTACGCCGAGTCCTGCGGCATACGCTGCGTGGACGGTACGGCGCTGGCCGCGTGGGCCGAGGCCTCGGGGCCCGCGCCGTGGGGGCCCGCCATGGTGGGGGAGCAGCGCTGACGAGTGCCCGCGAGGCCCCTCGTGGCGGCCGTGTGGCGCAATGTTGCGGCAACAAGAACATTTTTCCGGGACGTTGACCAAAAAATCCGCCAGTCATCATGCTGGCTTTCATGCACCCCCAAGACGGCCCCCTGACCCGGCTGCGGCGCGGGCACGAGGAACTGGTCCTCGGACTGCTGCGCCGGCACGGTCCGCAGAGCCGGGCCGAACTCGGCCACCGGGCCGGGCTGTCCCGCACCACGCTCCACGACATCGTGGCCACCCTCGTCTCCAGCGGCGCCGTGGTGGGGGAGCCCGCCAACCCGGCCCCGCGCAGACGGGGCCGCCCCGTGGAGCGGCTGCGGCTCAACCCGGCCACGGGACAGGCCGTGGGCATCGACTTCGCGCGGCGCGCGGTCCACGTGGCGGTCGCCAACGTCGCCCACGAGATCATCGGGACGGCGGGAGCCGAGCACGCCCCCCAACTGCCCTGGCCGCGCCGGGTGGCGCTGGCCGAGCGGCTCGTCGGCTCGATCGACGCCGGATCGCTGCGCCTGTCCGCGCTGGGGGTGGTCGGCGCCATCGGCGTGGGCCTGGTCGGCCCCGTCCCCGTCGCCGACCCCGACCCGGACGTGCCCGCCGCCGAGCCCCGGTTCCCCGAGCACGAGGAACCCGTACGCCTGCTCGGCGAACGCTTCGGCGCCCCCGTCCTGGCCGACAACAACACGCGGCTGGCCGCGCTCGCCGAGGCCACCTGGGGCGCGGCCGTGGGCAGCGCCGACACGCTGTACCTGCGCCTGTCGCACGGGGTCGGCGGCGGCCTGCTGCTGGGCGGGGCGCTGCACCGCGGCCTCGGCGGCCTCTCGGGCGAGTTCGGGCACATCACCGTCGAGGAGGACGGCCGGCCCTGCGGCTGCGGCGGCGCCGGCTGCCTGGAGACGGTCGCCTCCGTCGGCGCCGTCCTGGACGCGTACCGCGAACGGGGCGGGAGCGCCGACGGGCTCGGTGAGCTGATCGCGGCCGTACACCGCGCCGACCCCCGGGCCCTGGCCGTACTCGAACGCGCCGGGCGGCTCACCGGGCAGGTCCTCGCCGCCGTGTGCAACGCCGTCGGACCGGGCACCGTCGTCCTCGGCGGCGAACTCCTCGCAGCCGATGAGGCGTTGACCGGACCGCTGCGGGCGGCCCTGGACCGGCACCTGCTGCCCGCCGCCCGCAGCCGGGTACGGGTGGTCGGCGCCGCACTCGGGGAGCGCGGCGGGGCCCTCGGCGGGATCGCGCTCGCCCTGCACTCCGCGCCCTCACCCCCCGTCCCGCCCGGGACACCGGCCGCGCCCGCCGCGCCACCCGCCCCCGTACCCGGCCCGCCGGACCGCGAGCCCGCGACCCGCGCCGGCAGCCCCCTTCTGAGACCACCGGTGGACGTATGAGCCTCTCCAAGGCGCCGCACGACGCCTCCTCCCCGCCGGCCGCCGCGCCCGCGGGCCCCGGCCGCCCGGCCCCCGGCGGCGCGCCGGACCAAGACCCCGGGGCGGAGCGACGCGGCCCCCGGGTACCCGGCCCCGTCCTCAACCTCCTCGCCCTCGCGGCGGGGCTCGGCGTGTGGGCGCTGCTCGCCGCCCTCGACGTCCAGGGGCTGCCCGGACCCGTGTCGGTCGCCCGCAAGGGCGGGGAACTCGCGGCGGACGGGACCCTCGCCGAGGACGTGTTCGCGAGCCTGCGCCGCGTCGTGCTCGGCTTCGCCCTCGGCACCCTCGCCGCCGTGCCGGTGGGCTTCCTGATGGGCTGGTACCCGGTGGCGCGCGGGCTGCTCGAACCGTACGTGCAGTTCTTCCGCACCATCCCGCCGCTCGCGCTGCTGCCGCTGGTCATCGTGGTGTTCGGTCTCGGCGAGGTCCCGAAGGTCTTCGTGATCTTCCTGGCCGCCTTCCTGTCGAGCGTCGTCGCCGCCTTCCAGGGCGTGATCTCGGTGGAGCGCACGCTCCTCGACGCGGCGCGCGTCCTGGGCGCCCGGGACCGGCAGATCTTCCTGCGCGTCGTGGTGCCCGCCTCGGCGCCCTTCCTCATGGTCGGCATGCGCATCGGGCTCGGCGCGTCCTGGTCGACCCTCGTCGCCGCCGAACTCCTCGCCGCCCCCGCCGGACTGGGCTACCGGATGCAGCACGCGCAGCTCTACTACGACCTTCCCACCATCTTCGTCGGGCTCATCAGCATCGGCGTGCTCGGTCTGCTCATGGACCGGCTGCTGCTGATCGCCGAACGACGCGTCACCCGCTGGCAGGAGCGCCGATGACCGCCAAGATCTCCTTCCGCGAGGCCGGCCGGACCTTCCCGGTCAAGGACGGCGTCCTCACCGCGCTGGAGAAGGTGTCGCTCGACATCGCCGACGAGGAGTTCGTCACCGTCGTCGGCCCCTCCGGCTGCGGCAAGTCCACCCTGCTCAACCTCGCGGCCGGACTGACCCGGCCCACCTCCGGAGAGGTCCTGGTGGACGGGCGGCCCGTGACCGGGCCGGGCCCCGAACGGGGCGTCATCTTCCAGCAGTACGCCCTCTTCCCGTGGCTCACCGTGCGCGGCAACGTCGAGTTCGGGCTCAGGCTCGCCTCCGTACCCGCCCGCGAACGGCGGGAACGCGCGACGCGGGCCATCGACCTCGTGGGCCTCGGCGACTTCGCGGACGCCCTGCCCAAGACCCTCTCCGGCGGGATGAAGCAGCGCTGCGCCATCGCCCGCGCCTACGCCGTCGACCCCCAGGTCCTGCTCATGGACGAGCCGTTCGGCGCGCTGGACGCGCTCACCCGGGTCCAGCTCCAGGACCGGCTGCTCGCCACCTGGAGCGAACAGCGCCGCACCGTCCTGTTCATCACCCACGACGTCGACGAGGCCGTCTACCTCGCCCGGCGGGTCGTCGTGATGGCCGCGCGGCCCGGCCGCGTCGACCGGATCGTCGACGTCGGCCTGCCCTACCCGCGTACCGAGGAGATCCGGCTCTCGCCCGAGTTCGCCCGCATCCGCAACGAGGTGTGGCACGCCGTCTACCACCAGCCGGCGGCCACCACCTCCGCCTGATCCGCGAGGCCCCCACCACCCCCTGTTCCGGCTCCCGCACCACCACCCCCTGTTCCGGCTCCCGCACCACCTCCGCAACCACCCCTCCCCGTCACGAAGGACCGCCATGCGTTCATCCCGGCCTGCCCTGAAGGCCCTCGTCCTCGCCCCCGTGCTCGCGCTGACCCTCGGCCTGAGCGCGTGCTCCGGCGACTCCGGTGGCTCCGGCGGTGAAGGCGGGGACGGCAAGGGCACACAGAAGGTCCGCTTCGGCTACATCGGCGACTACAACGGCGCGAGCCTCCTCGCGATCGCCGACGAGCGCGGGCTGTGGAAGAAGCAGGGTCTGTCCGCCGACTACAAGACCTTCACCAACGGGCCGATCCAGATCCAGGCGCTCGGCGCCGGCGACCTCGACTTCGGCTACATCGGCCCCGGTGCCGTGTGGCTCCCGGCCACCGGCAAGGCCGACATCCTCGCCGTCGACACCCTCACCTACGCCGACCGGGTCATCGCCCGGCCCGGAATCGACTCCGTCAAGGACCTCAAGGGCAAGAAGGTCGGCGTCCCCGAGGGCACCTCCGGCGAGATGGTGCTCAACCTCGCGCTCCAGAAGGCCGGACTGAGCGAGAAGGACATCCAGAAGGTACCGCTCGACGCGACGACCGTCGTCTCGGCCTTCGTCGCGGGGAAGATCGACGCGGCCGGCTTCTGGTACCCGGCCATCGACACCATCAAGGCGAAGAAGCCGGACACGAAGGAGATCGCCAGCACCGAGCAGTTCACCGACCGCGCCTTCCCCACCGCCTTCGTCGCCGGCACCTCCGTCAAGCCCGCGCTGCGCGAGAAGGTCGTCAAGGTCCTCCAGGAGGCCAACGACTGGCGGTTCGCGCACCCGAAGGAGTCCGTCGCCTCGGCGGCGAAGCTGCTCAAGGCCGACGTCTCCCAGGTCGAGAAGGACGCCTCGCACGTCAGGACGCTCTCCACGAAGGACCTCGTCGCCAAGACCGGGGACGGCACCGTCGCGGGCTGGTTCAAGGGCCTGGAGGACTTCTTCGTCTCCACCGGCCAGCTCCCCGCCGCGAAGGACCCGAAGGAGTTCTACGACGGCGACCTCTACACCAGGGCCCACGCCCGGTGACCCCGCCTCCCCCCGGCACGGCCCCGCAGAGCGGTCGAGCCCCCGACACGAAGGCCGAAGGCACCCGGTGAACCTCCTGTTCCTCATGACCGACCAGCACCGCGTCGACACCCTGGGCGCCTACGGCAACCCGCACGTCGCGACCCCGCACCTCGACCGGCTGGCCGCCACCGGCACCCGCTTCGAGCGCTTCTACACCCCCACCGCGATCTGCACCCCGGCCCGCGCGAGCCTCCTCACCGGCCAGGCCCCCTTCCGCCACCGCCTGCTCGCCAACTACGAGCGCAACGTGGGCTACCTGGAGGACCTGCGCGACGACGCCTTCACCTTCTCCTCGGCCCTCGCCGCCCGCGACTACCAGCTCGGCCTGATCGGCAAATGGCACGGCGGCACCCACCGCAACGCGGCCTCCTACGGCTTCGAGGGGCCCGACCTGCCCGGCTGGCACAACCCCGTCGACCACCCCGACTACCTCGCCTACCTGGCGGACAACGGGCTGCCCCCGTACCGCATCTCCGAACCGGTGCGCGGCACCCTGCCCAACGGCAACCCGGGCAACCTGATGGCGGCCCGGCTGCACCAGCCCGTCGAGGCCACCTTCGAGTACTACCTCGCCACCCGCGCCATCGAGCACCTGGAGCGGTACGCGGCCGACGGGCGCCCCTTCTTCCTCGCCACCCACTTCTTCGGCCCGCACCTGCCCTACCTGCTGCCCGAGGAGTACTACGACCGGTACGACCCGGCGCTCGTCGAACTGCCCGCCTCGACCGCCGAGACCTTCGCCGGCAAACCGCCCGTGCAGCACAACTACAGCGCGCACTGGGCCTACGACACGATGCCCGCCGAGGTCTCGCGCAAGCTCATCGCCGTGTACTGGGGCTACGTCACCCTCATCGACGAGCAGATCGGCCGCATCCTCACCCGCCTCGACGAACTCGGCCTTCAGGACACCACCTCCGTCTTCTTCACCGCCGACCACGGCGAGTTCACCGGCGCCCACCGGCTGCACGACAAGGGCCCCGCGATGTACGAGGACATCTACCGCATCCCCGGCATCATCCGCGTCCCCGGCGCCCCGCCGCAGGTGCGCGAGGAACTCGTCAACCTCACCGACTGCACGGCGACGCTGCTGGAACTCGCGGGCTGCGACCCCTCCCCGGCCGTCGACAGCCGCAGCCTGCTCGGCCTGGTACGCGGCGAACGGCCCGACTGGCCCGGCGAGATCCTCGCCGAGTACCACGGGCACCACTTCCCGTACCCGCAGCGCATGATCCGCGACGAACGCCACAAACTCGTCGTCAACCCCGAGTCGGTCAACGAGCTGTACGACCTCGTCGCCGACTCCGACGAACTCCACAACCGCTACGAGCACCCCGAGTTCGCCGAGACCCGGCGCAGGCTCACCACCCGCCTGTACACGCTGCTGCGCGAACGCGGCGACAACTTCCACCACTGGATGGCCTCGATGTACGACATCGGGGACCTCGATCTCGATCTGACCCTCAGCAGTTTCGAAAAGGAACCCGCGAACCGGGAGAGCCCATGAGACGTACGACCGCCGGGCGCGCCTACGCCCCGGACGGTGACCACACCGTCGGGTCCGGGCCCGACCTCGTACCGGCACGGGCGGCCCGGCGGCGCACCTGCGGCGCCGGACTCCCTCACCGGCCCGGCAGGTCCCGCGCACAGCGGAAACCGCCGTGGCCGGTGGAGGAGTCCGCCGTGTTGTGGGACCGGGCCGCGACCCGGTAGCGGTTGCAGTACGAGGCGTGGCACAGGTACGAACCGCCCCGGATCAACGGCCGGCCCGGCGCGAACAGGTCCGCGCACCACTCCCACACGTTGCCCGACATGTTGAACAGCCCGTACCCGTTGGGCGGGTAGGCGGTGACGGGGACGGTGCCGGTACGGCCCCCCGGCCGCGTCGAGCGGTGCGGGAACTCGCCCTGCCAGATGTTGCAGCGCTCCTGACCGTCCGGCGTCAGCTCGTCCCCCCACGGATACCGCGCCCCCACCAGGCCGCCGCGCGCCGCGTACTCCCACTCCGCCTCGGTCGGCAGCCGCAGCCCCGCCCACGCGCAGTACGCGAGGGCGTCCCGGTGCGAGACGTGCACCACGGGGTGCGTCTCCCGCCCCTCGACGCCGGAACCGGGCCCCTCGGGGTGGCGCCAGCAGGCGCCCTCCACCCCGAGCCACCACGGGGCGGCCGGTACCGACCCCACGACGTGGGCCTCGGCCCGCGGGTGGACGAGCAGGTGGAACACGAAGGAGTTACCGATCCGTTCGGCGTCCGTGCGGTAGCCGGTCGCCGCCACGAAGGCGGCGAAGCGCGCGTTGGTGACAGCCGTCGTGTCGATCGCGAACGGCGCCACCGTCACAGGCCGCGCCATCCCCTCGCGGTCCGACCAGTACCCCTCCCCGAACGCGTCGCCCATCAGGAAGGTCCCGCCCTCCAGCTCCGCCATGGTGTGCGGCCCGGACCGCGCGACCGCTCCGGCCGAACCACCCAGTGGCACGAACACCGGCCCCCCGGCCGCCCCTTCGTGCCCTTCACCCGGGTGGGACCGCCCGGGAGCGCAGCAGGAGCGCGGCTCCTCGGACGCTTCGGGGTCTGCGGGGGAGTACGGCGAGGGCATGGGGGACTCCGGACGGTTCACGCGTCGGCGGACGGCCGGCGCGCTCGTGAGGCTCAGAGCTCGTGCGGCTCGGAGAGGGAGAGGTTCCTTTGCCGCGACAGGCGACCCGGCGTCGGGACCCGGCTGTCAGCGGGGCGCGCGCCCGCGACACAGCCCGGCGGACTGCCGGCACAGGTCGACGTGCCGGCGCCGGGTCAGGTGCGGCTGCGGATACACCACCGCACTATCCCAGCGAGGCCACCGGCGGGTCAACGATCAAGTGGTGCGGCCCCCGGGGCACGCCCGGGACCCGGCCACCGCGCGCGAGGCGGCGGGAGGCCCGTCACGAGCCCGTGCGACGCTCAATTCACTTCGGGGGAACCGGCCTTCGCTTCGACTCTGGCCCGCAGCCGCTCCCGCAGAGCGGGCCACTCCTCCGCGAGGACGCTGTAGTAGACGGAGTCGCGGCGCGTGCCGTCCCCGCGCCTCATATGGCTGCGCAAGGTCCCCTCGCGCACGAGGCCGAGGGCGCTCAGGGCGTGTTGCGAGCGCACGTTGAGGTGGTCGGTGCGCAGCGCGAGCCGGACGAGACCCAGTTCCTCGAAGGCGTGGCCGAACAGCAGCAGCTTGGACTCGGTGTTGTAGGGGCCGCCCCAGCACGACCGGTCGAACCAAGTCGTGCCGGCCTCCGTGCGGCCCTCGTCGAGGTCGAGGTCGTACAGGCTGGTCGTGCCGATCACCGTGTCGTCGGACAGGCGCAGCACCGCGAAGGAGCGCCGCGCCGGGTCCGCGATCAACCGGCTCAGCAAGGCGCGTGTCTGGGCCACGGACTCGGGGCGCGGCCGCGGTATCCAGCGCCACACCTCCGGGTCCGAGGCGGAGGGGAAGAGGGCTTCGGCGTGCTCGGTGGACAGCGGCACGAGACGGACCGTGCGACCGAGGAGGAGGTCTGGGCTCACCGCGACACAGTAGGGCCGACGCTCACGCGTCCGCGGCGAGTGCGCCCGGACAACGTCAACTCCCCTGTGCGCGACGGCGTGGGGGCCGTTTCAGGCGGTGTTTCCCGTGACGGCCGGGCCGGGCTCCTCGGGGCGTGGGGCGAAGCGGTCGGCCAGCAGGGCCAGGCGCTCGGCGCCCTGCGCGGCGGGCAGCCGGCCGGCCCGCGTGAGGGTGACCAGGCCGTGCAGCGAGGCCCAGAAGGTCTCGATGGCCAGCCCCGCCGTGTCGGCCCCGCCGTGGCCCGTGAAGGGTTCCCCCAGGGCCGCGAACGCCTCGCGCAAGGCGGCCGGGGTGTCGGCGTCGGCGTAACGGAGGCCGTTGTCGAGGAGGAAGATCGCGTCGTACAGGGCGGGGTTGCGTTCGGCGAAGTCGACATAGGCGCGGGCCAGGGCGCCGACCGCCGCGTGAGCGGTGGGGGCTCCCGCCACCGCTGCGCGCAAGGTGGCCGCCAGTTCGGCCGAGCCCTCCACGGCGACCGCGCCGACGATCTCCCTCTTGCCCCGGAAATGGCTGTACAGCACCGGCTGGCTGTACTCGATCCGCTCGGCGAGCCGGCGGGTGGTCACCGCGGCCCACCCCTGGGACTCGGCGAGCTCGCGGGCCGTGCGGACGATCAGCCGGTGGCGGTCGGCCCGCTCGCGTTCCTTGCGTTCGTGTACGGACATGCGGAGATCCTAGCACCGCTAGACAATGGAGCGCTGGTATGTCTAGCATCGCATCACTACCTAGCGCCGCTAGGGGAAATCCCTGGGAGGGGACATGCAGGACATACTGGCCGTCGTCACGATCGTGGTGACCGGTGTCATGGTGGGGGTGGAGTTCGCGGTGGCGGTGTTCGTCAACCCGATCCTCGACCGGCTCCCGGACAACGGCGGACTGAACGCCCGCAGTGACGGGGCGCGGGTCCTCGGCCGGGCCATGCCGGTCTGGTACTTCTCCTCGCTCGTGCTCGGCGCGGTGTGGGCCGGGGTGTCCTGGGGCGAGGACGGAGCCGGGTACGTCGTCGCGGGCGCCGCGCTGCTCGTGTCGAGCATCGTGCTGTCGGTCCTGCTGCTCGTGCCGACCAACTCGCGTTCCGCGAAGTGGTCGGCCGAGGGTCCGCCGGAGGACTGGCGTGAGCAGCTGGGCCGCTGGGACCGCTACCACTACCTCCGCGTCGCCGTCATCGTGCTCGCCTTCGCGCTCTTCGTCGTCGCCCTGGTGTAGCGGCTACCGCCACGGCCGGGGTCCGGGCCCCTCAGACGGAATCCCCCGCGACCGCCACGCCACCCGCCCCGCCCTGCGCCACGCCTGCCCCGCCCTCCTCGCGCCGCCGCGACCGGCGGGCCATGAACGCCGCCACCAGGGCACCGGAGATGTTGTGCCAGACGGAGAACACGGCGGCCGGCAGCGCGGCGAGCGGACTGAAGTGGGCGGTCGCGAGGGAGGCGGCGAGACCCGAGTTCTGCATGCCGACCTCGAAGGCCATCGCGCGACTGGCGGGCGCGCCCAGGCCGGTGGCCTTGCCGGCGCCGTACCCCAGCGCGAGTCCGAGGCCGTTGTGCAGGACGACGGCGACCAGGACGGTCACGGCGGCGGACTTGATCGACTCGGCGCTCGCGGAGACCACGGCCGCGACGATCGCGGCGATCGCCACCGAGGACAGCCACGGCATGACGCCCAGCACCCGCTCGACGAGCCGGCCCGCCACGAGCCGTACGAGCAGCCCGCCCAGCACCGGAAGCAGCACCGTCTTGAGGATGTCGCCCATCATCGACCCGGCGTCGACCGACAGGTACTCGCCCGCCAGCAGCAGCGTCAGCGGAGGCGTCACGAGGGGAGCGAGCACCGTCGAGACGGTGGCCACCGAGACCGACAGGGCCACGTCGCCCCGGGCGAGGAAGGTCACCACATTGGAGGCGGTCCCGCTCGGCGCGCAGCCCACCAGAATCACCCCGGCCGCCAACTGCGGTGACAGCCCCAGGACATGGGCGATGACCCAGCCGAGCCCCGGCATGATCACATAGTGCGCGACCAGCCCGATCGCCACCGCCCACGGACGCCGTACGACCCCCCGGAAGTCCAGCGGCGTCATCGTCAGCCCCATGCAGAACATGACCACACCCAGCAGGTACGGCACGTTCGCCGACCACCCGTCGAAGGCCCCCGGCGCCACGAGCCCGGCCGCGCCCGCGAGAAGGACCAGAAGCGGGAACACGGTGACGGCACGCCTGGCCGCCTTGTCGTGCGCTCCTGAGGAGTCGGTCGTGGGCTGCGGGGAGGGGGACGCGGATTCGGACTGCATGGCCACAAATGAACGCCGCCGTCTCATATCCGCGCAAGCGCGTCTCGTTATGTGGTCACTACATCGTTCGGGGCGGGTCCGGGGGAGGTGGTGTCGGGCCGGGCCCCCGCCCGCCCCGCGAAGCGGTTCTGGAGCCCACTCACGCACGCAGGGGCCGCACTCACGCACGTGGGGGCCGGGGGAGGGCCCGTCCACGCGCGGTGCCGAGCCCGCCCGGCGCCTTCACCCGGTCGTCCTCGGCCCATCCGCCCCGGCCGTCGGGCTCAGCACTGCTGGACCGGCACCACTTCGCGCACGTGCGAAAGCGCCAGCACCACTTCCTTCTTCTCGTCGCCCTCGCCCGTCTCCAGGCGCAGCCCCCGCGCACCGGCGCCGAGGAACTCGCCGCAGCGCTCCCCGGTGTCGGTGGAGACCCTGACCAGATGCGTGTCGGGCGATTCGCTCCCCACCCAGCCGACGACGACCGCCGCGAAGACGAGCAGGACTCCGGCCAGACAGCACCGCGCGGCGCCGCGCAGCCGCCCGCGCGCCGTCCTCGTCTCCTTCTCGGTCCACCGGTGCAGGTCCGTGCCGCCCGCGACCCCGGAGGTGTCCGGGGTGCCGTGCGCGGCCTGGATGGCGAGGACGGAGCCGAGGACAAGCAGCAGGAAGGCACCCCCGGTCATCCCGAGCGTCGCCCACTGCAATGCCTCCGGCAGTTTCGCGAGATCGTCCCGCCCCTTGAGCACGGCCAGCAGCCCGACCAGAGCCGTCAGCCCGCCGAGGCCGTTGCGCCAGCCCTCGGCCTGCCGGCGCAGCTCGGGAAGCGTGGTGAACTCCAGTTCCCGGTAGAGCCGTTCCCACGGACGTCCCCCGTAGCGCGGGCTCACGGCGCGGACTGCCCTTGCGTCCGCAGGACGCCGATCCGCCACTCGGCCCCGCATCCCGTCTCGTCGCCCAGCCCCCCGGCCGGCAACCCGAAGTGCGGGTAGCCGCAGGCGCACAAGTAGGTCTGGGCGAGCAGAGTGGCCTCGCTCACCTCCTCGTCCGGTCCCCGGCCGCCGAGGAACAGGCTCCTGAGCCCCTTGGCTCCCGTTCCCGGCGTACGCAGAGGCCGTTCGCTGCGCGTCCGGCCCTGGCAGCGCGGACAACGGCCGGACACCACGGCCACCCCGTCCTCCTCGCTCCGGGTGAACACCGCGGACACGGTGCCGCAGTCCTCCTCCGCGTAGGGCAGGGACGTTTCGTGCGGGAGAGGGTGTGGGTCAGTCAAGGTCGTCGTCCCATCGCAGAGAGAACATGCCGGTGTACAGGCGCAGCCGCTCGCGGACCCAGTCCTCGGTCTCCTCCACTCCCTCCGCCGCGAACGCGAGGTGCTCGGCGGTGACCCGCTCCAGGGCCGGCTCCAGCCCGTCGAGGTGCTGGGAGAGGACGGCGAGGTCCTGCCACAGGGGAAGGACGTCGAGCACCTCGCCGACGAGGGGCTCGGCCGGCAGCAGCGGACGGTAGGGCCGGATACGCTCCCAGGTCTCCCGCGTCGTCTCGCCGATGCGGGCGGCGATGCTGACCAGATCGAGAGGGCGCAGGGCGGTGCTGTTGGCGCGCTGCTCGCCGGCCCGTGCCTCGGCGGACAGTGCCACCAGATCCCAGGGGTCCGGAACGGTCCCGGGGAGCTGTTCGAGCTCCTCGTCCGAGATCTCCGGGATGTCGGCACCCAGTTCGCGGTACGGGAGGAAGTGCTCCCACTGCCGCCTGACGGACCGGTGGTTGCCGTGGGCGGCGCGAGCGAGCGACTCGGCCGAGAGGGAGCGGGACCCGCGTTCCGAAAAGAGCGCCGCGGCGTCGGTCAGTTCGGCGCGCCGGTCCCGCAAGGCGGCGGGCAGGGAGGGCAACTCGGGGAGCCCGTACCGCTCCACCACGGCCAGCCCGTCGGCCCAGACCTGGGACAAGGGGTGCCCGGACCGGGCACTGGCCTGGATCAGCCGGTAGGCCGTGGGCAGCCTCGGCCCCCTGCCGATGCCGGGGACTTCGTGGATGCGCACAGTGGCGGGTACGTCGCCGCGTTCCCAGGCTTCGCGGTACGCCGAGTGAGGACCCACGTCGATGCCGCAGGCGAGCAGAGACCGCACCGCCTCGGAGAGTTCGCCCGGTGACAGGCTGCTCTTCTGGGCGCGGAAGTCGTCGTGCACCGACCAGCGGGAGCCCGGCTCCCACGGGGGCAGCGCGTCCATGAGCCGGCCGGCCAACGAGGTGGGCACGGCGTCCGGCCGGGGGGAGCCCGGCGCGGACGAACAGAGCGGGCGGAAGGAGAGCCCGGCGCCGCGTGCCCACGCCGCCACGGTGTCCTCGGCGCTCTTCAGGGTCAGCTGCCGGTCGGCCGCGAGACTCACCACCACGTTCCAGCCGACGCGCCAGCCCCCCTCCGTGTCGCGCCCACTCTGGGCGAAGATCCCCTCGCCGAGGACCGCGCGCCCGTCCGCCGGAAGGGCGTCCCAGCGCTCCATGGCCTCGGCGCCGGGCGCCCGCCATCCGAGCCACGCGTAGTCGGCGAGCGTCCGGAGGAGTTCCGCGACCGGGATGCCGGTGGCCACGCTGTGGGCGTGCAAGGACCACGGTGTGTGCGTGCGGTGGTCGGAGCGCCCCCTGATGTCGGCGCTCTGGAAGAAGGCGCTCCCCGTCTCGGAGAGAGCCCGGATCTCGCGCGGGGTGACGACGTGGCCGCGGTGGTGGGCGGGGACCGCCGGAGGACTGAGAACCTGCGCGATCCGCGTACACCCTTCCCACAGCGTGTCCAGAGGAAGGTTCAGCCGACGGGACATCACCACGAGCCCCCGCACGTCCTGCGGGTCGTCCGGCCCCATGGGGGTGTCGAAGCCGAGGCGCCCCCAGCCGCCGGCCAGGGTCGTCGACAGGCGGACGTCCTCCACCGTGGGTACCCAGTCCAGTGACGGACCTGGCCGTACCGGAGGGGGCGCGGCGCGGGGGCCCAGGGGCCGCAGCCGGCGCAGGGAGCGGATCGCCCAGGAGTAGGTGACTTGCTGCGTCCGGGCGCCGGCCTGCACGCTGCGCCAGTCCCGGGTCCGGCCGTCCAGCAACTGCGCGTACCCCGGTATGGCCAGCGGCAGATGGTCCAGCCGGCGCGGAGAGGCCAGCTTGCGCGTGGACTCGAAACCGTGGACAGCCGCCCGCCACGGCAAGTAGGGGGATCTCCGGTTCCGGTGTTCGTCACGGATCAGTTCCCGGTCCTGCTCGAACCATCCGACGGAGTGCAGAGAACGGACCGACCCGCGCCACGCGCGGACGTGCAGTTCCTCGTCCTTCCACTGGTCCCACAGGGTCCGGGCGGCCCGGATCTCCTCGGCCTCCAGGTCCCACAACCACCCCAGCGTCAGCTCCGGCCAGTCGCGCAGGGCCGCCGCGCCCTGCGACCACAGCTCCGCCACCCAGTCCCTGTCCCAGCCCTGGAGTTCCTTCCGGCTCACGCTGAGCCGCCCCGCGTGCTCGGACCGCAGGTCGACGACGTAGCCGAACGGGGTCTCATCGGTGCGGATGCCGTCGCACAGCAGCGCGCCCCGGCCCTTCACCCACCACAGCGGGGTGCCCGGCACGGGCAGCGCCCCGGAGGCGTCCAGGTCCTGGCTGCTCTGCAAGCTCCCCTCCTCGAAGTCCAGTTCCTCCCCGCTCGCGTCCCGGGCCCGGAGACGGAACTCGCTCACCGCGACCAGGGACCGCAGCGCGTCCACGCAGGACAGCGCCCGGATCCTGTCGTCCTCGCGCAGATAGAGCCGGATACGGGTGCCGCCCTCGATCCGCTTGTCCTCCGTGCTGCCCGGCTCCACCGGCCGGATGCGCAGGAGACTTCCGCTGCTCGGGATCTCCACGGACAGCGCCTGTCCCGAAGGCACCCCCTGGGTGTCGGTGCGCCGGGTCACGATGGTCATCGAGTCGGCCAGCATGAAGTAGCTGAACACCCCGATGCCGAAGCGGCTGTTGGGATACAGCTTCGCCAGTTTCCGCCGGGCCCACCGCTTCTGCTCCCGGCGGAACTCCCGGCTGTTCTCGAAGCGGCTGCCGGCCCGTGCGAAGGTGTGCTCCAGCTGTTCGGCGCTCATGCCGACGCCGTTGTCCCGGCACTCCACGTACCGCCGGCCGGTGCGCTCGTCCACCCCCTCCTCGAACTCGATGAGCCCCTTCCAGGAGCCGAGGGCGCCCGTGAACTCCAGCCGCTTCGCCTGGTAGCGGCAGGCGTCCATCGCGTTCTGGTAGAGCTCGCGCAGGGCGAGTTCCGGTTCGCCGTACAGCGCCTCGCCCATGAGGAGTTCGCGCACCTCGGTGTGGGCGAGGTGGAAACGGGCCAGGGGCAGCGTGTAGACCGGCCGGTGCTCGACGTCGGACACGGCGCGCAGGTTGCCCAGGTCCGTGACGCGCTGCGGCAGGACGCCGAGCGCGGGCGGCTCCGCCGAGGCCCCGGTCGTGGACACCAGCCGGTCGGCCCGCCCCCTGATCTCGTCCAGCGCCGCGTGCAGCGCCGGGTGCGGGCACCTGGCGTTGACGCTCAGTACCCGGGCCTCGGCGTCCGGCTCCCAGCGCAGGTCGCGCACGGTGTCGCACACCTGGGCCGGGGTCACCTCGTCGGTCACGCCCAGATGCTCGGAGAGCACGTCGGGAAGGGCACGGACGTCGACCGCGAGCGTCGCCGCGACCCGCAGCAGACGGGCGAGGCGGTCCGCCCGCAGCCGCTGCTTGCGCCCCTCGCGCAGGAAGACGCCTTCCTCGGCCGGCGCGTCCCCCACGCTCGTGTCGAGGGTCCCGCCCGCCACCAGGCCGCCCGCGATCCGGTAGAGAGGCGCCACGAACTCCTTCCGGCGTTCCGGCGAGAGCTTCTCCGGGGCGCCGTGCAGCCCGTCCACCAGCGCGCCGACCTCACCCGGCATGGTCTCCAGCTCGTGCTGGAAGGGCCGGTCCTCGGTGGCGAAGGAGTCCGCGACGTACCGGTGCAGCAGCCACATCCGGATGCTGGTCGCCTCCGCGAGCCGCCCCGCCTCCCCGAGCCGCCACATGCGGTCCGCGAGGCCCGCGTGCTCCGCGAGGACGTGGTCGTACTCCTCGCGCCGGTTCCCCACGTCCGGGGAGTGGTCCCCGGACGGGGCCAGTTCCCTCCGGTGCGGCTCCACGTCCCGGCTCGTGTTGAGGCGGTGCGCGTACGCGGCCTCGTACAGGAAGGGCGCGGCGATCAGCGCCGCCACCTCCAGGGCGGACAGCTCGCACCGCCCGGCCGGGAGCAGCAGGGGCAGCGTGTCCTCCAGGAGACGCACCGGGTACAGCGGATCGGACCACGGATCGGTGTCCTGGTCGCCTGCCTGTCGCGCGAGGACGCGCTCGGCCTGGTCGCGGGCCGTCGCCACCCTGGTCACGAGATCGTCGAGCGCGGCCCTCAGGCGGTCGAGGTCGACATCCGTGTCCGGCTCCACGCGCTGCCACAGTCCGGTGTCGCGGACCGCTTCGCGCCAGGGCGTGAGCAGCGGCCGCCCCTCGCAGACCACCAGCTTCCTCAGCTCGGCGCCGCGGTTGGGGTCGTAGGCGATCCTGGGCCGCTGCCGGTGGCCCCCGCCGGCCAGTCTCGCGGTCCGGGTCCGGGCCGAGAGGAAGACCTCGTCGAGGGTCCGCGCCTCGTCCAGCCGGCCCAGCGCCTCGGCCAGGCCCCGGGTGAAGAAGCTGCCGTTGTCGTCGTACCGGCTCTTCTGCCCCGCCTCGCAGCCCAGGAGGGTCACGTCGGCGCCGGTCTCCTCGCCCCGCACCCCGCTGCCGAACTCCTCCGCCTCGTCCGGGTCCCGGCAGGCGTCGAGCACCCACAGGACCGTCTTGCGGGCCCGCCCCGGTCCCTCCAGCCACGGCTGGATGTCCACGGGAAAGAGGGAGGAGCGGGCGGACCGCGTCCACCGCCCGCCCTCCTCGGGGCCGAGCGCGCTCGCCGGGACCAGATAGTCCCTGCCCTCGATCCGGATGCCGTGGCCGGTGAAGTACAGCAGCAGGATGCCGCCCTCGGGCAGCTCCGCCGTGGCCTCCTCGACGGCCCGGTTCATCGAGTCACGGTCGCGGTTCAGCAGCGGATCGGACACGGTGAAACCCGTGTTGCGCAGCGCCTCGTGCATCGCGGCGAGATCCTGGCGCACCACCTCGGCGAGCGGGGCGAACCTTGTCGTCCTGGGCGTCTCCCCGACGCCCATCAGCAAGGCCCGGCGCTGCTGTTGTGCCATCCGTCCACCCCCCGGGGACCCGGAATTACGGGAGTACATGATGGCACCTCCGTGAGCTGCCTCAGTACCGCTCGATCCCCGTCCGGCCGCCTTCCGTCCCCACCGCGATCCGCGCCCCGGGCCGTACCCAGCGCAGCAGGCGGCGCATCGTGTCCTTCGGTACCGACACGCAACCGGCCGTCGCCCCGGCCCCGTTGACGTGCAGGAAGACGCCCGCGCCGCGGCCGCGCACCGGACGGCGGTAGTTGAAGTCCGTCACGAGGGCGTGGGCGTACTGCCGGGCGTAGTCCGCGAGATGTTCGGCCTCGCTCGCGCGGCAGTCGGCGGCGCGCGGCTCGCTCCAGCGGTTGTAGGCGCGCGAGCCGTTGTCCTGGCACCACCACGAGCGGCCGGTGACCGGGCGGTACGCGATCCGGGTGCCGGGCGGGGCCTGTTCGGTGCCGAAGGCGTACGGCAGTCCGTACAGGCCCGTCGGGGTGGTGTTCGTGCCCTGCACGCGGGCGCGGCCCTCGGCGAGGCCGCCGGAGCCGAAGCGGGCGGGCGCCCTGCCGCGCTCACGCCACCGGCCCGAACCCTCGCGCTGCCACCAGCGAAGCGTGCCCGTCGTCGAGGTGGTGCGGTCCGCGACGGCGGTGATCAGCTGCCGGGCCCCGCCCGTGTCCGCCATCCGGGACGGCAGCGGGCGGGGCGCGTTCGCGTGCGCGGGCAGCGGGAGCAGGGCGGTGAGGGCGAGGGCGGCGGCGAGCGGGGCGGCGCCGGTGCGCAGGGCGTTCGTCACCCTTCAGAACGTAGCGGGAGGCAGCGGGAGCGGCAGCCCGGGAAGTCCGTCGATGCTCTCGGCGACGTGCTCCTTCTTGGTGAAGTACGCGTCCAGCGAGTCGTCGTCCTCACGGGCGAAGCGCCTGGCGTGCAGGTCGCGGTCCTCGTCGTACGTCATGAAGGGGACCGCGTACCCGCAGGTGTCCCTGATCAGCTCGGCGTGGACGAGGATCACCGCGCGCAGCCCGTGCCGACGCGGGTCGATGTCCGGGAAGTGGTCCAGCAGCGCGGGGAAGCGCAGGTCGTCGCGGAAGACCGGCTCGCCCCTGCCGTGCACCCGCACGATGTTCGGCGGCCCCTGGAAGGCGCACCACATGAGGGTGATGCGGCCGTTCTCCCGCAGATGGGCGATGGTCTCGGCGTTGCTGCCGGCGAAGTCCAGATAGGCCAGGGTGTGCGGGTCGAGCACCGCGAGGGAACCGCGCAGGCCCTTGGGGGAGAGGTTGACCGTGCCCTCGCCCGACAGGGGCGCGGTCGCGGTGAAGAAGACCGGTTGCTCCTCGATGAAGGTGCGGAGCCTGCCGTCGACGCGTTCGTAGGTTTTTCCCATGTCCGGCCATTCTTCCCCTCCCGTCCCCCGGCGGGAAGGCCCCCGCGTGCGCGTTCGGGCGCCCGGCTCCTCGCCGGTGAGGCGCGGGCGCGCCGCCCGTCGCACCATGAGTGGAGGTGCTCCCCGCACCGCGGTCCTCGCGCGATCGCGGGCGGGGCGGACGGAAGGGGTCGTTCATGGCGGCGGACGAGGGCTTCGTGCGCGAGATCCGCGTCAGGCGGGCCTACGAGGAGCCCGAGGCGCGGGACGGGACGCGGGTCCTCGTCGACCGGCTGTGGCCGCGCGGACTCTCCAAGGACCGCGCGCACTTCGACGAGTGGGTCAGGGCCGCCGCGCCCTCCACCGAACTGCGCACTTGGTACGGGCACGATCCCGCGCGGTACGAGGCCTTCGCCGGGCGCTACCGCGCGGAGCTCACCGACCCCGGGCGCGCCGAGGCCGTGGAGCACCTCGGGGACCTCGCCGCCCGCCGTCCGCTCACCCTGCTCACCGGTACGAAGGACCTCGCGCACTCGCATGCCCAGGTCCTCGCCGACGTGGTGCGCGCGGGGATGGGCGCCCCCGGCCGCGATTGACGAATCATGCAGGACACTGCATACTCATGCAGGAACAGGGTTGTGCCCCCTGGGGAGAAGCGCGCGGCCCGGACCACGCGCCACCGGCGGCGCACAGTCCGAGGACCGCCCCTTCACCCGGCGTGGAGGGGCGCTCGCACATCCACCCGGCGAGGAGAAGCAGTGAGCAGCAACAACGGTGACGTCCGGCTCTGGGGCGGCCGGTTCGCGGACGGCCCCGCCGAGGCGCTGGCCAGGCTGTCCGCCTCCGTGCACTTCGACTGGCGGCTGGCCCCCTACGACATCGCCGGCTCCCGCGCGCACGCCCGCGTCCTGCACTCCGCCGGGCTGCTCACCGAGGACGAACTCGGACGCATGCTCGAAGGGCTCGACCGCCTGGAGGCCGACGTCGCGGACGGCTCCTTCACCGGGACCGTCGCCGACGAGGACGTGCACACCGCCCTGGAACGCGGTCTGCTGGAGCGCCTCGGCGCCGACCTCGGCGGCAAACTGCGCGCCGGACGCTCCCGCAACGATCAGGTCGCCACGCTGTTCCGGATGTACCTGCGCGACCACGCCCGGATCATCGGCGGCCTGATCGCGGAGCTCCAGGAGGCCCTCGTCGGCCTCGCCGAGGCGCACCCGGACGTCGCCATGCCCGGACGCACCCACCTCCAGCACGCCCAGCCCGTGCTGTTCGCCCACCACGTCCTCGCGCACGTCCAGCCGCTGTCCCGGGACGCCGAGCGGCTGCGCCAGTGGGACGAGCGCACCGCCGTCTCCCCGTACGGCTCGGGCGCGCTGGCCGGCTCCTCGCTCGGCCTCGACCCGCGGGCCGTCGCCGCCGACCTCGGCTTCGAGCACGGTTCGGTCGCCAACTCCATCGACGGCACCGCCGCGCGCGACTTCGTCGCCGAGTTCGCCTTCATCACCGCGATGATCGGCGTCAACCTGTCGCGCATCGCGGAGGAGGTCATTCTCTGGAACACGAAGGAGTTCTCCTTCGTCACCCTGCACGACGCCTTCTCGACCGGCTCCTCGATCATGCCGCAGAAGAAGAACCCGGACATCGCCGAGCTGGCGCGCGGAAAGTCCGGCCGGCTCATCGGCAACCTCAGCGGGCTGCTCGCCACCCTCAAGGCCCTCCCCCTCGCGTACAACCGCGACCTCCAGGAGGACAAGGAGCCGGTCTTCGACTCCTGCGACCAGCTGGAGGTCCTGCTCCCCGCCTTCACCGGCATGATGGCGACGCTCACCGTGCACCGCGAGCGCCTGGAGGAGCTGGCCCCGGCCGGGTTCTCGCTGGCCACCGACATCGCCGAATGGCTGGTCAAGCAGGGCGTGCCCTTCCGCGTCGCCCACGAGGTGGCCGGCGAGTGCGTCAAGGAGTGCGAGGCCCAGGGCATCGAACTCGACCAGCTCAGCGACGAGCAGTTCGCGAAGATCTCCCCGCACCTGACCCCCGAGGTGCGCGGCGTCCTCAACGTCCCCGGCGCCCTCGCCGCCCGTGACGGACGCGGCGGCACCGCGCCCTCCGCCGTCGCCGTCCAGCTCGCCGAGGTCAAGGCCGACCTGGCGCGCCAGCGCGAGTGGGCGCACGCCAAGGACCGCGTGGTCTGAGCCGCGCCGGCGTGGTGCCCTCCCGCCGGGGGGTACGTTCAGGGGGCGGCGCGAGCCGTTAGGTTGGAGCGGGGGCCGGTCGACCGACCGGCCGGTCCCCGCCCCGACCGGGGCAGAGCCGTCCGTCCCGTACCGCCGAGGGAGCCGCATGTCCTTCGCCCGCCTGGCCGCCGTCACCACCCCGACCGCCCGCATCGGACTGGGCCTCGCCGCCGTCGGCCGCCCCGGCTACATCAACCTCGGCCGGGACCGCGACCTGCCCGGGGACCGCACCGTCGAGGAACTGCGGGCCCGCTCCCACGAACTGCTCGACGCGGCCTACGCGCAGGGGGTGCGCTACGTCGACGTGGCGCGGTCCTACGGGCGCGCCGAGGAGTTCCTCGCGGACTGGCTGGCCGCCCGGCCCGAGGCCACCGATGTCGTCGTCGGCAGCAAATGGGGCTACACCTACACCGCCGGATGGCGCACCCAGGCACCGTCGCACGAGACGAAGGACCACACGGCCGCCACCTTCGAGCGGCAGCGCGCCGAGAGCCGCGAACTGCTCGGCGACCGGCTGGACCTCTACCAGATCCACTCCGTCACCCCCGACAGCCCGGCCCTCACCGACAAGGACCTGCACGAACGCCTCGCCGCGCTCGGCTCCGAGGGCGTCACCGTCGGCCTGTCCGTGAGCGGCCCCGAACAGGCCGAGGCGATCCGCGCCGCGCTCGCCGTGGAGGTCGCCGGCCAGCCCCTGTTCCGCACCGTCCAGGCCACCTACAACGCCCTGGACCACGCGGCGGGCCCCGCTCTCGCCGAGGCGCACTCCGCCGGGCGCACCGTCATCGTCAAGGAGGCCCTCGCCAACGGCCGGCTGGCCGGGGACGCGGCGCCCGAGGCGCTGCGCGCGGTCGCCGGCGAACTCGGCCTCGGCGCCGACGCGGTCGCCCTCGCCTTCGTCCTGCGCGCCCCCTGGGTCTCGGTGGTCCTCTCCGGAGCGGCGACCACCGCCCAGCTCGCCTCCCACCTGCACGCCCCGCTCGCCGATCTCGACGAGGACCGCGTGGAACGCCTGTCCCGGCTGGCCGAGGATCCGCGCGCGTACTGGCGGCGCCGCGCGGAACTGCCCTGGCAGTAGCCGGTCACAGGCTCTCCGCCCACTCCTCCAGGGCCGTGAAGTCGTCGTCCACCAGCCCGCGCGCCGGGTCGATCCGCATCAGGGACGCGGGTGCGCGGTGGTGGAGCCCGGCCCACTCCCGGTCGGCCGTACCGATCTCGTCGTCCACCCACGCGAAGGGCCGGTGCCCCGCGTACTCCACCACGGTGCGCGTCTTCCAGAAGGTGCCCGCCGGTCCGGGGCTGAGCGGCGGCCAGTCGACGTACGGCAGGTCCGGCAGGCCCAGCCGCGGACCGATCCACTCGTTCGCCGCCGCCTTCCACGTCGTGGCCCATACGAGCGTGTAGCGGTGCGACAGGACCCGCAGCCGCTCCCCGTGCTCCGCGTTCAGCAGCACCCGGAGCGGCCGCGGGTAGGCCCAGCCCGCCGGGCGCATCGCGTACGCCGTGTAGCCGCGCGGCGGGCGCCGGCCGGGCGCCGCGTACGGATTGAGCGGGCCGTCGACGTCGAGGAAGAGCAGCGGCGGCTCCCGGCGGACACGGCCGGTGGAGGACGAAGGCACCCTGCCAGCATCACCCAGGCCCGCCGCCGGCGCCCGGAAGCCGGGGGACACCGGTGGCGGGCTCGCCGTCGGCTCGGCTTCAGGCGAGACATGGACATGTCGAATGAGACGCGTACGTCTCATTTGGAGTAGTCTCGTTTCATGTCTTTCGACCGGGAACAGGTCCTGCGTGCCGCCGCCACCCTGCTGGTGCGGTCCTCGGGCGCGACCATGGACGAGGTGGCCAGAGCCGCCGGCATCAGCCGGGCCACCCTGCACCGGCACTTCGCGGGGCGCGACGCGCTCGTCCGCGCCCTGGAGGAGCTGGGGCTGCGCGAGTGCGAGGCGGCCGTCGAGGCGGCCCGGATCACCGAGGGCTCCGCCGAGGAGGCCGTACGCCGCCTGGTCGCCGAACTCCAGTCGGCCGCCCCGCTGCTGTCCTTCCTCATCACCGAGAACCAGCTCTTCCAGGGCGATGAGGTCAACGAGGGCTGGGCCCGGCTCGACCGGCGCTTCGGCGAGCTGTTCACCCGTGGTCAGCTCGCCGGGGAGTTCCGCATCGATCTCACCCCGGTCTGGCTCACCGAGGCCCTGTACGCGCTGATCGGCTCGTGCGGCTGGTGCGTCGTGGACGGCCGGGTCGCCGCGCAGGACTACACCCACATGGTCACCGAGCTGATGCTCGGCGGAGCCCGGAGGAACACACCATGACGACCACCACCCCGCTCGCCGAGCGCAGGCTCGGCCGCTGGCTGGCCCTCGCGGTACTGGTCCTCGCGGTCCTGCTGGTGGCCGTGGACGCCACCGTGCTGGGCCTGGCCACCCCGTTCATCAGCGAGGACCTGCACCCCTCGGGCACCCAGCTGCTGTGGATCGGCGACGTCTACTCCTTCGTCATCGCCGGGCTCCTCGTCTCCATGGGCAGTCTCGGTGACCGCATCGGCCGCAAGAAGCTCCTTCTGCTCGGCGCGGTCGCCTTCGGCGGCGTCTCGGTGCTCACCGCCTACGCGCACACCCCCGGGGTGCTGATCGTGGCCCGCGCGCTGCTCGGCGTCGCCGGAGCCACCCTCATGCCCTCGACGCTGGCCCTGATCCGCAACATCTTCCACGACCCGCGCGAACGCAGTTTCGCGATCGGCGTGTGGGGCGCGGCCTCCTCGGCCGGTATGGCGGTCGGCCCGATCGTCGGCGGCTTCCTGCTGGAGCACTTCTGGTGGGGCTCGGTCTTCCTCATCAACCTGCCCGTCATGGCGATCCTCGTCGTGGTCGGCCTCAAGCTCCTGCCGGAGTCGAAGAACCCCGCGCCGGGGCCGTGGGACCTGCCGAGCGTCGCGCTCTCCCTGGTCGGGATGATCGGCGTGGTCTACGCCGTCAAGGAGGCCGCCGCGCACGGCTTCCACGCGGAGGCCGCGGTCACCGGCGTCCTCGGGATCGCGCTGCTCGTCTGGTTCGTCCGGCGCCAGCAGACCCTGAGGGCGCCCCTGCTCGACATGCGGCTCTTCCGCAACCGGGGCTTCAGCGCGGCCGTCCTCGCCGACCTGCTCACCATCCTCGGCCTGTCCGGGCTGGTCTTCTTCCTCTCCCAGTTCCTGCAACTCGTGCAGGACAGGCCGCCGTTCGAGGCCGGGCTCGCCGAACTGCCCTCCGCCGTCGGCGCGGTGGCGGCCGGTCTCGTCGCGGGCGTCGTGGCCCGCCGCTTCTCGGTGCGCGCCGTCGTCTCCGGGGGCCTCGCCGCGATCGGGGTCGCCCTGGGCGCCGTCGCGTTCGTCGGCCAGCACACGGGCTACCCGCTGCTCGGCGCGGTGCTGCTGGTGGTCGGCGTCGGCGCCGGGTTCTCCTTCACCGTCACCGCCGACGTGATCCTCTCCGCCGTACCGAAGGAACAGGCGGGGGCGGCCTCGGCCGTGTCCGAGACCGCCTACGAACTGGGCGCCGCCCTCGGGATCGCCCTGCTCGGCTCCATCGTGACCGGCGTCTACCGCGACTTCAGCGCCCCGCCCGGCGTCCCCGCCCCCCTCGCCGACGCGGCCCACCAGTCACTGGGCGGGGCCGTCGAGGCGGCCAAAGACCTGCCGGCGCCACTGGCGCGCACCATGGTCTCGGCCGCACAGGACTCCTTCGTCCAGGGGCTGCACTACGCGGCCGTCGCCGGCGCCGTCGTCCTGCTCGCGACCGCCGTCGCCGCGTGGTTCCTGCTCAAGGGCCAGCGGCTGGAGGGCGGAGCGAGGGAAGCGGACCCGAAGAAGGTGCCGGCCGGAGGCCGGGGAGCGCCGCCCCGCCCCTGAGCCTGTCCTCCCCGGCCGGGCCGCGGCGTGTCCGGTCACCGTCTGGGCCGAGTCGTGCGGTCAGCCGCCCCCGTCCGGCGACACGAGCGGGCCGCCCCCGTCCGACGATCACCCGGACGAGCTACGAGCCGAGCCCTAGTCACCCTGCCACAAGGCCGCGCGGAGACTGCCGACGCTGCGACCGGGGGCGGTCCACCGTCGCGCGGCGGGACGTCAAGGGGAATCAAGGGAAATCCGAGGGAATTCGGGTCGAAAGAGGGAAAGGCGGGGGAAACGGGACGGGAGGCGTCCGGGCCAGGCCCTGGACGCCTCCCGTGAGGCCGTGTGCGGCGGGGTTCAGGCCGCCTTCGCCTTCGTCGCGTACATGTCCACGTACTCCTGGCCGGACAGCCGCATGACCTCGGTCATCACCGAGTCGGTGACGGCGCGCAGGACGTAGCGGTCGCGGTCCATGCCCTCGTAGCGGGAGAACTCCAGGGGTTCGCCGAAGCGCACGGTGACCTTGCCGGGACGGGGGAGCCCCTTGCCGCCGGGCTGGAGCTTGTCGGTGCCGATCATCGCGAACGGGACGACCGGGGCGCCCGTCATCAGGGTCAGCCGGGCGATCCCCGTACGGCCCCGGTACAGCCGCCCGTCGGGGGAGCGGGTGCCCTCGGGGTAGATGCCGAACACACGGCCCTCCTCCAGCACCCGGCGCCCCGTCATGAGCGCCGCGACCCCGCCGTTCGCGCCGTCGCGGTCCACCGGGATCATGCCGACGCCCGTGAAGAACCAGGCCATGGCCCGGCCCTTGAGTCCCTTGCCGGTGACGTACTCGTTCTTGCCGATGAACACCACCTGCCGGTCGCACACCAGCGGCAGGATCATCGAGTCGATGAAGGTCAGATGGTTTCCGGCCACGATCACCGGTCCCTCGGCCGGAATGTTCTCCGCGCCCTCGACCTGCGGACGGAACATCAGGCGCATGACGGGGCCGAGCACACCCTTGAGGAACGCGAAGCGGGACAACTGACCCTCCGGAGCGGTCGACGACGACGGCGGACACTGCGGGGAGCCCGCAGGTGAGGACGATACTCGCGGGCGCGACCCGATCGCACACCGGGTTCACGCACACGAAACGGAGTGTTGACCCGGCGCGGCCCGGCCGCGTCCTCCCGTTCCCCGTCCCAAAGGCCGGTTTTCATCCGGCGTTCGGCCCGGGTTCTCCCGCCCCACTCGCCCCCAGCCCTAGCATCGGCACCGCTCGACCGGCCCGGGGCCTCCGCCACGAGCGGCCCGGCACCCACCGAGCGCCTCAGGGACACCGCAGGCCCACCAGCGCACGAGGAGTTGACCCATGACGACACAGGGACCCGGGGACACGAAGGCGGGCACCGGACGCCGCGCCCTGCTCGGCGCGGCCGTCGCCGGCGCCTCGGCCGCCGTGATCGCCCCCGGCGCCGCCTTCGCCCAGGGCGGGCAGGCCGCCGCACCCGCGGGGCACGGCAGCGGCGGCGGCGCCCTGCGCGACCTCCCCGAGGTCACCGTCATCGGCCACCGCGGCACCTCCGGCTACCGCCCCGAGCACACCCTCGGCTCCTACCAACTCGCCCTCGACATGGGCGTGCACATCATCGAGCAGGACCTCGTGCCCACCAAGGACGGCCATCTCGTGTGCCGTCACGAGAACGACATCACGGCGACCACCGACGTCTCCCGGCACCCCGAGTTCGCGAGCCGCAGGACCGCGAAGACGGTGGACGGCGCCGAGCTGACCGGCTGGTTCACCGAGGACTTCACCCTCGCCGAACTCAGAACCCTGCGCGCCGTCGAGCGCATCCCCGGCACCCGTCAGCACAACACCCTCTACGACGGGCTGTGGCAGGTGCCGACCTTCGAGGAGGTGTTGCGCTGGGCCGAGAAGGAGGGGCGCGCCCGGGGCCGGAGGATCTGGCTCTACGTCGAGACCAAGCACCCCACCTACTTCCGCGGCATCGGGCTGCCCCTGGAGGAACGTCTCGCCACGCTGCTGCGCCGCCACGGCCGGCACACCGCCAACGCCGCGCTCATCCTCCAGTCCTTCGAACCGACCAGCATCCAGCGACTGTCCCGGCTCGTCGACACCCCCGGCATCGTGCTGCTCTCCACCGCCGGCACCAAGCCCTACGACTTCCAGGCCACCGGCGACCCGCGCACCACCGACGACCTCGTGACCCCCGCCGGGCTGAAGTGGATCTCCGGCTTCGCCCAGGGCATCGGCCCCGACCTGAGCCTGATCATCCCGCGCGACAAGGACGGCGCGCTCGGCAGGCCCACCCGCCTCGTCAAGGACGCCCACGCCAAGGGGCTGCTCCTGCACCCGTACACGATGCGCAACGAGAACACCTTCCTGCCCGCCGACTTCCGCAGGGGCAGCGACCCCAACGCCTACGGCGACGCCTTCGGCGCCTTCCACGCCTACTTCGCGACCGGCATCGACGGCCTCTTCTCCGACAACGGCGACACCGCGCTGCTCGCCCGCGAGAGCTACCTGGCCCGCCGGGGCCGCTGAGCCGGGGCGCCGGGGGAGGCGGACCGCCTCAGGGCCTCCCCCCGGCGTGCCCGCCGTCCGGGTGAGGCGGCGGTCCCGGCGAAACCGGTACGGCGGGCCGGTGCGTCCCGCCCGACATGACCCCCACACCGGCCGTCCCCGCCGCCCCGCACGACGCGCTGCTCCACGGGCTGCGCCCCCTGCTGCACGCCGAGGTGACCGCCGAGGCCCACGCCCTCGGCTGTGATCCCGCCGACCTCGAACAGACCGTGTGGCTGCGGCTGTTCGAACGCCTCGCCGGTCAGGGCCCCGCCCCCGAGGACTGGGCCGGATGGCTGCGCCGCACGGTACGCGCCGAGGCCCGCCGCTCCCGCCGCACCCTGCGCCGCGAGCGCCCCTACGCCGACCAGCACACCGCCGATCCCGGCGCGGGCCCGGAACAGCGTCACCTCGACGCCGAACACGCCCACGCCGTACGCGGTGCCGCGCGCGCCCTGCCGGTCCGCTGCCGTCGCCTCGTACACGCCCTGCTGTCGCCCCGCGATCTCACCTACCGGGAGATCGCGGCGGAGTTGGGAATGTCACAGGGCAGCCTCGGCCCGGAGCGTTCCCGCTGCCTGGACTGCCTGCGGAGGCTCCTGGTGGCCCCCGGCGCCCGGAACCGGACCGGCTCCCCAGGTTTCACGGACGGTCCGGAGTGGGGAAAGCTGCGACAGACACCACGGGCGAGCAAGTGAGCGGGAGGCATGCACACATGGGCATGAGCGTGACCATCTCTGCGGCGACCGAGGACGACGCCGAGCACATCCTCAAACTCCAGTACCTCTGCTACCAGAGCGAGGCGCGACTCTACGGGGACTGGGGCATCGAGCCGCTCACCCAGAGCCTCGACAGCGTCCGTGCCGAACTGCGCTCCGGCCGGGTCCTGGTGGCCCGGCTCGGCACCGAGGTCGTCGCCTCGGTGCGCGCGGTCCTCGAAGCGGACGGCACCGCGCGTATCGGCAAACTCGTCGTCCACCCGCGCATGCAGCGACACGGCCTGGGCGGACGGCTGCTCACCGCGATCGAGACGCAGCTCCTGCGCGAGGGGCTCGCGCGCCGCTTCGAGTTGTTCACCGGACACCGCAGCGAGAGCAACCTGCGTCTGTACCGCAAGCACGGCTACGTACCGGTGGGCACCGAGCAGGTCGACGAGCGCCTCAGCGTGGTGACCCTCGCGAAGGAGGCGGGCGCCGGAGCCTACGCCGCCGCCTGACCGGGCGGTCCGGGGCCGTGCGTACGAGCCGCGCCCCGGACCGGTGTCAGCGGCGGCCGTCGGCGCGAAGGCCCACCGCCCCGGTACCCACGCCGGGGGTACCGGGACGGTGGCCCCGCCGGGTTCGGCGCGCCTCGCGGGGGCCGGTCCGTCCCGCTTTCCGCGGGCCCCTCAGGCCGCGCCGAGCGCCTGCCGCCGGGACGTGCGCAGCCACATCAGCGCGGTGACCGGGAGGATCACCGGGATGAACAGGTAGCCCATGCCGTAGTCCGACCACACCGTCGCGTCGGGGAAGGCCGAGGGATCGGCGAGCGTCCAGGTGCCGACCGTCAGGACACCCACCAGCTCCAGGCCGCAGCAGACCTGAGCCGCCCGCCGCGCCGTCTCCCCGCCGCGCACCAGCGTCCAGGTGATGAAGCAGTAGACGACGCCCGCGACCGCCGACAGGACGTAGGCCAGCGGGGCCCGGTCGAACTCCGTGGCGAGCTGGTACACCGAGCGCGACAGGGCGCCGACCACCATGACGCCGTAGAGCCACAACAGCAGGATGCCCGGCCCGCTGATCAGCCTGACCCGCTTCCCGTCCGGGGCCGCGCCCGCCCCGCGCTCCCCGTCCCGACCCGGCACCTTCGCCTCCGCGTCCCGCACCGTTTCCCGCCGCATGTCAGCCACCCCAGATGTCGTAGAGCCGCACTTCGAGCACCGCGAGGACGACGCCCCCGGCCACCACCGTCATCGATCCCCAGCGGGTCCGCTCGGTCAGCGACATCAGCCCGGCCGCCGGGACGCACAGCGCGGCCCCCAGGAGGTAGGCGACGAAGATGACCGTGCCCTGCTCGGGTTTCTCGCCCCGCGCGAGCCGCACGACGCCCACGACGAGCTGCACGAGCGCCAGCAGCGTGACGACGGCCATCCCGATGAAGTGCCAGTCCTTGGTCGACTGGTCCCGGGAGAAGGCCAGGCCGCACCACGCGGCGAGCACGAGCGCGGCGACAGCGGTCGCGATCGTCAGGGCAACAAGCATGGCGTGAGCCTATTACGGGCAAAAACCGCGCCCGCGCGCGACCCCGGCCACCGCGAGGAGGCATGCGTCACCCGCCCTCCCGCCCACCTCGCCGCCCACCCCTGGGTAGGGTCGGGGATCATGAAGCTCTCCGCCGACGCCCTGCTCTTCGACAATGACGGCACCCTCATCTCCTCGCTGCGCTCCGTCGAGCGCTGCTGGAGGCAGTGGGCCGTCGAGTACGGGGTGGGCGCCGAGGACTTCGCCCGGATCGAGCTGCACGGCCGGCCCTCCGTCGAGATCGTCGCCGACCTCGTACCTCCCGGACGGGTCACCGAGGCCAACACCCGCATCGAGGAGCTGGAGATCGCCGACGCCGCCGGCACCGAGGCGCTGCCCGGCACCGTACGGCTCCTGGACTCCCTGCCCGCCGCGCGCTGGGCGGTGGTGACCTCCGCCACCCGGCGCCTGGCCCTCGCCCGGCTCGCCGGGGTCGGGGTGCGCCCCGGCACCCTCGTGGCCGCCGACGACATCACGCGCGGCAAGCCCGACCCCGAGCCCTTCCTGCTGGCCGCCGCGCGGCTCGGCGTCGACCCGGCGCGCTGCCTCGTGTTCGAGGACGCCCCGGTCGGTCTGCGCTCGGCCCGCGCCGCGGGGATGAGGTCCGTGGCCTTGACCACAACGTATCCGCGTGAACGCCTGCACGCGGACGCCGTCGTCACCGACCTCTCCCAGGTGTCCGTGCAGGTCAGCGACGCCGGCCTGGAAGTTCTCCTGGAGGACGCCGACCCCGGCGCGCCGTCCACCCACTGAACGGAACCGTCCGGACAGCGGACGGCGGGGCGTGTGCCGGCGGCCCGTCTGGTTAACTGGCGTCATGACCACGACGAGCTACCGCAGCCCTGCGACCGAGGCGAAATCCATGCCCGGTGCTCGTCGCATGTGTCGAATGTGCGCCGTCTGAGGGTCCCCGCCCCGCGTCTCGCGCCCCGAAGCGAGCCCGGCCGCGCCCTGACCGTACGCACCTGAGGAACTCAGGAACTCCCGTCGTACGGACCCGGCGTGCCCCGGAACCCGTCCTGCCCGCCGTCCGTGGCCCCTGGCCGCCGACCGCCGCTTTCCGACGGGTCCCGCCTCCCCCACGCACCCCGTGCCGGCCCACCCCCGCCGCGCACTCGACAGCTACGGAACCCCTGTGATCACCACTACGGGCCTCACCAAGGTCTACCGCTCCCGAGGGCGTGAGATCACCGCCCTGGACGGCGTCGATCTGCACGTGAACGAAGGCGACGTCCACGGAGTCGTCGGGCAGAGCGGCGCCGGCAAGTCCTCCCTGATCCGCTGCGTCAACCTGCTGGAGCGCCCCACCTCCGGCAGCGTCACCGTGGACGGCACCGAACTGACCGCCCTGCTGGGCCGGGGCAGCCGCGCGGGCCGTGAACTGCGCGCCGCGCGCGGCCGCATCGGCATGGTCTTCCAGCACTTCAACCTGCTGTCCTCGCGCACCGTGCAGGACAACGTCGAACTCCCGCTGGAGATCCTCGGGCACAGCCGCCGCTCCCGCGCCCTCAAGGCCGCCGAACTCCTCGAACTCGTCGGCCTCGCCGACAAGGCCGGCGCCTACCCCGCGCAGCTCTCCGGCGGGCAGAAGCAGCGCGTCGGCATCGCCCGCGCCCTGGCCGGCGACCCCAAGGTCCTGCTGTCCGACGAGGCCACCAGCGCCCTCGACCCCGAGACCACCCGCTCGATCCTGCACCTGCTGCGCGACCTCAACCGCAGGCTCGGCCTCACCGTCCTGCTCATCACGCACGAGATGGAGGTCGTCAAGCAGGTCTGCGACGCGGCCTCCCTCATGGAGAACGGAAAGATCGTCGAGTCCGGCACCGTGAACGAATTGCTCGCCACCCCCGGCTCCGCGCTCGCCGCCGCCCTCTTCCCGGTCAGCGGGGAGAGCGGCGACAGCCACCGCACCGTCATCGACGTCACCTTCCACGGGGACAGCGCCACCCGCCCGGTCATCTCGCAGCTGTCGCGCACCTACAACATCGACATCTCGATCCTGGGCGCCGCGATGGACACCGTCGCCGGACGCCAGGTCGGCCGGATGCGCATCGAACTGCCCGGACGCTACGAGGACAACGTCGTCCCCATCGGCTTCCTGCGCGAACAGGGCCTCCAGGTCGAGTCCGCCCGGCCCGAGGGCTTCCGGGCCGGCCCCGCCGCGCTCGCCGGGGAGGTGGCGAAGTGACTTGGTCCGAGATGCGGCCCCTGCTCAGCCAGGCGAGCTGGGACACCCTCTACATGGTGGGCTGGTCCACCCTCATAGCCGTGGTCGTCGGGCTCCCGCTCGGCGTGCTGCTGGTCCTCACCGACCGGGGCGGTCTGCTGCACAACACCGTGGTGAACAAACTCCTCGGGCAGCTCGTCAACATCGCCCGTTCGATGCCCTTCATCATCCTCATGGTCGCCCTCATGGGCTTCACCCGCTGGATCACCGGGACCACCATCGGCCGCGAGGCCGCCGTCGTCCCGCTCGCGATCGGCGCCATCCCCTTCTACGCCCGTCTCGTGGAGACCTCGGTGCGCGAGGTGGACGGCGGACTCGTCGAGGCCGTCCAGTCGATGGGCGGCACCACCTGGGCCGTCGTACGCAAGGTGCTCGTCCCCGAGTCGCTGCCCTCGCTCGTCTCCAGCGCCACGACCACGATCGTCACGCTCATCGGCTACTCCGCGATGGCCGGCACCGTCGGCGCCGGCGGCCTCGGGGACATCGCCGTCCGCGAGGGCTTCCAGCGCTTCGAGACGGGACTCATGTGGGTCACCGTCGCGATCCTCGCCGTCGTCATCTCCGTCATCCAGTTCCTCGGCGACCTCGCCGCCCGCGCCCTCCACGCACGCGGCGGCCGCGGCGGACCCGCCCCGCGCCTGCGCCTGCTGCGCGCCGCGAGGAGCGGTGGCCGCGAGGACGGCGCCGGGAAGGAGACCGCGCCGCCCGCGGGAGACGCAAAGGACGCGGAGGAGACGGTGCCCGCCGCGTAGGCGAGACGCCCCGTCCACCGGCGCCCCCGTCCACCGGCGCCCCCGTCCACCGGCGCCCCCCGTCCGCCGGCGCCCCGTCGCCGGCCCCCAGAACCACACCTCGCACCACTCCCCGCGGCCGCGGGGCAGCACTACCCGAGAAAGGCACTTTTCGTGCGTAACACCGCCAGGATCACCGCCTCCGTCCTCGCCGCGGGGGCCCTCACCCTCGGCCTCGCCGCCTGCGGGTCCAAGGACTCCGACAGCGCGTCCGGCTCCCAGGCCGACCAGGACAAGGCCCTCGTCGTCGCCGCGAGCCCGACCCCGCACGCCGAGATCCTCGACTACGTCAGGGACCACCTCGCGAAGAAGGCCGGACTCGACCTGCGGGTCAAGGAGTTCACGGACTACGTGACCCCCAACACCGCCACCCAGGACGGCTCCGTCGACGCCAACTACTTCCAGCACAAGCCGTACCTCGACGACTACAACAAGAAGAACGGCACCCACCTCGTGCCCGTCGGCACGGTCCACCTGGAGCCGCTCGGCCTGTACTCCCACAAGGTCAAGAGCGTCGGCGACCTGAAGAAGGGCGCGACCGTCGCCGTGCCCAACGACGCGACCAACGAGGCCCGCGCCCTCAAGCTGCTGGAGGCCAACGGCGTCATCCGGCTCAAGTCCGGCGCCGGCGAGGACGCGACCCCCTCGGACATCGCGAAGAACCCCAAGGACCTCAAGTTCAAGGAGCTGGAGGCCCCGCAGGTGCCGCGTTCCCTCGACGACGTGGACGCCGCCGTCATCAACGGCAACTACGCCGTGCAGGCCAAGCTCAGCCCCGCCAAGGACTCCCTCGTCCAGGAGAAGGCCAAGGGCAACCCCTACGGCAACCTCCTCGTAGTGAAGGACGGCGAGCAGAACGACCCGCGGGTCAAGAAGCTCGCGAAGCTCCTGCACTCGCCGGAGGTCAGGAAGTTCATCGAGGACCGCTACGACGGTTCGGTCCTCCCCGCCTTCTGATCACCCCGAACCTCCCCGCCTTCTGATCACCCCGAAGGCCCCGGTCCGTGGAAGCCGCCACGGGCCGGGGCTTTCCGGGTACCTGACACATCCGCGCCCGGCCGCCCCGGTGGTGCGCCCGCCGCGGGCCATGCTGCATGCTGGACCATCCGGCACACCGGCCCCCCGGCCGCCGAAAGGTCCCAAACCAGGCCCGACCATGACGGAGCGGCGCATGACTTCCCTCTTCCCGGACATCTCCATCAGCACCGACCGGCTGGTCCTGCGCTCCCTCGAAGAGGACGACACCGCCGCCTGCGCCGAGATGATGAACGACGAGATGGTCACGGCCTGGACCACCACCCCGCAGCCCTTCACCGAGGAACTGGCCCGCGACTGGATCACCAGGGACGCCCCGGCCCGCCGGCTCGACGGCCAGGGCGTGGTCCTCGCCGTCACCGAGTTCCTCACCCAGCGCCTGGTCGGCGTCGTCCAGCTCTCCTCGACCGACTGGCGGTTGCGCGCGACCGAACTCTCCTACGTCGTCGCCCCCTGGGCGCGCGGCGAGGGCTACGCGAGTGAGGCCTCCCTCGCCGTCGCCCAATGGCTGTTCCAGGACCAGGGGTTCGAACGCATCGAACTGCGCACCGCCGCCGACAACACCGCCGCCCAGCAGGTCGCCCAGAAGATCGGCGGCATCAGCGAAGGCGTACTGCGCGGCGCCTGGATAGCCCGCCACCGCGACGAGGACGGCAGCTGGTCCAGCCACCGCACCGACCTCATCGTGTGGAGCCTGCTGCCCGAGGACCTCGACGACCTGCGCGACCTGGACGCCGAGAGCGGCCGCGAGACCGCCTTCGCCGACTGGCACTGAGCCCGCCCCCCCGCACCCCTGCCCGGCGGCCCCCGCCACCGGGTACCCTCAGCCTGCCGTCAGCGTGGCCGGCGCAGCGCCCCCTTTTCTCCCCATCTACGCCGCCGTACGCCCGCCCCCGAGCAGACAGCAGGAGACACACGACGATGGCCGACCGCGTCACGGTGATCGGCTGGGACGGTTCGCCGCTGACCGAAGCGGCGCGCTCCGCCCTCGGCGCCGCCACCCTCGTGGCCGGCACGGCGCACCAGCTCGCGCTGCCCGAAGTACCCCCGCACGCCGAACGCGTCCGCCTCGGCAGCGTCCACCTCGCCGCCCGTCGCATCGCGGGCCACCGCGGCAGCGCCGTCGTCCTCGCCGACGGTGACCCCGGCTTCTTCGGCGTGGTCCGCGCCCTGCGCGCCCCCGAACACGGCCTCGAAGTCGAAGTGGTGCCCGCCGTCTCCTCGGTGGCCGCCGCCTTCGCCCGCGCCGGAATGCCCTGGGACGACGCGCGGATCGTCGTCGCCCACCCCCGTACCCTGCGCCGCGCCGTCAACGTGTGCCGGGCCCACCCCAAGGTCGCCGTCCTCACCTCCCCGGGCGCCGGGCCGGCCGAACTGGGGCTGCTCCTCGAAGGTGTCCACCGCACCTTCGTCATCTGCGAGGAGCTGGGCACCGATCGCGAGCGCACCACCGTCCTCACCTCCGACCGCGCCGCCGACCACACCTGGCGCGATCCCAACGTCGTCGTCGTCATCGGAGGCAGCGGCACACCGCCGCCCACCGCCGGCGAGAGCGGCTGGCTCGCCGGTCTCGAACCCGGACCGGGCGTACGCGGCTGGGCCCTGCCCGCCGAGGAGTACGGCGGCGAACCCGCGGGCCGGAAGGGGCTGGAGGGGGAGACCCCGCAGCTGCGCGCCGCCCAGCTCGCCCGGCTCGGACCGCGCACCGGCGACCTCGTGTGGGACATCGGCTCGGGCACCGGCGCCTTCGCCGCCGAGGCCGCGCGCTTCGGCGCGGCCGTGCTCGCCGTCGACCGCGAGGCCGACGCCTGCGGCAGGACGGCCGCCGCCCTGCGCCGCTTCGGTGTCCAGGCCCAGATCGTGCACGGCAGCGCCCCGCACATACTGGAGGACCTCCCCGAGCCCGACGTCGTACGCGTCGGAGGGGGCGGCGCCCCGGTCGTCTCGGCCGTCGCCGACCGCAGGCCGCAGCGGATCGTCACCCACGCCGGGACCCGCGACGAGGCCGAGCTGATCGGCCGTGACCTGAGCGAGCACGGCTACGCCGTCGAGTGCGCGCTCCTGCAGTCCGTGGCCCTCGACACCCGGGTCTGGACCGAAACCGAACGCACGGTCGTCTTCCTTCTCTCCGGCACGCTCCTCGATCGCGCCCCGTGAAGCCACGGCCACGGGGTGCGCGGTAGGCTGGCCGATCGTTGTACTGCGTCCCGGACCACGGTGGTATCCGCCATCAGGTCCGAAAACCCCTGCTTCACCGGGTGTTTCGCGGTACGACCGGGCCGGTGGGCGCGCGACGTGGCGCAGTCCACAGCGCGTCGTGCCCGAAGTGGCCGACACGGTCGCGGGTGGGCGGGGAGAATGTCGCGGGACGACGGGGTTTCGGCCGCCTCGTGCCGCCCGGCGGGCACGCTCGTTGCTCTCGACGGGAGGTGCGCGCGGGGCCGTGCGGGAGGGCCGGGCCCTCACGAGGGCCGGCGACAACCGAAGAACGCGAAACTGCTGACACATGGGCGAGGGGTACGCATGACGGACACCGGCAAGGTCCCGGCGGAGGGGCAGCCGGAGGGCGCGGCACAGCAGCCGGGCACGTACCCCTACCCGGGGTACGGCGTCGCGGCTCCCGCCGAGGACGACGACCTCCTGTTCATGCCGGGCGCCCAGGGCGCCTGGACCGAGGCGCAGCCCGTACTGCCCGCGAACGCGGCCTACGAGGCGGCCCAGGAGCAGCCCGAGCCGCAGGTGGACTACGCGCACGTGGGCGCGGACGCCTCGCAGGGCACCGGCCACACCTACGTTCCCGCCGCCGAGGGCTACGCGGCCCCGGCCCCGGCCCCGCAGGCGACGGAGCGGCAGCCGTGGCCGGAGGCCGCGCACACTCCCGTGACCGAACCGGTGGCGGACCCGGAGACCCCGGACGGCGGGCAGCCGTCCCCGGAGCCCCTCGACGTGCCCGCCGGGGAGGCGCCCCCAAGCGCCGAGCCCGCGCCCGAGGCCGTGCCGGCGCCCGAGCCCGAAGCCGCGCACCTGCCGGGCCCGCACGAGACGGACGGCAGGGACAGCGGAGCCGTGGACCTGAGCGCCGTGCGCAACCCGGCCGCCGCGCGCACCCCCGCGCAGCCCGTGCGGCGCCCGCTGCACATGGGCCCGCCGCTGCCCGACACCAGCAACAGCCCCGTGCGGTCCCTGGCCGACCGCGGACCCGCCGGTGCCCCCAACCCGGTGAGCGCCCCTCAGGCGGTGCGGACCGGCGGGACGGGATACGTCGACACCCTCGCCCCCGCGGCACCTGCCGCCGAGGCGGGCACCCGGCCCGCGACGGGCCGCGGCACCGTCCCCGCGCAGGGTTCCGCGGCGGACCCGGCGCCGGCCGGGGCCACCGGCACCGTGCCCGAGCAGGACCGGGCCGGGGTGGAGCCCGCAGGCCCGGCCGCCGAGTACGGCACGGCGGAGCCCGCCGAGGCCGTCACGGAGCCCGAGCCGGCGTCCGAGCCCCCCGCCGAACCGACGGCGCCCGAGGCGCCGGCCTCCGAGGCGGCACCCTCCGAGACGCCGGTTGCCGAAGCGCCGACTCCCGAGACGACCGCGGCCGTTCCCGTGGAGGAACCGCCCGGCGCCCCGGCCGTGACGGTGGAGGAGCCGCCCGCGGGCGAACCGGCGGAACTGCCCGTACCGGCAGTCGAGGAGCCCGTCGCCGCCGCGTCCGAGCCGCTGACCGTCCCCGGGCCCGCCCCCGAGGAGGCGGTGAGTGAGGAGCCGGCCCCGGCCGTGGCACAGGAGCTGGCCCCGGCGCAGACGGAGTCCGCCGCCGAACCTGCCGCCCCGGTCGCCGAACCCGCCGCCCCGGTCGCCGAACCGGACGCGCCGGTCGCCGAACCGGTCGCGCCGGACGTCGTCCCGGACGCGTCGGACGCGGCCCCGGAACGCGCGGTGACCCCCCCGGCGCCGCTGCCGTACCTGCCCGGCAGCCCCGAGGAGGCCCAGGGCCCGCTCGGTGAGTTCGTCGCGGTGGACGGCCCGGTCCCCACCGGTCCGCAGCCCGCGACGGCCGTCCCGCCGGCCGAGACCCCCGTCCGGTCCGACGTCGTCGAGCCGCCGGCCGAGACCGGGCCCCGGGCCGAGACGGAGACCCGGACCGACGCGGAAACCGGGGCCCCCGTCGAGCCGTCCGCCGACCCGCTGGCCGACCCGCTGGCCGACCGGCTCGCCGGTCCCGCCGAGGCGGTCACCACGGCCCCCGAGGTGGCCCCCGCACCGGTCCCCGAGGCCGTTTGGGACCCGCAGGAACAGGCCACCGCGACCCCGGCGCAGAGCACCCCCGTACCGGAGGCGACGCCCGCACCGCGGGAGGCCGCGCCCGAGGCCCCCGCGGGCCCGCCCGCCCCCGGGTACGGGGACGCCGAACGCGAGGCGGTCATGCGGGTCATGCGGGAACGTCGCGACATCCGCAACGGCTTCCGGCCCGACCCCGTACCGCACGACGTGCTGTTGCGCGTGCTGGAGGCCGCGCACACCGCGCCCAGCGTCGGCCACTCGCAGCCCTGGGACTTCGTCGTCATCCGCTCCGAGGACACCCGCCGCTCGATGCACGAACTGGCCGAGCGCCAGCGCGAGGCGTACGCCGCCTCGCTGCCCAAGGGGCGGGCCAAGCAGTTCCGGGAACTCAAGATCGAGGCCATACTCGACACCCCGGTGAACATCGTGGTCACCGCGGACCCGACCCGTGGCGGCCGGCACACGCTGGGCCGGCACACCCAGCCCCAGATGGCGCCCTACTCCTCGGCCCTCGCCGTGGAGAACCTGTGGCTCGCCGCCCGCGCGGAGGGGCTCGGCGTGGGCTGGGTCAGCTTCTTCGACGAGCGCGAGATGGTCCGCGCCCTCGGCCTCCCCGAGCACCTGGAGGTCGTCGCGTACCTGTGCCTCGGCTACGTCGACGCGTTCCCCGAAGAGCCCGAGCTGATGCAGTCCGGCTGGTCCAAGCGCCGCCCGCTGTCCTGGGTGGTCCACGAGGAGACCTACGGCCGCCGGGCCCTGCCCGGTGCCGCCCCCGCCGACCTGCTCTCCGAGACCGTCGCCCACATCCGGCCGCTCGACGCGAAGGCGCTCGGCGAGGCGTGGGAGCGGCAGAAGCGCATGACCAAGCCGGCCGGGGCGCTCGGCATGCTGGAGATCATCTCCGCGCAGCTCAGCGGGCTCTCCCGGATCTGCCCGCCGCCGGTGCCGGAACCGGCCGCCGTCGCGATCTTCGCCGGGGACCACGGGGTGCACGCCCAGGGCGTCACCGCGTGGCCGCAGGAGGTCACCGCGCAGATGGTCGCCAACTTCCTGGGCGGCGGAGCCGTGTGCAACGCCTTCGCCACGCAGGTCGGCGCCGAGGTGTGCGTCGTGGACGTCGGAGTCGCCGCCGACCTGCCCGCGAGCCCCGGACTGCTGCCCCGCAAGGTCCGGGCCGGCACCGCCGACATGACGACCGGGCCCGCCCTCACCCGCGAGGAGGTCAAGGCCGCCGTCGAGGTCGGTATCGAGACGGCCAGGGACCTCGTCGCGGCCGGGAACAAGGCCCTCATCACCGGTGAGATGGGCATCGCCAACACGACCGCCTCGGCGGCCCTCATCTCCGTCTTCACCGACGCCGACCCGGCCGAGGTCACCGGTCGCGGCACCGGCATCAACGACGAGATGCACGCCCACAAGATCGACGTGATCCGGCGCGCCCTCGACCTGCACCGCCCCGACCCGGCCGACCCCATCGGCGTGCTCGCGGCGATCGGCGGTCTCGAACACGCCGCGATGGCGGGGCTGTTGCTCGGCGGTGCCTCGCTGCGCACACCCGTCATCCTGGACGGCGTCAGCGCCGGGGCGGCGGCTCTCGTGGCCAGGGCGATCGCCCCCGAGGTGCTCGCCGCCTGCATCGCCGGGCACCGCAGCGCGGAACCGGGACACGTCGCCGCCCTGAACAGTCTCGGCCTGCGTCCCCTCGTGGACCTCGACCTGCGCCTCGGTGAGGGCACCGGCGCGCTCCTGGCCCTGCCCCTGGTCCAGAGTGCGGCCCGCGCGATGCACGAGGTGGCGACCTTCGACTCGGCGGGGGTCACCGAGAAGTAACCGCCCTCGCGGGCGCGCCGTCAGACGAGCCGCCGCCGCACCAGCCTCCGGGCCGGTGCGGCGGCGGCTTCGTCGTTCCGGCGGCCCCTTGCGCCACCCCACCCCATCACTTATCGTTTCTCGATAATATCGATGGTCGATAATTAACCGGGGGAACCATGTCCAGGGAACCGAAGCTGCTCGAACCGCTCTCGACGGTGGTCGGGGGAGTGCTGCGCCTGCTCATAGGCCTGCCCGTCCTCTTCGCCGTCCTCGGCCTCTTCGACAGCGAGGTGCACCTCAACTGGACCGGCGGCCAGGCCTGCGTCACCGTCTCCTCGACGACCACGGGTTTCGACGACGTCCCGTGGCAGCAACTGCGTCCCGGGGCCGCCGTCGGATGGCACCCGGAGTACTGCGCCGAATCCCCCAGCGGCTACCAGCAGTTCCTCACCGCCCTCGCGGCCCGGCCCGCCCACCTCCTGGTCCTCGGCGGCCTCTACCTGCTCCACCGGACCCTGCGCACGGCCGAGCGGGAGGGCGTCCACACCGAGCGGGCGGCGGCCGGGCTGCGTCTGCTCGGCTGGTGGCTGCTCGCGGGAAGCCTCCTCGCGGAGTTCGTCCGCGCCAACGCGCGAGCCGCGCTGCTGGGCACCCTCACCGAGGACCAGCCGTTTACAGTAGGTGCCTGGCTGAACCTGTGGGACGCCCCGTACCTGCTGTTCCTGACCGGTCTCGGGCTGCTCACCTTCGCCCGGATCGTGCGCGCCGGGGCCGTCATGCGCGAGGACCTGGAGGGAACCGTCTGATGCCCGCCGACGCCGAGGGCGCGCACGCCATCGAAGTGCACCTCGACCGCCTCCTCGCGGACCGGGGCATGACCCTCGCGCACCTCGCGGAGCAGGTCGGCGTCACCAACGTCAACCTGTCCGTCCTGAAGAACGGGCGCGCCAAGGCGATCCGCTTCACGACCCTCGCCCGGATCTGCGAGGTGCTGGACTGCCAGCCGGGCGACCTGCTCAGCCACCGCGGCCCGCACGGTGCGGGCGGCACCGCCTCCGGACAGGCGCCACAGCCCGCCCGCTGACAGGATGAGCCGGGGAAGGGCCGCACCGACGAGAACCGGCGGCCCGGCCGGTCTCCCTCATGACAGCAGTTCCCCTCGTACCCGCGAAGGACACGCGCCATGAAGCTCACCGCCACCACCTTCCTCACCCTCGACGGCGTCTACCAGGGGCCGGGCGGGCCCGACGAGGACACCAGCGGCGGGTTCACCGCGGGCGGCTGGTCCGTGCCCTACGGCGACGAGGACTTCGGCGCCTTCGTCGGCTCCGTCTTCGAGCGGGTCGACGCCTTCCTCCTCGGCCGCCGCACCTACGAGATCTTCGCCGCGTACTGGCCCAGGGTCACCGACCCCGCCAATCTGGTCGCGAGCCGCCTCAACAGCCTCCCCAAGTACGTCGCGGCCCACGGAGAGGTGCCGGACTGGAACGGCGCCGAGCGGCTCGGCGAGGACGTCCCGGCCGCGGTCCGGGCCCTCAAGGAGCGCCCCGGCCGCGAACTGCAGGTGCACGGCAGCGGCGCACTCCTCCGGACCCTGCTGGCCGCCGGGCTCGTCGACACGCTCCACCTCCTGACCTTCCCGGTGGCCCTCGGCCGCGGCAAGCGCCTGTTCGGCGACGGGACGCGGCCCACCGCCTTCCGCCTCACCTCCACCCGCCCCACCTCCAGGGGCGTCGTCATCAGCACCTACGAGCGCGAGGGCGAGCCCGTATTCGGCAGCTACGCCCTGGAGGACGAGTGAACCGGGCCCCCGCCGAGGGCCGATGACGCGGAAGCTCCCAGGTGACGGGGCGCACAGCGAGCCCCGGCCCGCTCCCCGTATCGTGGACGCCGCCGCCCCTGGCCGGCGCCCGAGCGGGCACCGGCCCAGGGATCACCGCCCGAGCCGCTGACCGCGGCAGCGGCAGATCGTCCTCGCCACCCCGCCCTAGGAGCCGCTCCGCCATGGCCGTCCCCGCCGACCACCCCGCCTACCCCGTCGGTCTGCGGCTCGCCGGACGGCGGGTCCTCGTCCTCGGCGGGGGACAGGTCGCCCAGCGGCGGCTGCCCGCGCTGCTCGGCGCGGGCGCCGACGTCCTGCTCGTCGCCCCCGCCGCGACCCCCTCCGTCGAGGCCATGGCCACCGCCGGTGAACTGCGCTGGGAGCGGCGCCCGTACGCGCCCGGCGACCTCGAAGGGGCCTGGTACGCGCTGATCGCCACGGACGATCCCGCCGCCAACGAGGCCGCCTCCACCGAGGCCGAGCAGCGCCGCGTGTGGTGCGTACGCAGCGACGACGCCGACGCCGCGACGGCCTGGACCCCGGCCACCGGCCACAGCGAAGGCGTCACCGTCGCCGTCCTCACCACCGGCGCCCAGAGCCGCGACCCGCGCCGCACCGCCGCCATCCGCGACGCCGTCGTCGAGGGCCTGCGGGAGGGCAGCCTCCTCGCCCCGCGCCACCGGGAGCGCACCCCCTCGGTCGCCCTGGTCGGCGGCGGCCCCGGCGACCCCGACCTCATCACCGTGCGCGGCCGCCGCCTGCTCGCGGAGGCCGACGTCGTCATCGCCGACCGGCTCGGCCCCCGTGACCTGCTCGCCGAACTGCCTCCGCACGTCGAGGTCGTCGACGCCGCCAAGATCCCCTACGGCCGGTACATGGCGCAGGAGGCCATCAACCAGGCCCTCGTCGAGCACGCCAAGGCAGGGAAGCGGGTCGTGCGGCTCAAGGGCGGGGACCCCTTCGTCTTCGGCCGGGGCATGGAGGAGGCCCAGGCCCTCGCCGAGGCCGGTATCCCGTGCACCGTCGTCCCCGGCATCTCCAGCTCCGTGAGCGTGCCCGCCGCCGCCGGTATCCCCGTCACCCACCGGGGTGTCGCCCACGAGTTCACCGTCGTCAGCGGCCACGTGGCCCCCGGAGACCCGCGCTCCCTCGTGGACTGGGACGCCCTCGGGCGGCTGCGCGGCACCCTCGTGATCCTCATGGGTGTCGACAAACTCGGCGCGATAGCGCGGGCGCTGATCGCCGCGGGCCGCGACCCCCGGACACCCGTCGCCCTCGTCCAGGAAGGCACCACCGCCGCCCAGCGCCGCGTCGACGCGACCCTCGCGACGGCCGAGGACACCGCCCGCGCCGAGGACGTACGGCCGCCCGCCGTGATCGTCGTCGGCGAGGTCGTCACCGTCGGCCCCGCCGCCCTCTGACCCACCCTCCGTCCCCACCCGTACGACAAGGCGGCAGCACCCCGTGGCCGAAGCCCTCCCCCTGCACGACCCCGAAGACCCGCGCCTGCGCGACTACACCGGGCTCACCGACGTACAACTGCGCCGCCGCCGCGAACCGGAGGAGGGGCTGTTCATCGCCGAGGGCGAGAAGGTCATCCGGCGCGCCCTCGACGCCGGCTACCCGATGCGCTCCATGCTGCTCACCGAGAAGTGGCTGCCCGTCATGCGGGACGTCGTCGAGGCGGCCGACGCGCCCGTCCACCTCGTGGAGCCCGCCCTCGCCGAACAGGTCACCGGCTACCACGTGCACCGCGGCGCGCTCGCCTCCATGCAGCGCACTCCGCTGCCCGAGGTCCCCGAGGTACTGGCCGGGGCCCGCCGGGTGGCGGTCTTCGAGGACATGGTCGACCACGCCAACCTCGGCGCCGCCTTCCGCAACGCCGCGGCCCTCGGGGTGGACGCCGTCCTGCTCACCCCGCGCTGCGCCGACCCCCTCTACCGGCGGGCCGTGAAGGTCTCCATGGGCGCCGTCTTCTCCGTGCCCTACGCCCGCCTGGAGTCCTGGCCCGCGGACGCCCGGCTCGTACGCGACGCCGGATTCACCCTCGCCGCCCTGTGCCTCTCGGAGCGCTCCATCACCCTGGACGCCCTCGTGGCCAGGCAGGACCCCGCCCTCGCCCTGCTGTTCGGCAGCGAGGGGCCGGGGCTGACCCCCGGGGCGCTCGCGGCGGCCGACGTGCACGTACGCATCCCCATGGACGCGGGCGTCGACTCCCTCAACGTCGCCGCCACCTCGGCCGTCGTCTTCTACGCGACCCGCCGGCCCCGGACCTGACCGGCGGGGCACTCAGGTGAGCGCCTGCACCACGGTGATGCCGAGCGCCACGATCAGCGTCACCAGGAAGAAGACCACGAGACGCTGACGCAGCAGGCGCGGATTGGCGGGACGCCGCCCCGAGCCCGTCGGTCTGCCGCCCGGACGGCTTCCCGCGCGCGAGCCCGGCCGGGCCGGACCGGCTTGCTGCGACCGTGCCCCGCCCCGGGGAGCGCCCGCACGCGAGGACTGCCCCGCCACCGGACCACGCGGCCCGGCCGAGCGCCCCGAAGGATGCGTGGCGGGACCCGGCTGCGCGCTGGCGCCGCGCCGCCCCGTCCGCTCCTGCCGCGCGGGCCCCGGCCGCTCACCACGGACCGACCGCGGACCGCCCGGACGCTCGGGACGGCCGGCGGACGGCTCGGGACGCTGGTTGGAACGCGGCGGGGGAGTGGCCGCCCGGCGCTGCGTCTGCTGCTCCGCGTACTGCTCGGCGAGCCGCCCCGTCGGCCGGTCCGGCTCCCCCCGGGGAGCGGGCGGGCGGCTCTCGCCGAGGCCCTGCGCCTCCCGCGCGGCGATCTCCTTGAGCCGCAGCGACAACTGCAAGGTGCTCGGCCGCTCCTCCGGGTCCTTCGCCAGGCAGGCCCGCACGAGCGGCGCCAACGAGTCGGGCACCCCCCGCAGATGCGCCTCCTCGTGCACCACGCGGTAGAGCATGACCTCGGAACTGCCGTGCCCGAAGGGCGAGTCGCCGGTCGCCGCGTACGCGAGGGTCGCCCCCAGCGCGAACACGTCCGTCGACGGGGTCACCGCGGCCCCCCGCACCTGCTCGGGCGCGAGGAAACCGGGGGAGCCCACCGCCGTACCGACGTGGGTGAGCGTGCTCGCCCCCGTCGCCCAGGCGATCCCGAAGTCGATGATGCGCGGGCCCTTCGGCGAGAGCAGGATGTTCGACGGCTTGAGGTCACGGTGGACGACCCCCGCCTCGTGCACCGCCACCAGGCCCTCCGAGAGCGCCGCGCCGACGGCGGCGACGTCCGAGGCGGCCAGCGGCCCGTCCTCGGCGACCTTGTCGTGCAGCGAGGGGCCCGGCACGTACTGGGTCGCGAACCAGGGCCGCTCGGCCTCCAGGTCGGCGGCCACCAGCCGCGCCGTACACCCTCCGCGAATGCGCCGGGCCGCCGAGACCTCACGGGCGAAACGCGAGCGGAACTCCTGATCCTCCGCCAGATCGGGCCGGATCACCTTGAGCGCCACCCGCTGACCTCGCCGGTCGGAGCCCAGATAGACGACACCCATACCACCCGCGCCGAGCCGCCGGTGAAGCCTGAACGAGCCGACGACACGCGGGTCCTCGCGCCGGAGCCGCATCATCGTCATGTCCATCCCCGCTGCCCGGTCCTGCTGACGAGCCACAGCTTACGTTTCCCCGGCCGGGTGTGCGCTGAGGCCGCGCCCTCCCGGACCGAACGATTGTCGTTGCCCCGCGCCCTACTTGAAAGACCGTTCGCGTGATGTCCCGTCACCCTGCGCACCGGCCGGGCGCGGGCCAATCCCGCACCGGGCGGCAGGGATTGGCCCCGGCCCGCCCCCAGCCTCCACCCCCTCGCCCCGGGTCCCGCCACCCCGCCGCCCGGCCCGGCCCACGGACCGCGAGGCGACCTCGCCCCACGTGATCGAAGTCACCCCCTTCAGGGATGTCTCAGGGGGCTCTCCACCCAGGGGAGTAGGAGGCGGGCGGACGGTCCTCCTGACGTAGGCGGCCCAATCGGTACGACGGCATGACGTGCCCGTTCCCCGCCGCCCCTAGATTGAAATGCAGAGCGGCGGGAGCACTCGTCCCCCGAGGTCACGCACCCGTCGCTCCTCCCACTGACAGGAGAGGAACCATGGCCGCGACGGTACCGGGCAACCGGGAGGGCCGCCCGGGGCACACGCCCCGGGCCGGCACCCGCCACCCCCTGGTGGCCACTGCCATGGTCCTTCCCCTGGCGGCCCTCCTCGTAGTCGTCTTCGGCGGCTGGGAGGCAGTGGTCACACAAGCGTCGTCCGTAGGCGTGATGCTGGGGCGCTGAACGGCGCCCCGGGCCCGGAAGAGCGGTCCGGGCGGGGACATCGAGGCCAGGAAACCCCGTGGGGACGGGGGTGCGGCGGACGGCACCAATGCCCGCGCAGCTGGGGAGCTGCGCGGGCATTACCCTGCCCGGACCGCGGCCTGCGGTTAGGCTCACCGACGTGCGTGCGACCAGGAAACAGCAGTTCCGGGCCCGTAGGGCCGCCCCGATCCCGACCTCGCCGACGCCCGCTCCCGATCCCCGGGCCACCACCGCGCCCCCGGCCGCCCGGTCCGGGCCCGCGCGCGGGGGCGTCCCTGCGCCGGCGGGGCCCCACAGCCTCCCGCGCGCCCTACTGCGGACGCCGTACGCCCCTCCCGGTCTCCTCCCCAGGGTGGACGACAGACCGCCCCGCCCCGCGCCCCCCGTCACGGCGGTGGCGCGATGACCGAACCCCGGCCGGCGCAGCCCCTGCCCGACGAGCCCCGGGCGGACGCCTCACCCGCCCCCCGCTCCCCGGAGCCCCGTTCCCCCGCCACTCCGCCGGCCGAACCCCCGCCCGCCGATCCGTGGCCGGGAGACCGGCTGCCCAGCCGGCGTACCGAAGGGCACCCGGACCGGTCCGGGGACACCGCGGAAGCACGCCGGGCCGGCCCGGCCGCGCACAGCCGGCCGCACGCCCCCGCCTCGCCCCCCGCCGGGCTCATGCCCCGTCCCGCGCCCTCGGGCGACCCGGGCCTGCTCACCGTCCTGCGCCGGCACGCCAGGGGCGCCGCACACCGGATCGGCGGCACCTGTCCGTGTGAACGGACCGTCGCGGCCGGCGGCGCCGAGATTCCCCGCTCGCCCGCCGTCGCCGAACCCGTGCTCGCGGACCGCCCCGACGGCACCGTGGTCCGCCACGGCCGCGCCGTCGCCAAGGCCCACGCCCCCGACTGCGACCCCGAGGCGCTGCGCGCCCGGCTGGCCGTGGCCGCCCACCCCGCCCTCGCCGGCATCCTGCTCCCCCCCGTCGAACCGGCCGGGACCACCGCCGGGGGACGGCCCGTCAGCTGCTGGCCGCACGGCACCCCCGTCGACCCGCACACCCCCGAGGACGCGCCCTGGGAGCAGGCCGCGGTCCTGCTCGCCCGCCTGCACACCGTGCCGCCCGCCGTCCTGCCCGGCCCGCTCCCGGCGACGCGCGGTCCGCTCAAAGCGGCCCGCGCCGTCGCCCGCATGCGCGCCGCCGCCCCCGCCCGGGGCGCCGCCGCGGTCCTGCGGGCCTGGGCGACCCTGCCGCCCTGGGCCCGCGCCGAGGAGCCCGTGGCGCCCCTCGCGCTGTGCCACGGGGACCTGCACCTCGGTCAACTCGTGCGCCATCCCGCTCCGGACGGCCACTGGCTGCTCATCGACATCGACGACCTCGGCCTCGGCGACCCCGCGTGGGACCTCGCCCGTCCGGCCGCCTGGCACGGCTGCGGTCTGCTCGCCCCCGAGGACTGGGCCCGGTTCCTGGGTGCCTACCGCGCGGCCGGCGGCCCCGCCGTACCCGCGACGGACGACCCGTGGACGGCGCTCGACGTCCCGGCCCGCGCCCTCACCGTGCAGACCGCCGCCCTCGCCCTCGCCAAGGCCGCCGAGGCAGGCCGGGCCCTGGACGAGGCAGAGGTGGCCGTCGTCGACGCCTGCTCACGGATCGCGGCCCTCCCGGCCGGAAACGGCCCGCCCGACCCGCAGTAGGGTGCGGGGAACTCCACGGGGCGCGTCCGCGTCCCTTGGGGTGTGAGCGACGGCGGCCGGTCAGGGATACCGGCGAAGCCGTCCCGAGTGGCGAGGAGTTGAGCCCACGATGCAGTGTCCCAAGTGCGGTGCGCCCATGCACACGTACAACCGCAGCGGAGTCCAGATCGAGCAGTGCAGCGGCTGCCGGGGGATATTCCTCGACTACGGCGAGCTGGAGTCGCTGACCCGCCTGGAGTCCCAGTGGTCCCAGCCGGCACCCCCTCCGCAGGCGTACCCCGCCGCCCCGGCCCCCGCCTGGGGCGCCCCGGCCCACGGCCACCACGGCGGCGGCCACCACGGGCACCGCAACCGCGGCTTCGGCCGCATGCTGTTCTCCTCCTGAGAACCGGCGGCCGGGGGCACGACAGAGCCCCCGGCCGAGGGCCGGGGGCTCTGTGCGCGGTGGACGATACTGGGATTGAACCAGTGACCTCTTCCGTGTCAGGGAAGCGCTCTCCCGCTGAGCTAATCGTCCGGGGTCACGGCCGGGGGCCGTGAACACTGCGTGCGCGATACTGGGATTGAACCAGTGACCTCTTCCGTGTCAGGGAAGCGCTCTCCCGCTGAGCTAATCGCGCGGGGAAACCGTCGGACCGGAACCAGGCCCGGTCAGGGGCTTCAGTGGACGATACTGGGATTGAACCAGTGACCTCTTCCGTGTCAGGGAAGCGCTCTCCCGCTGAGCTAATCGTCCATGGAGGTGGAGACGGGATTTGAACCCGTGTAGACGGCTTTGCAGGCCGTTGCCTCGCCTCTCGGCCACTCCACCCCGATCGTGAGGGGTTCGGGAAGATCCCCTCACTGCCGAGCGGACGACCAGGTTCGAACTGGCGACCTCAACCTTGGCAAGGTTGCGCTCTACCAACTGAGCTACGTCCGCTTGTCGGTGTCCGGGGCGTTTTCGCGTCCCGGCGACGTGGTGAACTCTAGCGGATTCCCGGGCCAGCACAAAAACGCGTTTGCGCAGCGTGCGCGGACACCGCCGGCCGGGCGTGAGGCCGCGTGCCGCGCCTACACTCGCCGACGTGCACCACCTCCCTCCTCTGGCCCGCTTCGGCGGCCTGCTCGCGACCGACCTGCGGGACGTGACCTCCGACCCCGCGGCGCTGGAGAGCAGGGGCTTCTGGGCCGTGGCCGCCGACTTCGAGGGCCGGCTCACCTGCGCCCGCTTCGGCGACGTCCGCCCCGACCCGGTACCCGCGCCCCGCCCGCACGCCTGGCGCGGCCCCGCCGCCGGAACGTGGACCTCCTCGCTCGGGCGCGCGGCGTACGTCGAGGGGGTGCGCCGGATACGCGCGGCGATAGCGCGCGGTGAGGTGTACCAGGCCAATCTCTGCCGGGTCCTGAGCGCACCGCTGCCCGATCCGGAGGCGGCCGACCCCGAAGCGCTCGCCGCCCTGCTCGCACGCGGCAACCCCGCCCCGTACGCGGGGGTGATCCGCCTGCCGGCGCACGGGGTGGAGATCGCCACCGCCTCGCCCGAACTCTTCCTGCGCAGGGAGGGCCGCGTCCTCACCTCGGGGCCCATCAAGGGCACCGGCCGCACCGAGGCCGACCTCCTGGAGAAGGACCACGCGGAGAACGTGATGATCGTCGATCTGGTCCGCAACGACCTCGGACGAATCTGCGCGAGCGGCAGTGTGAGCGTGCCGGCCCTGTGCGCCGTCGAACGGCATCCCGGGCTGGTCCACCTCGTCTCCACCGTGCGCGGCGAACTCGCCGAGGGCGCGGGCTGGCCCGAACTGCTCGCCGCCACCTTCCCGCCCGGCTCCGTCACCGGCGCCCCCAAGTCCAGCGCCCTGCGCCTGCTCGCGGACCTGGAGCCCACGCCGCGCGGCCCGTACTGCGGGGGCGCCGGCTGGATCGACGCCGACCGCGGGACGGGCGAACTCGCCGTCGCCATCCGCACGTTCTGGATCGAGCGGGGCCACGCGGCCGGGCCGGTCCTGAAGTTCGGCACCGGGGCGGGCATCACCTGGGGATCGGACCCCGAGCGCGAGTGGCGCGAGACCGAACTGAAAGCCGCCCGGCTGCTGGCCGTGGCATCGGGTACGTACGAGGAAAGCGAGGGAAGCGTCCTATGAGCGCGACGACGATCTGGGTGAACGGCCGGCTGCGCGAGGCCGGGGAGGCGCGGGTCTCCGCCCTCGACCACGGGATCACCGTGGGCGACGGGGTGTTCGAGACCGTGAAGGCCGTCGAAGGGGCGCCCTTCGCGCTCACCCGGCACCTCGACCGGCTGGCCCGGTCGGCCCGGGGCCTCGGGCTGCCCGAGCCCGACCTCGACGAGGTGCGCCGCGCCTGCGCCGCCGTCCTCGCGGAGCAGCCCGTCGCGCTCGGCCGGCTGCGCATCACCTACACCGGGGGCGTCTCGCCGCTCAGTTCGGACCGGGGCGACCAGCCGCCCACGCTGATCGTCGCCGTCGGCGCCATCGCGCCCCGCCCGGACACCACCGCCGTCGTGACCGTGCCGTGGGTGCGCAACGAGCGCGGGGCGCTGAGCGGCCTCAAGACCACCTCGTACGGGGAGAACGTGCTGGCCCTGGCTCGGGCCCGGGAGGACGGCGCCTCCGAGGCCCTGTTCGCCAACACCGTGGGCCAGTTGTGCGAGGGCACCGGCTCCAACGTGTTCGTCGTGCTCGACGGGCAGACGTACACCCCGCCGCTCGCCTCCGGCTGCCTCGCGGGCATCACCCGGGCCCTGACCGTCGACTGGACCGGCGCCCAGGAGAGCGACCTGCCCCTGGACGTCCTTCAGCGGGCCGAGGAGATCTTCCTTACCTCGACGACGCGCGACGTCCAGGCCGTCCACCGCGTCGACGCGCGCGAACTGGCCCCCGGTCTGGGCCCGGTGACCGCCAAGGCCATGCGGGTCTTCGCCGAGCGCTCGGCCGCCGACCCCGACCCGGTCTGAGAAAAGCCCTGGTGCACGCGGGGCCGCCTGGGTAGAACGTCGGTGATGACCACGACCCTGCGGCCCACCGAGCCGCTTCAGCACTCCGCCGACGGCGCCCTCTCGCGCGCGTACCGGATCTGCGTGAACAGCCGCCCGGTCGGCCAACTGGCGCTGCGCACCGACCCCCGTCTCGGCTCCGAGGTGGGGGAGGTGGTCGGCCTGCGCATCGACGAGCAGGACCGTTCCCGGGGCCGGGGGACCGTGGCGCTGCTCGCCGCCGAGGAGATATTCCGCGACTGGCGGTGCCGCCGCGTCGAGGTGACCGTGCCCGCGGACTCGGCGGCCGGGCTGCGGCTGGCGGAGGCGCTCGGCTACACCGAGACCAGTCGCCGGCTGCGCAAGTGCCTGCCCGCGACGCGGCCCGCCCTGCCGCCGGGCACCACCGCCCGGCGCATGACCGAGGCCGAGTTCGGCCCCTGGCTCGCGCACGAGAAGGAGACGTACACGCGCTCCTGGACCGAGCGGGGGCTCTCCCCGGAGCGGGCGCGTGCCGTCTGCGAACACGACCACGCCCACGCCTTCACCGACGGGCCGCGCACCCGGGGACACCGCCTGTGGGTGCTGGAGCACGAGGGCACCGTCGTCGGCACCCTCTGGCTCGCCGACCGTGAGACGGACGTCTACGTCATGGACGTCGAGACGCTGCCGGAGCACCGGGGCCGGGGCCACGGCAGGTCCCTCATGCGGCTCGCCGAGATCGACGGGCTGAGCGAGGGACACCGGGCCGTGGAACTGAACGTGGTGTGCGCCAACACCCCGGCGCTGCGGCTCTACGAGTCCCTCGGCTACCGCCAGGAGACCCGGCGCTTCACCAAGGACCTCCGCTGAGGGGCCGCGGAGGCGTCTCAGCCCCGCTCGGCGAGCAGCCCGTCGGCGAGGGCCTCGACGCGTTCACGCAACCCCTCCTGGGACTTGCCGCCGTCGAGCCGTTCGCCGCCGATCTCGTACGTCGGGGTGCCGGTCACACCGATCGCCCGGCCCTCGGCCTGGTCGGCGTCGACCACCAGCAGGTGCCGCCCGTCCACCAGGGCCGTGTCGAACTCCTCGGCGTCGAGGCCCAGCTCCCGCGCCGCCTCGATCAGGAAGGGCTCCCCGCGCTTCGAGAACTGCCCGACCCGGGACAGCACCCACTCGACGTAGGGCCAGCCCTTCCCCTGGGCCGCCGCCTCCTCGGCGGCCTGGGCACCGGCGTACGCGTACTTGTGCTTGTCCAGCGGGAAGTGGCGCAGCCGGATCTCCAGCCGGTCGCCGTAGCGCTCACGCAGCGCGCGCAGGTCGTCGAGCGCGCTGCGGCAGTCGGGACACTGGAGTTCGCACCAGACGTCCAGTACGACGGGGGAGGGGGCGGCAGAGTCCGCCACGGGCTTCGGATCGCTCATCCGTCCAGTCTTCCAGCAGGCCCGCCACCCGCCCAACCGGGACCTGAGCAGGAGGAGCGACCCGGAAAAGACCCGGAGATCCGACGAAGGTGGGGCTGGCACCATGGCCTGCCCCCTTCGGGCGGTGCACGATGGAGACGGACGCGACAAGAGACGCACACAGGGGGCGGCGGGCGCGCCCACGTGGACCGCCGCCGTACACCGACGCCTGGAGGGCCCGGATGATAGCCGAGACGATCTGTTCCGCCGTGGCGGCGGCCGGTCTGGGGATCGCCGCGGTCACGGCGTACCGCAAGCGTTTCCTGTCCGCCGCGCGCGTCGCGGCCTACTCCCTCGTCCCGCTGGGCCTCGTGATGACGGGCGCCGTGCAGTGGGCCGCCGACACCGCCTTCAGCCCGGTGGCCTGGGCGGGCTTCGGGGTGCTCGGCGCGGCCTGGCTGCTGTTCCTGGCCACCCGGTCCGTGGAGCGGCGGCGGGGCGGCACCCGCAAGGAACGCAGGGCGGCGGCCCGCGCGGCCCGGCAGGGGGCGGTCGAACCGGCCGCCTCGGCCCCGTCCCTCGGCGGTTCCTCGCCCACGCGGCCCACGGCCGCCCCGCCCAGGGCCGGTAGCGGTCGGCCGAAGGCGCCGGAGGACGACTTCAGCGACATCGAGGCCATCCTCAAGAAGCACGGCATCTGAGCGGCGGCCCCGACGGCCCGCACCCTGTCGGGCGGGGCCTGTGCGCGACGGGCGGGCCTCTTCGCAGAAGGGGGCGGGCGGACCTCTGGGTGATCGTCCCGCCATGTGAGACCCGTCTGTTCGAACGGCGGCGGGTATCCGGGCAGCTCGCCCGCCCCGGTCACGCCGAGTGAAATCGAACTCGCGTCGTGGAACGGTGAATGACGCCCGCGCGGGGCTGTTTTGATCACCCGGCGCCCTTCCGGTGCGTCATGATCGCTGCGTCATGCCCGAGACATCCCTGACCGAGGCCCACGCCCCCGGGGCGGCAGCCGTCGGCCCCACCGTTCCCCCGCCCCGCCCGCAGCCGGTCGCCCCCCGGCCCCCGTGTGTCCCCGTCGGCGGCCTCGCCGCCCGGCCGAGCCGCGGGGCCACGCCGTGCCCGGAGACCGTCGAGATCCGGCCTCCCCGCGCCCCCGAGCGGGAAGTTGCCGCCCCGGGGCCGGCCGCCCGGGTCGCGGAGCCGTCCGCCGCGGCGCCCCTCGTCCCGGCGACCCCACCCGAGACCGGGCACGGGGTATCGCTCACCGGACAGGAGAAGGGGTGCCTGTTCGCGCTGTCCCAGCCGCCTCTCATGATCTTCCTGACCGTGGTGGGGCTGCTGTTGCTGATGGGCGCGGTGCACGACCTCTTCATCGCCTGAGGGCCACGCGGCCGGGCGCCTGTGAGCGGGCCCGGGATCCGCCGTCGCGGCTGTGTGGTCCTGAGTGGTCCTGCGCGCTCCTGAGAAGAGCGTTCCGTGACGCTCGGCAACGACGCGCTCACCCCGTGGCCGCCTCCTTGCGGCGGGCCCGGTACGCCGCGACATGGAGGCGGTTCCCGCAGGTGCGGCTGTCGCAGTAGCGGCGCGAGCGGTTGCGCGAGAGGTCGACGAAAGCCCGTCCGCAGTCCGGTGCCTCACAGCGCCGCAGTCGTTCCCGCTCGTCGGCGACCACGAGGAAGGCGAGAGCCATTCCGCAGTCGGCCGACAGGTGGTCCGCGATCGAGGCGCCCGGGGCGAAGTAGTGCACGTGCCATTCGTAGCCGTCGTGGTCGGTCAGCCGTGGTGTGGTCCCGGCCTGCGCCACGAGTTCATTGATGATCCGCACGGCGGTGGGCGTGTCCGGAGCCGAGAAGACCTTGGCGAACCGGTCGCGGACCTCCCGCGTGGCCCGGAGGTCCGCGGCCCCCAGCAGGCCCGTGTCGCTGATGTCGTGGGAGCGGACGAACTCCTCCAGCTCCCCGAGTCCGGAGAGCCGGTCCGGCCGCTCGCCGTTCGGGGCGGTGTTCACCAGATCCACCGCCGCCTCCAGCGCGCACCGGGTGTCGTGGGTGATCAGCACCTTGCACTCCCTGCCCCCGAGGCGGGCCGCTGCCCGCCGGTTGACGGCAGATGCTAGTGCCTCCCCGGCCGAGGCCGGGGGCGACGGGAACGCGAACACGCCCGCCCGGCCGGCACGTGGTGCGTGCCGGCCGGGCGGGCGCGTCGCCTCACCCACTGGTCGGGACCCGCACCGCCGCCCCGAGTCGGGCGGTGCGGGCGGCGCTCTCGCCTCCTGGTCTCAGCTGCGTTCAGCTCTCCGCCAGGATGTGCGAAAGCTCCGTGTCGAGATCGAAGTGACGATGCTCCGTGCCGGGCGGCACGGCGGCGTCGGTGCGCTTGAGGAAGGACTCCAGGGCCCTCGCGGGGGCCTCCAGCAGGGCTTCTCCCTCCGGAGAGCTGAGCGCGATGCAGACGACGCCCTGACCGTGGCTGCGGGACGGCCAGACGCGGACGTCGCCGGTGCCCGTGGGCCGGTGCAGGCCCTCGGCGAGGAGATCACGGGCGAAGACCCACTCGACGGTCTCCTCGGCTCCGGTGTGGAAGGTGGCGTGCACGGCGTAGGGATCGGCCGTGTCATACCGCAGCCCCGCCGGGACGGGCAGGGACGACTCGCTCGACACAACGAGGCGCAGGTGCAGCTCGCAGCTGACCGTGGTGTTCATAAGCGCCAGGGCCTTTCGCTCAGTGTGCGCTCGGGGATTCGCACGTCGGCGAAATCGACATGCCACCTACGGTGCCGTTGTAAACCCCTCTGAGGGATTTCGTCTGGTTTGGGTAGCTCGTACGGAGGGTCGGAATTATCCCGATACCGCCATTCCGGTCACGGAGACGGTTCGGGTAAAGTCCGGACCCATGAATACGGGGAGTGACGAGCAGTCCGCGCGGCCCTCGGTCGCGCGCGGCGAGCGTGCCGGCACGGTCGGTGGCCTCGAAGGAAAAGGGCCCGCCGCGAGCCACCCGGCCCCGGCCGGAGAATCCGCCGGGGCGGCGGGCGGACGGGAATCGGTGGCGACCGGTGAGGCCGGGACTGAATCCGCGAGGAGATCCCGGACGGAGGGCGGAAACGCGGCGGAATCCGGAAAGGGCGGGGAACCCGCGCTCGGCTCCCGCGCCCCGCAATTCGTCCAGCGGCGCCGCACCCTCCACCTCAGCTGGCAGGTCGGCGTCTTCGTGATCGGTCTCGCCGTGGTCGTCGCGGGGGCCCTGATGCTCGTCCTGCCCGGACCGGGCTGGGTCGTGATCTTCGGCGGCATGGCCATCTGGGCCACCGAGTTCGTCTGGGCGCAGCTCGTCCTGCGGTGGACCAAACGCAAGGTCACCGAGGCCGCCAGGCGCGCGCTCGACCCCGCGGTGCGCCGCCGCAACATCATCCTGACCGTGACCGGTCTGGTGATCGTCGCGGCCGTGATCCTGGTCTACGTCGTGAAGTTCGGCCTGGAGCTGCCCTGGAACATCGACCGGTGAGCGCGGCCCCGCGCGGGGCGGACGGAGCACCCGCTGACATGCGGTAATGTTCTTCCTGCGTCCGGGCGATTAGCTCAGTGGGAGAGCGCTTCGTTCACACCGAAGAGGTCACTGGTTCGAACCCAGTATCGCCCACCCCGGACCCGCGGCCCGGAGGCTTCAAGCCTCCGGGCCGCAGGTGTGTCCGGGCCCGTGCGCGGAAGGCTTCCGGCATGAACCTCCACCACTACCGCTTCCGTGCCCGCTGGGACCTGCCCGCGCCGCCCGCCGCCGTGTACGGGTTCCTCGCCCGCGCCGAGGAGTACCCGCGCTGGTGGCCCCAGGTCAGGGAGGCCCACCGGAGCCCCGACGGCCTCGGCGGCAGCGCCCGGGTGCGCGCCTTCCTGCCGTACGACCTCCGGATCACCCTGCGCGAACGCGAGCGCGACGCCGGAGCCGGACTCCTGTCCGCCGAGGTGACCGGTGATCTCAAAGGGTTCCTGCGCTGGACGCTGAGCGCCCGGGGAGGCGGCACCCGCGCCGACTACCTCCAGGAGGTCGAGGTGCGCAGCCCCCTGCTGCGCCGCCTCGTGCTGCCGGGGCGCCCCCTGTTCCGGCTCAACCACCGGCTGATGATGCGCTCCGGGGAGCGGGGTCTGTGCCGGGCCCTCGCCGAACGGCCGACCACCGAAAAGGCGGTTTGAACGAAGGGCGCCGAGCCCTGTATGGTTCAGTGCGTTCCCGGGCGATTAGCTCAGTGGGAGAGCGCTTCGTTCACACCGAAGAGGTCACTGGTTCGAACCCAGTATCGCCCACCGGGAAAGCCGGTCCGTCGAGTTGACGGACCGGCTTCTTTGTTCTCCCCGGCCCCCGCCCCCGCTTCCTAGGCGTCCTCGGTCACCACGCGCAGCCCCGGACGCAGGGGCCACGAAGGACCCTCCGGCCGGTCCGGCGCCGTGCGCCCGAACCAGGGCTGGCCGCGCGTCTGGCCCGCGTGCCACGCCCCTTGCAAGGAGTGCAGCTCCATCGGCGACAGCCGCTCCAGCCGGGCGGAGAAGCGCCGGCCCACCGCACGCACCACCTCCAGCGCCGCGAGCGCCTCGGACGCCGGGTCGTGGGGCTGCCCCCGCTCCACCCCGTAGAGCGCGCACAGGTCGGCCACCCCCCTGGTCCCCTTGCGGTAGCGGTCGAGATGGCCGTCCAGGACCTTCGGGTCCAGCACCCACAGCGGCTTCCCCGCGAGCCGCTCGGAGAGCCGGCTCGCCCGGTGCCTGCGCAGCTCGCGGTCCAGCAGGGTCAGCGCGAACGGTGCGTCCAGGACCACCAGGGGGCGCGCCGTGAGCGCCTGCTCCCGCAGACCGCGCGCCATCTCGTCCACCGCCGGGGCCGGCCAGCGCCCGTTGCGCTGCACGTACGCGTCGGTCAGCCCGTGCACGGCCGTGGCCGCCGCCGACAGCGGAACTCCCGGGGACACCAGCCACCGGTCGGTGCGGGGCCGCGCGCCGGGGAAGTCCTGCACGACGACGGCGGCCGAGACGATCCGGTCACGCTCCGCGTCCAGCCCGGTCGTCTCGATGCCGAAAGCGGCGAGCGGCCCCTCGTACCAGCACGTCATGTCCATCCAACTCCTCGCCCACGCAGGGCAGATGGCGTGAACTCCGTCGAGCAGGTGATACCCGCGAGCCGGTGCCGGTACGCGGGGAGCGCGCGTCCGGGCGGTGAGCGGGCGGTGCGCGTGACGGTCGCGTGGCGGACCGGTCCCCGCGCCGTGGTGCGGCCGTGCCCGCGACGCGAGCAGGCCCGGTGAAGGGCGCCGCGGCGCTCCCGGCGAGGGGGCGGGACGGCCCTTTCGCGCCGGGCCCCCCGGGCTCGGTAGCATTCGGGTACACGTGCCGTGCTGTAGGCGCGTGCCCCATCCCAGTCAGGAGAGACCGGTGTCAGACGTCCGTGTGATCATCCAACGCGATTCCGAGCGGGACGAGCGCGTGGTGACGACGGGCACTACGGCCGCCGAGCTCTTCCCGGGCGAGCGCACCGTGATCGCCGCCCGCGTGGATGGCGAGCTGAAGGACCTCGCGTACGCCGTCCAGGACGGCGAGCGGGTCGAGCCCGTGGAGATCTCCTCCGAGGACGGTCTCGGCATCCTGCGCCACTCCACCGCGCACGTCATGGCCCAGGCCGTGCAGGAGCTGTTCCCCGAGGCCAAGCTCGGCATCGGCCCGCCGGTCAAGGACGGCTTCTACTACGACTTCGACGTCGAGAAGCCGTTCACGCCCGAGGACCTCAAGGCCGTCGAGAAGAAGATGCAGGAGATCCAGAAGCGCGGTCAGCGTTTCTCGCGCCGGGTCGTCAGCGACGAGGAGGCCCGCGCGGAGCTGGCCGGGGAGCCCTACAAGCTGGAGCTGATCGGCCTCAAGGGCGGCGCCTCCAGTGAGGACGGTTCGAACGTCGAGGTGGGCGGCGGCGAGCTGACCATCTACGACAACCTCGACCCCAAGAGCGGCGAGCTGTGCTGGAAGGACCTCTGCCGGGGCCCGCACCTGCCCACGACCAGGAACATCCCCGCGTTCAAGCTCATGCGCAACGCCGCCGCCTACTGGCGCGGCAGCGAGAAGAACCCGATGCTCCAGCGCATCTACGGGACCGCCTGGCCCTCCAAGGACGAGCTGAAGGCCCACCTGGAATTCCTCGCCGAGGCCGAGAAGCGCGACCACCGCAAGCTCGGCAACGAACTCGACCTCTTCTCCTTCCCGGAGGAGGTCGGCCCCGGCCTCGCCGTCTTCCACCCCAAGGGCGGCATCATCCGCCGCGCCATGGAGGACTACTCGCGCCGCCGGCACGAGGAGGAGGGGTACGAGTTCGTCTACACCCCGCACGCCACCAAGGGCGCCCTCTTCCAGAAGAGCGGGCACCTGGACTGGTACGCCGACGGCATGTACCCCCCCATGCAGCTCGACGACGGGGTGGACTACTACCTCAAGCCGATGAACTGCCCCATGCACAACCTCGTCTTCGACGCCCGGGGCCGTTCCTACCGTGAGCTGCCGCTGCGGCTGTTCGAGTTCGGCACGGTCTACCGCTACGAGAAGTCCGGGGTCGTGCACGGCCTGACCCGCTCGCGCGGCTTCACGCAGGACGACGCGCACATCTACTGCACCCGCGAGCAGATGGCCGAGGAACTCGACCGGACGCTCACCTTCGTGCTGAACCTGCTGCGCGACTACGGCCTCGACGACTTCTATCTGGAGCTGTCCACCAAGGACCCGGAGAAGTTCGTCGGCACCGACGAGGCGTGGGAGGAGGCGACCGCGACGCTCCAGCAGGTCGCCGAGAAGCAGGGCCTGCCCCTCGTCCCCGACCCGGGCGGGGCCGCGTTCTACGGGCCGAAGATCTCCGTGCAGGCCCGCGACGCGATCGGCCGCACCTGGCAGATGTCCACCGTGCAGCTCGACTTCAACCTGCCCGAGCGCTTCGACCTGGAGTACACCGCGGCCGACGGCTCCAAGCAGCGGCCGGTCATGATCCACCGCGCGCTGTTCGGTTCGATCGAGCGCTTCTTCGCCGTCCTGCTGGAGCACTACGCGGGCGCCATGCCGCCCTGGCTCGCCCCCGTGCAGGCCGTCGGCATCCCGGTCGGCGACGCGCACGTCCCCTACCTCCAGGAGTTCGCCGCGCAGGCCCGCGGGAAGGGCCTGCGCGTCGACGTGGACGCCTCCTCGGACCGGATGCAGAAGAAGATCCGCAACCAGCAGAAGCAGAAGGTCCCCTTCATGATCATCGTCGGTGACGAGGACATGAACGCGGGCACCGTCTCCTTCCGCTACCGCGACGGCTCCCAGGAGAACGGCGTGGCCAGGGAAGAGGCGATCGCCAAGCTGCTCGACGTCGTGGAGCGGCGCGCCCAGGTCTGACGGGCCCGGCGACGTCCGGGCGACGTACATTGGCCGGCCCCCGCGGGCTCAGTCCCGCGGGGGCCGGTCCGCGTCCCGCGCCACGGCGTCCTCGTCGCGCCTCGCCGCCCTCGGGTCCCGCGCCCCGAACACCCCGAGCAGCCACGTCGAGAAGGCCCCGGTCACCGCGCCCAGCAGCGCGATTCCGCAGGCCATCAGGCAGACCGCGACGGTGCGGCCCCAGCCGGTGACGGGGACGGCGTCGCCGTAGCCGACCGTGGCGAGCGTCGCGCAGGCCCACCACACCGCCTGCCCGAAGGAGCGGATCGAGGCCCCCGGGGCGTCGCGTTCCAGGGCGTACACCGTGAGCGCGCAGGTGTAACCCAGCACCAGGACGGCGATCCCGGTGTACGTGATGACCCGGGCCGGGACCGAGAGGCTGGGCCCGCCGCGGCGGCGTTGCACCGCCTCGTAGACCGGTACGAAGGCCAGCGGGCGCAGCAGCGGCAGCACCACGATCAGGGCGGTCAGCGGGTGGCGGCGCGGAAAGCGGCGGCCGTCCCCGGACCCTCGCCAGCGCACCGCGTAGTCCAGGGCCGCGATCGCCCAGGCCAGGGCGATCGCGGCCAGGCACAGGTCGAGCCCCCAGTCCGGGAGATCCCGCACCAGGACCCGGACCGAGTACGCGACGAGGAAGACGAGCGCGGCGAGGCTGAGCGGGGCCTCGCGGTGGGGTCCGCTGCGCGGTCTGTTCTCCTCGTGCACCGGCCCAGCTTGGACCAGGGGCCCGGCCGGAGGGGACCGACGACACGCTCCCGAACAGCGAAGCCATATGCTGCATCCCATGACGAGTGAGCCGGAACAGCAGATCGGAGTGGGGACGCCGGACGCGTTCCAGCGTCTGTGGACGCCCCACCGGATGGCCTACATCCAGGGGGAGAACAAGCCGACCGGCCCGGAGGCCGGTGACGGCTGCCCGTTCTGCGCGATCCCCTCCGCGACCGACGAGGCCGGTCTCGTCGTGCGCCGCGGCGAGCACGTCTACGGGGTTCTCAACCTGTACCCGTACAACGGCGGGCACCTCATGGTCGTCCCCTACCGGCACGTGGCCGACTACACCGAGCTGACCGGTCCGGAGACCGCCGAACTCGCCGCGCTGACCAAGCAGGCCATGGCCGCCCTGCGCACCGCCTCCGGGGCGCACGGCTTCAACATCGGCATGAACCAGGGCACGGTGGCCGGCGCGGGGATCGCCGCCCACCTGCACCAGCACGTCGTACCGCGCTGGGGCGGGGACACCAACTTCATGCCGGTGATCGGCCAGACCCAGGTGCTGCCGCAACTGCTCGGCGAGACCCGCGCGATGATCGCGGCGGCCTGGCCGGACGAGCGGTAGGGCCTCCCCTCGTCCCGTCGGCGCGCCGCAGCCGGCCGCCCCGTGGGCGGCCGGCTGCTGGGTTCACTCCTCCCGCGCCGTGGCTCAGGCGTCGTAGAGGTCGGCCTTGCGGGGGGAGGGGTCCTGTACGGCCCCGCTCAGGGAACCGGCGCGGCTGCCGAAGTTGCTCGTGTCCACGCCGTGCTCGTCCAGCACCTTGATCGCGGCCGCGTGCACGACCCGCAGCACCGGGGTGGCGGCGCGCAGCGCGTCGTCCGCCATGAAGCGGTGGCGCCACGGCTTCGCCGCCCAGGCGTGCCGCAGGCCGAAGGGCTCGGGCAGCGAGAGCTTGCCGCCGAGGTGTTCCAGGACCGGCGGGTACCAGCTGAGCGGCGCGCGTGCCGCTATGCGCACCACCTCGCCCGCGTCGACCAGCGGCAGCGTGCTCGTCTTGGTCTCCCAGAAGCGCACGGACTTCGGCTTGGTGACCGTCTTCGGTGCGGGCTTCGTCATGAACAGCGAGTGCACCGGGCCCAGCGCGTGGCCGGTGACCTCGATGCGCAGCGTCTCGTGCAGCACGGTCACCGTGATGAGCATGGTGATGACCAACTGGCCGTCCCAGAGCACGAACTGGGCGCCCAGGTAATGCCGGTCGCCCGCGCCGAACTGCTGCTCGTTGCAGATCCGCTGGACCTCGTGGTCACGGATCTGGAAGGCGTCCACATCGGTGCCCTCGGGCCGCGCCACCGCTCCCGCGTTCTCGCCGATCGGCGTCACGATCCAGTGCCGGACGCTGGGCTCGGGGAAACCACCCGTGTGCAGCGGGCCCCGGGCCAGCAGCTTGAGCTGGTCGTGGATGCCCCGGATCACGTCGTAACTGCGGAAGGGGTGGATCTCCGCCGCGGGGTCGCGCGACACCAGTTCCTCCGCGAGCTGCCAGCTGCCCCACCGCGTCCCCATGCCGAGAATCCCCTTGGGGCCGGCGTAGAAGACCGAGTTGGAGCGCTGCTCGGCGGTCAGCCGGGCCAGGCTCTGGCGCAGCCGCTCGGCCGCCGTCTCGTTCGGGTGGGTGGGCACCGCCTCCGGGATCTTCGCGCCGAGGCCGCCGCCCGAGAGCAGGCTCTCCCAGCGGGTGCGCAGGTCACGGGCGGTGCGCTCGCACACCTGCTTGGCGAAGTACCAGCCGACGGCCGGGGCCACCACACAGGCCCGTAGGTACCAGGCCCAGAAACCGCCGAAGGGCAGCTTGAGCAGGAACAGCAGGGCCAGCACGCCGAGCGCGAGCATCAGCGGCATCACGAGCAGCGAGGCGCGCCGGTTGGAACTCTCCGCGACACTGCGCCGGATCGCGAACCCCGCCAGCCACAGCAGCAGTCCGGGCAGGAACACCACGCCGAACACGAGCATGACGAGGGTCAGCCGCTTGTCGCGCTCGCGGCGGATACGGTTCGCGGCGAGACAGTGCTCGACGACGACCTGCGGTTCGGTGCCGAAGGACTGGATCAGCGGGCTGCGGCCGGCGCCCAGCATGCGCGTCTGGACGGCGTGCGAGAAGGCCTCGCCGAGGTCGGGGCGCAGCATCTTGATCCTCGGCGCGGACACCTTGCACTCGTGCCACTCGCTGTTGGCCTTGAGGATCTCGTCGACCGGGCCGTCGCGGTACGCGGCGGAGGCGAGGGCCTGGGTCGCCGCCGTCTGCCCGGCGGTCCCCGAGAGCGGCACCTGCGCCCCCGGACTGAAGTCGAAGCTACTGCTCATCCTGCCCCCATCACCGGCGTCCGCTTCCGCTGACGTTCCCGACTCCCGCGTCCCGCACACCTGTTGATCAGTTCATCAGCGTATCGGGCCGGGCTCCTTCCGTCACCGGGCCGAGGCAAGACCGGCCGCGCGCACACGGGGCGGACAGCGGCACGGAAGGAGCCCGTCCGCTTGTTCCCGGGCCTCGCGGCCCTCAGGGCACCGACGGGGGCCGTCCGGGAACGGCCGAAACGTGTCGTTCGTCCGAGGTGCCCGAAGCATCCGGGCCGCCCGCCACGGCGGCCCGGGTCCGCGGCCGGGGACGCGCCCCCCGGTACGTGACACGCCGACCGCCGCCCCGCGGCCGGGTGGCACGGGCGCCCGGCCGCGGGGCGCGGGGACGGCCGGGCCCGGGTGCCCGGCATCCGGGCGGCGGCGCGCGTGACTACGATGGGCCAGCCGGTGGCCGTAGGGGCCGCAAGGCACCCGAAACCTCTGGGAAGGCCATGCTGAACAAGTACGCGCGTGCGTTCTTCACGCGTGTCCTCACGCCGTTCGCCGCGTTTCTGCTCCGGCGGGGGGTGAGCCCCGACGCGGTCACCCTGACCGGGACGGCGGGAGTCGTCGCCGGCGCCCTCGTGTTCTTCCCGCGCGGCGAGTTCTTCTGGGGCACGATCGTCATCACGCTGTTCGTGTTCTCGGACCTCGTGGACGGCAACATGGCCCGCCAGGCGGGCATCTCCAGCCGCTGGGGAGCCTTCCTCGACTCGACGCTCGACCGGGTCGCGGACGCGGCGATCTTCGGCGGCTTCACGCTCTGGTACGCGGGCGAGGGCGACAACAACCTGCTGGCCGCCGTCGCCGTCTTCTGCCTGGCGAGCGGACAGGTCGTGTCCTACACCAAGGCCCGGGGCGAGGCGATCGGGCTGCCGGTCGCCGTCAACGGGCTCGTCGAGCGCGCCGAGCGGCTCGTGATCACCCTCGTGCTCGCCGGACTCGCGGGCTTCCACAACTTCGGCGTGCCGGGCATCCAGATCCTGCTGCCGATCGCCCTGTGGGTCGTCGCGGCCGGTTCCCTCGTCACCATCGTGCAGCGCGTCGTCACCGTGCGCCGGGAGTCGGCCGAGGCCGACGCGGCGGCCCAGGCGTCCGCGCGGGGGAGTGAGGCCACCTCGTGACCGGTCTGCCGAGCAGGGACGAACTGACCGACCGGCTCTACGGACTGGGCTGGAGCACCGTCAAGACGCTGCCCGAACCGGCCGCGAGGGCGCTCGGCCGTACCATCGCCGACCAGACCTGGAAACGGCGCGGCAAGGGCGTACTGCGGCTGGAGGCCAACCTCAAACGGGTGGTCCCGGGCGCCGGGGAGCAGCGGCTCGCCGAACTCTCCCGCGCCGGGATGCGCTCCTACCTGCGGTACTGGATGGAGTCCTTCCGGCTCCCGGCCTGGAGCGAGAAGCGGGTACGCGCCGGATTCACCCCCGAGGGCCTGGAGAACCTGGAGAAGGCCATGGACGCGGGGCGCGGCGTGATACTCGCCCTCCCGCACCTCGCCAACTGGGACCTCGCCGGCGCCTGGGTCACCACCGAACTCGGCATCCCCTTCACGACGGTCGCCGAACGCCTCAAGCCCGAGTCGCTCTACGACCGGTTCGTCGCCTACCGCGAGGGCCTCGGTATGGAGGTGCTCCCGCACACCGGGGGCGCCGCCTTCGGGACGCTCGCCCGCCGGCTGCGCGCGGGCGGCATGGTGTGCCTGGTCGCCGACCGCGACCTGTCCGCCTCCGGCGTCCAGGTCGACTTCTTCGGCGAGGCCACCCGTATGCCCGCCGGGCCCGCGATGCTCGCCCAGCACACCGGGGCGGCCCTCCTGCCGGTCACCCTGTGGTACGACCGCACGCCGGTCATGCGGGGCCGGGTCCACCCCGAGGTCGCGGTCCCCGCAGCCGGGAGCAGGGCAGAGAAGACCGCGCTCATGACCCAGGCGCTCGCCGACGCCTTCGCCTCCGGGGTGGCCGCCCACCCGGAGGACTGGCACATGCTCCAGAAGTTCTGGCTCGCCGATCTCGACGGGGCTTCGCCGCGCCAGGAGTCGCCATGAGGATCGGCATCGTCTGCCCGTACTCCTGGGACGTACCGGGCGGCGTCCAGTTCCACATCCGTGACCTCGCCGAGCACCTGATCCGCCTCGGCCACGAGGTGTCCGTCCTCGCCCCGGCCGACGAGGACACCCCGCTGCCGCCGTACGTCGTCTCGGCCGGTCGCGCCGTCCCGGTGCCGTACAACGGCTCGGTGGCCCGGCTCAACTTCGGGTTCCTGTCCGCCGCGCGAGTACGCCGCTGGCTCCAGCAGGGACACTTCGACGTCATCCACATCCACGAGCCGTCCTCGCCCTCGCTGGGGCTGCTGACCTGCTGGGCGGCGCGCGGACCGATCGTCGCGACCTTCCACACCTCCAACCCGCGCTCCCGGGCGATGATCGCGGCCTACCCCATCCTGCAGGCGGCCCTGGAGAAGATCAGCGCCCGTATCGCGGTCAGCGAGTACGCGCGGCGCACGCTCGTCGAACACCTCGGCGGCGACGCCGTCGTCATCCCCAACGGGGTCGACGTCTCCTTCTTCGCGAACGCCGAGCCCAAGGCCGAGTGGCAGGGCGACACGATCGGCTTCATAGGGCGCATCGACGAGCCCCGCAAGGGACTGCCGGTCCTCATGAGGGCCCTCCCGGAGATCCTGGCCGCCCGCCCGCGCACCCGCCTGCTGGTCGCCGGACGCGGGGACGAGGAGGAGGCCGTGGAGTCCCTCCCCGAGGCCCTGCGCGACCGCGTCGAGTTCCTCGGCATGGTCAGCGACGAGGACAAGGCCAGGCTGCTGCGCAGCGTCGACCTGTACGTCGCGCCGAACACCGGCGGGGAGAGCTTCGGCATCATCCTCGTCGAGGCGATGTCCGCGGGGGCGGCCGTCCTCGCCAGCGACCTCGACGCCTTCGCCCAGGTCCTCGACCAGGGCGCGGCCGGCGAACTCTTCGCCAACGAGGACGCGGGGGCGCTCGCGCGCTCCGCCCTGCGCCTCCTGGAGGACCCCGCCCGCCGTGACGCGCTGCGGGCCCGGGGCCGCGAACACGTACGCCGCTTCGACTGGTCGACGGTGGGCGCGGACATCCTGGCGGTGTACGAGACGGTGGCCGACGGCGCGGCCTCGGTGGCGACCGACGAGAGACCGGGGCTGCGTCAGCGCTTCGGCCTGGCCCGCGAATAGCCTCCGGCGGGACCCGGGGCCGGCCCGGCGGTCCTCCTTCAGTCCTCAATCGCCGGACGGGCTCGGTGAGTGAACCCGGTGGGCGACCCAACCAGCCCGTCCGGCGCTTGAGGACAAAGGTGCGGCCGCAGGCGCACCACCCCCGTGAGCCCGTCCGCAGGACACTAGGCTCGGGCCCGTGACAACACTCGTGTGGATCGTCGTCGCCCTCGTCGCGATCGGGCTGTACCTGAGCTGGACGGCCGGCCGTCTCGACCGCCTGCACGCGCGGATCGACGCCGCGCGCGCCGCGCTGGACGCGCAACTGCTGCGCCGCGTCTCGGTGGCGCAGGAACTGGCGACGTCCGGGCTGCTCGACCCGGCCGCCTCCATCGTGCTGTACGAGGCCGCGCACGCGGCCCGGCAGGCGGAGGAGGAGCATCGGGAGGTCGTGGAGAGCGAGCTGAGCCAGGCGTTGCGGGCCGTGTTCGGCGAGCCGGAGCAGGTCGCCGCCGTCCGCGAGGCCCCCGGCGGGGACGCCGCCGCCGACGAACTGATCGAGGCGGTGCGCCGGGTCCCCATGGCCAGGCGGTTCCACAACGACGCCGTGCGCGCGGCCCGTTCCCTGCGCAGGCACCGTTCGGTCCGCTGGTTCCGGCTCGCCGGACACGCGCCGTTCCCCCTGGCCTTCGAGATGGACGACGAGCCCCCCGGGGCCCTCGCCGACCGCGTGCACGCCTGAGAACCCCGGGACCGAAAAGAGCCACTGCCCGCACATTGGCCCTTGTTGTGGACCCCGCGGCGGCGTTTGCTCGGGGAGCAAGCCGATTGCTCACCTTTGCGAGGTCCTCTGTGTCCAGTAACCCCACGACCGGTACCGCCCGTGTGAAGCGCGGAATGGCCGAACAGCTCAAGGGCGGCGTGATCATGGACGTCGTGACCCCCGAGCAGGCCAAGATCGCCGAGGACGCGGGGGCCGTCGCCGTCATGGCCCTGGAGCGGGTGCCGGCCGACATCCGCAAGGACGGCGGGGTCGCGCGCATGTCCGACCCGGACATGATCGAGGGCATCATCGAGGCCGTCTCCATCCCGGTCATGGCCAAGTCCCGCATCGGCCACTTCGTCGAGGCCCAGGTGCTCCAGGCCCTCGGCGTGGACTACATCGACGAGTCCGAGGTCCTCACCCCGGCCGACGAGGTCAACCACTCCGACAAGTTCGCCTTCACCACGCCGTTCGTCTGCGGCGCGACCAACCTGGGGGAGGCGCTGCGCCGCATCGCCGAGGGCGCCGCGATGATCCGCTCCAAGGGCGAGGCCGGCACCGGCAACGTCGTCGAGGCGGTGCGCCACCTGCGGCAGATCAAGGGCGAGATCGCCAAGCTGCGCGGCTGCGACAACAACGAGCTGTACGCCGCCGCGAAGGAGCTGCGCGCCCCCTACGAGCTGGTCAAGGAGGTCGCCGAACTGGGCAAGCTGCCCGTCGTGCTCTTCTCGGCCGGTGGCGTCGCCACCCCGGCTGACGCGGCCCTGATGCGGCAGCTCGGCGCCGAGGGCGTCTTCGTCGGCTCCGGCATCTTCAAGTCCGGTGACCCGGCGAAGCGGGCCGCCGCCATCGTCAAGGCGACGACCTTCTACGACGACCCCAAGGTGGTCGCCGACGCCTCCCGCAACCTCGGTGAGGCCATGGTCGGCATCAACTGCGACACCCTCCCCGAGTCCGAGCGGTACGCAAGCCGTGGCTGGTGAACCCACCGTCGGCGTCCTCGCCCTCCAGGGCGACGTCCGCGAGCACCTGGCCGCGCTCGGCGCGGCCGGGGCGCGGGCCGTCCCGGTGCGGCGCGTCGGGGAACTCGCGGCCGTGGACGGACTCGTCCTGCCCGGCGGCGAGTCCACCACGATCTTCAAGCTGGCCCGGCTCTTCGGCCTGCTGGAGCCGCTGCGCGAGGCCGTCGCCGACGGACTGCCGGTCTACGGGAGCTGCGCCGGGATGATCATGCTGGCCGACAAGATCCTCGACCCCCGCTCGGGGCAGGAGACCTTCGGCGGCATCGACATGATCGTGCGCCGCAACGCCTTCGGCCGGCAGAACGAGTCCTTCGAGGCGTCCTTCGCCATGACGGGGGTGCCCGGCGCCCCCGTGGACGGGGTCTTCATCCGCGCCCCCTGGGTGGAGTCCGTGGGCGCCGGGGCCGAGGTCCTGGCGACCTACGACGGGCACGTCGTCGCCGTACGGCAGGGCTCCGCCCTCGCGACGTCCTTCCACCCCGAGCTGACCGGCGACCACCGGGTCCACGCCCTGTTCACCGAGATGGTGCGGGAGAGGCCCGGCGGCTCCTCCCGGTAGGATCTCTTGCGTTCGTACGGAGATGGGTAACGCGAAGGAGACAGGCAGATGTCCGGCCACTCTAAATGGGCGACGACGAAGCACAAGAAGGCCGTGATCGACGCCAAGCGCGGCAAGCTCTTCGCGAAGCTGATCAAGAACATCGAGGTCGCGGCGCGGATGGGCGGCGCCGACGTCGAGGGGAACCCGACCCTGTTCGACGCCATCCAGAAGGCGAAGAAGCAGTCGGTCCCCAACAAGAACATCGACTCCGCGCTCAAGCGCGGCGCCGGTCTTGAGGCCGGCGGCGCCGACTACGAGACGATCATGTACGAGGGGTACGGCCCCAACGGCGTCGCGGTGCTGATCGAGTGCCTCACCGACAACCGCAACCGCGCCGCCTCGGACGTACGGGTCGCGATGACCCGCAACGGCGGTTCGATGGCCGACCCCGGCTCCGTGTCGTACCTGTTCAACCGCAAGGGTGTCGTCATCGTCCCCAAGGGTGAGCTGGGCGAGGACGACGTGCTCGGCGCGGTCCTCGACGCCGGCGCCGAGGAGGTCAACGACCTCGGTGACACCTTCGAGGTGCTGAGCGAGGCCACCGATCTGGTCGCGGTGCGCACCGCGCTCCAGGAGGCCGGTATCGACTACGACTCCGCCGACGCCAACTTCGTCCCGACCATGCAGGTGGAGCTGGACGAGGACGGCGCCCGCAAGATCTTCCGTCTGATCGACGCGCTGGAGGACAGCGACGACGTGCAGAACGTCTTCGCCAACTTCGACGTCTCCGACGAGGTCATGGAGAAGCTCGACGCGGTCGACGCCTGAGCGGCCACCCACGGCGGGCCGGGGGACGGGACACGTCCCCCGGCCCGCCGTCCGTTGTCGGTGGCAGCCGGTAGCCTGCACAAACACGTGAGCGAACGCGAGGGACGGGGGTGGGGCGCATGCGCGTACTGGGGGTCGACCCCGGTCTGACCCGGTGCGGGATCGGCGTGGTGGAAGGGGTGCCCGGCCGGCCGCTGACCCTGATCGGTGTCGGCGTCGTGCGCACCCCGGCCGACGCCGAACTCGGCGACCGGCTCGTCGCGATCGAGCGCGGCATCGAGGCGTGGCTCGACGAGCACCGGCCCGAATGCGTCGCCGTCGAACGCGTCTTCAGCCAGCACAACGTGCGCACCGTCATGGGCACCGCCCAGGCCAGCGCCGTCGCCACCCTGTGCGCCGCCCGGCGCGGCCTGCCCGTCGCCCTGCACACCCCCAGCGAGGTCAAGGCCGCCGTCACCGGCAGCGGCCGCGCCGACAAGGCCCAGGTCGGCGCGATGGTGACCAGGCTGCTGCGGCTCTCCGAGGCGCCGAAACCGGCCGACGCCGCCGACGCCCTGGCCCTCGCGATCTGTCACATCTGGCGGGCCCCCGCCACCAACCGCCTCCAGCAGGCCCACGAGCGGGCCCGCACGGCGTCCGCCCGCACGGCAACCGTACGAAAGGTCCCCCGATGATCGCCTTCGTCAGCGGCCCCGTCGCCGCCCTCGGCCCCGGCAGCGCGGTCGTCGAGGTCGGCGGGATCGGGATGGCGCTCCAGTGCACCCCGAACACCCTCGCCGGGCTGCGGATCGGGCAGGACGCCCGGCTGTCCACCTCGCTCGTCGTGCGCGAGGACTCGCTGACGCTGTACGGATTCGCCGACGACGACGAACGGCAGACCTTCGAACTGCTCCAGACCGCGAGCGGCGTCGGCCCCCGCCTCGCCCAGGCCATGCTCGCCGTGCACTCCCCGGACGCCCTGCGCCTCGCCGTCTCCACCGGCGACGAGAAGGCGCTGACCGCCGTCCCCGGCATCGGCAAGAAGGGCGCCCAGAAACTGCTCCTCGAACTGAAGGACAGGCTCGGCGAACCGCTGGGCACCGGGCGGCTCGGCGCCCAGCGCGCCGCGAGCGGCCCGGCGCCCTGGACCGAACAGCTGCACAACGCCCTCGTCGGACTCGGCTACCAGCCGCGCGAGGCCGAGGAGGCCGTGGTCGCCGTCACGCCGCAGGCCGAGGCGCAGGGCACGAGTCCGCAGGTCGGCACGCTCCTGAAGGCCGCCCTCCAGACCCTCAACAAGACCCGCTGACACGCACCCCCACCCACCCGCGAGAGAACAGAGGCCACCACCGTGAACTGGGACGACGAGGCAGTGGACAGCGCGCCCCCCGGCGCCGCCGACCCCCGGCTCGTCGACTCCGTGGCCGACGGGGAGGACACCGCCGTCGAGGCGGCGCTGCGCCCCAAGGACCTCGACGAGTTCATCGGCCAGCACAAGGTCCGTGAACAGCTCGACCTCGTGCTGAAGGCGGCCCGCGCCCGGGGCGCCACCGCCGACCACGTCCTGCTCTCCGGAGCCCCGGGCCTCGGCAAGACGACCCTCTCCATGATCATCGCGGCGGAGATGGGCGCCCCCATCAGGATCACCTCCGGCCCCGCGATCCAGCACGCCGGAGACCTCGCCGCGATCCTCTCCTCGCTCCAGGAGGGCGAGGTCCTCTTCCTCGACGAGATCCACCGGATGTCCCGGCCCGCCGAGGAGATGCTGTACATGGCGATGGAGGACTTCCGCGTCGACGTCATCGTCGGCAAGGGCCCCGGGGCGACCGCCATCCCGCTGGAACTGCCGCCCTTCACCCTGGTCGGCGCCACGACCAGGGCCGGACTGCTGCCGCCCCCACTGCGCGACCGCTTCGGCTTCACCGCGCACATGGAGTTCTACGCCCCCACCGAACTGGAACGGGTGATCCAGCGCTCGGCCCGCCTGCTCGACCTCGACATCGAGGAGAGGGGCGCCGCCGAGATCGCCGGACGCTCCCGCGGCACCCCCCGCATCGCCAACCGCCTGCTGCGCCGCGTACGCGACTACGCGCAGGTCAAGGCGGACGGGGTGATCACCGAGGAGATCGCCTCCGCGGCCCTCGGGGTGTACGAGGTGGACGAGCGCGGACTCGACCGCCTCGACCGCGCGGTCCTCGAAGCGCTCCTCAAACTGTTCGGCGGCGGGCCTGTGGGTCTTTCCACTCTGTCTGTCGCCGTGGGGGAGGAACGTGAGACTGTTGAGGAAGTGGCCGAGCCGTTCCTCGTCCGAGAGGGACTCCTGGCACGCACTCCGCGTGGCCGGGTGGCCACCCCGGCAGCCTGGGCCCACCTCGGGCTCACCCCGCCCCAGGGCGGTCCGGGAGCCCCAGGACAACCCAGCTTGTTCCGGACGTGACCGTCACGGTTATGGCCACGCCAGGAACTGCGGTGCGATGCTGAGCGTTGTTCCCTCGGCGGGGACTCGCCTAGACTCCGCCGATGCCGTCCCTTGCGGTCGGCGCCCACCCCCAATCCCAACAGGCCGCCAGCATCCGCGCGGTCGTGCGAAGGACTCCGTACCGTGAGTATCGTGACCCTCCTCCCCTTCATCGTGCTTATCGGGGCCATGTTCCTGATGACCCGCTCCGCGAAGCGGAAGCAGCAGGCCGCGGTGAGCATGCGCAACGAGATGCAGCCCGGTTCCGGCGTCCGCACGATCGGGGGCATGTACGCCACCGTCAAGGAGGTCAACGAGGACACGGTCCTCCTTGAGGTGGCTCCTGGCGTCCACGCCAAGTACGCGAAGAACGCCATCGGAGCCGTCCTCGGCGACGAGGAGTACGACCGCATCATCAACGGCAACACCGACTTCGACGCCGTGGTCCCCGACGACGCCTCCTCCCTGACCGAGGCCGACGAGTCCGCCGACCACACCGAGGACGGCGCCGAGCGCATCGACCTCGGCAAGAAGGACGTCGCCCCCGCCGAGGCCGTCGCGCCCGAGACCGAGGACGCCGCGCCGAAGAAGGCCGAAGGCGACCCCGAAGCCAAGTAAGCAGAACCGAGGTCCGTGGCAGCCGCTCCTCAGGGGCGGGCGGTCGCGGCCCCGGGGCATGCCGTTGTACGCGGATTCCCCAATTCACTTAAGGGCCGCTCGCCGGTTCTCACCGTGCTGAGCGGTTGGACAGGGAGAAACGAGAAGGTGGCAGCACCCAATAAGGGCAGAGGGCGTAGCGGTGGCCAGAGCAAGCCGGGCCGCTCCCTCGCTCTGATCCTGGTCGCCATGGTGGCGCTCACGGGCGGGATGTTCCTCTCCGGGCACACGACGCCCCGGCTCGGCATCGACCTCGCCGGCGGTACGAGCATCACGCTCAAGGCGCAGAACGAGCCCGGTCAGAAGAACGCGGTCAACCCGACCAACATGAACACCGCGGTCGACATCATCAACCGCCGTGTCAACGGTCTCGGCGTGTCCGAGGCCGAGGTCCAGACCGAGGGCAGCGACCACATCGTGGTCAACATCCCCAAGGGCACCAACCAGAAGCAGGCGCGCGAACAGGTCGGCACGACCGCGCAGCTCTACTTCCGTCCGGTGCTCCAGGTCGCGGGTGGCGCCCCCGCCGCGGACCCCTCGGCGGACCCCTCGGCCAGCGGCTCGGGCAGCAAGAGCCCCGCCCCCAGCGCCGGTTCCGGTGACAAGGCGGGCGGCTCCAGCGCCTCCCCGGGCACCTCGTCCTCCGCGGGTTCCACCGCCTCCGGCGGCGCCGAGCCGAGCAACTCCCCACAGGGCCGCGCGCTGCCCCAGGCCCTCAAGGCCGACGCGACGCCCACGCCCAGCGCCCCGGCGAGCGGGAAGGCCGACCCCTCCAGTCCGGCCGCCACCCCCGCGCCCAGCAGCGACCCCGCCACCGAGAAGCTGATGGGGCAGTTCTCCGCCCTGGACTGCACCAACCAGTCCCAGCGGGTCAAGGCCACCAAGGGCGTCAAGTCCTCGGACCCCACCGTGGCCTGCGGCAAGGAGGGCGGCCAGTGGGCCAAGTACCTCCTGGGCCCGGCCGAGGTCGAGGGGAAGAACGTCAAGAGCGCCAAGGCCGTCCTCGACCCCAACCGGGGCTCCTGGATCGTGCAGATGGAGTTCAACAAGACGGGCTCCAACAAGTTCGCCGCGATCACCGGCAAGCTGTCCAAGCAGCAGCCGCCGATGAACCAGTTCGCCATCGTCCTCGACGGTGACGTGGTCTCCGCCCCGAGCGTCAACACCACGCTCAACTCCAGCGCCGAGATCTACGGCAGCTTCACCCAGGAGTCCTCCAAGGAACTGGCGAACGTGCTGTCCTACGGCGCCCTGCCGCTGACCTTCCACGAGGACACCGTCACCACCGTGACGGCCGCGCTCGGCGGCGAGCAGCTCAAGGCGGGCCTCATCGCCGGCGGTGTCGGTCTCGCGCTCGTCATCCTCTACCTCGTCGTGTACTACCGGGGCCTGTCGCTCATCGCCATCGCGAGCCTCGTCGCCTCCGGCGTCCTGACGTACACGATCATGACGCTCCTGGGCCCGGGTATCGGGTTCGCGCTGAACCTGCCGGCCGTCTGCGGGGCCATCGTGGCCATCGGTATCACCGCGGACTCCTTCATCGTGTTCTTCGAACGCATCCGGGACGAGGTCCGCGAGGGGCGCACGCTGCGTCCCGCCGTGGAACGGGGCTGGCCGCGAGCGCGGCGCACCATCCTGGTCTCCGACTTCGTGTCCTTCCTCGCCGCCGCCGTGCTGTTCCTGGTCACCGTCGGCAAGGTGCAGGGCTTCGCGTTCACGCTGGGGCTGACGACCCTGCTCGACGTGGTCGTCGTCTTCCTGTTCACCAAGCCGCTCATGACGATCCTGGCCCGCGGCAAGTTCTTCGGCGGCGGCCACAAGTGGTCCGGTCTCGACCCGAAGCGGCTCGGTGCCAAGCCGCCGCTGCGGCGCTCCCGCGCAAGCCGTGTCTCCGCCCCCGTCGACCCGAAGGAGGCGTGAGATGTCGCGACTCGGCAATTTCGGCGCCCGGCTCTACCGCGGTGAGGTCGGCTACGACTTCATCGGCAAGCGCAAGATCTGGTACGGCATCTCGATCCTGATCACGATCACCGCGATCGTGGGCCTCGGGGTACGCGGTCTGCACATGGGGATCGAGTTCGAGGGCGGGGCCGTCTTCACGACCCCGAAGACGAGCGTCTCCGCCGCCCGCGCCGAGGAGTCCGCCGAGCAGTCCTCCGGGCACGACGCGATCGTGCAGGAGCTGGGCAACGGCGGCATGCGCATCCAGATCAGCGGGATCGACACCGACGCCTCGGACCCGATCAAGGAACAGCTGGCCAAGGACCTCGACGTCAAGGCCGACGACATCAACGCGGATCTGGTCGGCCCGAGCTGGGGCGAGCAGATCGCCAACAAGGCGTGGCTGGGCCTCGGGATCTTCCTGGTCCTCGTGGTGATCTACCTGGCCATCGCCTTCGAGTGGCGCATGGCCATCGCGGCCTTCGTCGCGCTGATCCACGACATCACCATCACGGTCGGGATCTACGCCCTCGTCGGCTTCGAGGTCACCCCGGGCACCGTGATCGGTCTGCTCACCATCCTCGGCTACTCGCTGTACGACACCGTCGTGGTGTTCGACAGCCTCAAGGAGCAGTCGAAGGGCATCACGAAGCAGACCCGCAACACCTACAGCGAAGTCGCCAACCAGAGCATCAACGGCACCCTGGTGCGCTCCATCAACACCACGGTGGTCGCGCTCCTCCCGGTCGCCGGACTGCTGTTCATCGGGGGCGGCTTCCTCGGCGCCGGCATGCTCAACGACATCTCGCTGTCGCTGTTCGTGGGCCTCGCGGCCGGCGCCTACTCCTCGATCTTCATCGCCACGCCCCTGGTCGCCGACCTCAAGGAGCGCGACCCGCAGATGAAGGCCCTCAAGAAGCGGGTGCTCGCTAAGCGCGCCGCCGCGGCCGCCCAGGGCGAGCCCCTGCCGGCCTCCGCGACGCCCGGACCGGACGACGAGACCCCGCAGACCGCCGCCGCGGCCGCCGGAGCGACCTCCGCCGTCCGCAACGGTGAGCCCCCCGCCCGCGGCCGCTCCGGCCGGGGCGGACGTACGACCGGAAAGCGCCGATGACCGACATCAAGGAGCTGCTGCTCAGCCGTATCAGGGACGTACCGGACTACCCGGAGCCCGGAGTGGTGTTCAAGGACATCACCCCGCTCCTGGCGGACCCGACGGCCTTCGCGGCGCTCACCCAGTCCCTCGCGGACCTGTGCCTGGTGCACAAGGCCACGAAGGTGGTCGGGCTGGAGGCGCGGGGGTTCATCCTCGGCGCCCCCGCCGCCGTGCGCGCGGGTCTCGGCTTCGTCCCCGTGCGCAAGGCCGGCAAACTCCCCGGAGCGACCCTCAGCCAGGGGTACGAGCTGGAGTACGGCACCGCCGAGATAGAGGTGCACGCAGAGGACCTGAGCGCCGAGGACCGCGTCATGGTCATCGACGACGTCCTGGCGACCGGAGGCACCGCCGAGGCATCCGTCGAGCTGATCCGCCGGGCCGGTGCCCAGGTAGTCGGCGTCTCGGTCCTGATGGAGCTGGGCTTCCTCGGCGGCCGGGCGCGGCTGTCCGGCGTGCTGGACGGCGCGCCGCTGGAGGCGCTCATCCAGGTCTGAGCCGCCCCCGCCGGGTCGGGAACGACCCCGCGACAGCGGCCGTACAGCGCAGGAGGGCCGGCCCCGCCCGGGGTCGGCCCTCCTGCGTGCGGGGACCGGAGCAGCAACGCGTTTCGGCCAGTCCCCGCCCCCCGGCGAGGGCCAGGCGGAAATATCCCGGGGCGCTCCGGACGTTCCCGGGAAGTCTGCGAAATGAGCAAAACGGACAAGACGGGCTGTGGGGGTTCAGTTCCCGCAGTCAGGTAAAGCGAACCGGGACCCCGGTGAGCCGTGCCCGCCTCCCGCAGGCGAAGGCGTGGCTCGATCTCGCTACCATGGGCTTCCTCCGGTTCGACACCCGGGGGGCCACACGGTCCTCGCCGTCCCGCCGTCCGGCGGGAGGGGGGCCTACAGGAGGAGCGCTCTTGCCAGACGAGGCCCAGCCACTCACCGCCGCGGGCGACCAGGGGTCGCAGGCCAAGCCGACGCAGGCGCCTTCCGCCACGCCCCCGGCCGCCGGGCAGCCCGGGGCCCCGGCGAGCAACGGCGGCCGGGCCGGCGCACGTCCCGGCACCCCCGCGGAGCGCCCCCGCCCGGCTCCCGAGCGCACGAGCGCGCAGCCGCGTCCCACCGCCCCCCAGAACGGCCGCAGCGGCTCCTCCAACCGCGTACGGGCCCGTCTGGCGCGGCTCGGCGTGCAGCGCACCAACCCGTACAACCCGGTGCTCGAACCGCTCCTGCGTACCGTCCGGGGCAACGACCCCAAGATCGAGACCTCGGTGCTGCGCCAGATCGAGCAGGCGTATCAGGTCGCCGAGCGCTGGCACCGGGGCCAGAAGCGCAAGAGCGGCGACCCGTACATCACGCACCCGCTCGCCGTCACCACGATCCTCGCCGAACTGGGCATGGACCCGGCGACGCTCATGGCCGGGCTCCTGCACGACACCGTCGAGGACACCGAGTACGGGCTCGACACGCTCCGCCAGGACTTCGGCGACACCGTCGCCCTCCTCGTGGACGGCGTCACCAAGCTCGACAAGGTCAAGTTCGGCGAGGCCGCCCAGGCCGAGACCGTGCGCAAGATGGTCGTCGCGATGGCCAAGGACCCGCGTGTCCTCGTCATCAAGCTCGCCGACCGGCTGCACAACATGCGCACGATGCGCTACCTCAAGCGCGAGAAGCAGGAGAAGAAGGCCCGCGAGACCCTGGAGATCTACGCCCCGCTCGCACACCGGCTGGGCATGAACACCATCAAGTGGGAGCTGGAGGACCTCGCCTTCGCGATCCTCTACCCCAAGATGTACGACGAGATCGTCCGCCTGGTCGCCGAGCGCGCCCCCAAGCGCGACGAGTACCTGGCGATAGTGACCGACGAGGTCCAGTCCGACCTGCGCGCCGCCCGCATCAAGGCCACCGTCACCGGACGGCCCAAGCACTACTACAGCGTCTACCAGAAGATGATCGTCCGCGGCCGGGACTTCGCGGAGATCTACGATCTGGTGGGCATCCGGGTCCTGGTCGACACGGTCCGCGACTGCTACGCGGCCCTCGGCACGGTCCACGCGCGATGGAACCCGGTCCCCGGCCGGTTCAAGGACTACATCGCGATGCCCAAGTTCAACATGTACCAGTCGCTGCACACCACGGTGATCGGCCCCAACGGCAAGCCCGTCGAACTCCAGATCCGCACCTTCGACATGCACCGCCGCGCCGAGTACGGGATCGCAGCGCACTGGAAGTACAAGCAGGAGGCCGTCGCCGGGGCCTCGAAGGTGCGCACCGACGTACCCAAGCGGGCCGGCAAGGACGACGCCATCAACGACATGGCGTGGCTGCGGCAGCTGCTCGACTGGCAGAAGGAGACCGAGGACCCCGGGGAGTTCCTGGAGTCGCTGCGCTTCGACCTGTCGCGCAACGAGGTCTTCGTCTTCACGCCGAAGGGCGACGTCATAGCGCTTCCGGCCGGGGCCACCCCGGTCGACTTCGCGTACGCCGTGCACACCGAGGTCGGGCACCGCACGATCGGGGCACGGGTCAACGGGCGGCTGGTCCCGCTGGAGTCGACCCTGGACAACGGCGATCTGGTCGAGGTCTTCACCTCGAAGGCGGCCGGGGCCGGGCCCTCCCGGGACTGGCTCGGCTTCGTCAAGTCGCCGCGCGCCCGCAACAAGATCCGCGCGCACTTCTCCAAGGAGCGCCGCGAGGAGGCGATCGAGCAGGGCAAGGACGCCATCGTCCGGGCGATGCGCAAGCAGAACCTGCCCATCCACCGCATCCTCACCGGTGACTCCCTCGTGACCCTCGCCCACGAGATGCGCTACCCCGACATCTCCTCGCTCTACGCGGCGATCGGCGAGAACCATGTGCCCGCGCAGGGCGTCGTGCAGAAACTCGTCCAGGCCCTGGGCGGCGAGGAGGCCGCGAGCGAGGACATCGCCGAGTCCAGCCCGCCCTCGCGCAGCCGCCGCAAACGCCGCGCGAAGTCGGACCCCGGCGTCATCGTCAAGGGTGTCGAGGACGTGTGGGTCAAGCTCGCCCGCTGCTGCACCCCGGTCCCGGGCGACCCCATCATCGGTTTCGTGACCCGAGGCAACGGTGTCTCGGTGCACCGCAAGGACTGCGTCAACGTGGACTCGCTGTCCAAGCAGCCCGAACGGATGCTCGACGTCGAGTGGGCGCCCACGCAGTCCTCGGTCTTCCTGGTCGCCATCCAGGTCGAGGCGCTCGACCGCTCCCGGCTCCTGTCCGACGTCACCCGGGTCCTCTCGGACCAGCACGTCAACATCCTGTCGGCGGCCGTCCAGACCTCCCGCGACCGGGTGGCGACCTCCCGGTTCACCTTCGAGATGGGCGACCCCAAACACCTGGGGCACGTCCTGAAGGCCGTACGCGGGGTGGAGGGCGTCTACGACGTGTACCGGGTGACCTCGGCGCGCAGGCCCTGACCGGTCCGGACCCGCGGCCCCGGGAAACGGGGCCAGCCGCACGCGGCAAAGGGAGCGGGGCCCCGTCCGCCCAGGACGGGGCCCCGCTCCGTGTCACCGGGCCGTCGTTCAGCCCCCGAACTCCTCCAGGCCCTTGAGCGCCTGGTCGAGCAGGGCCTGGCGGCCCTCCAGCTCACGTCCGAGCTTCGCGGCCTTCGCCTCGTTGCCCGCCGCGCGGGCCGCGTCGATCTGGCCGTGCAGCTTGTCGACGGCCGCCTGGAGCTGGCCGGTCAGCCCGGCGGCGCGGGCGCGGGCCTCCGGGTTGGTGCGCCGCCACTCGGCCTCCTCGGCCGTCTGGATCGCCCGCTCGACGGCCTGCATACGGCCCTCGACCCTCGGCCGCGCGTCCCGCGGGACGTGGCCGACGGCCTCCCAGCGCTCGTTGAGCGCGCGGAAGGCCGCGCGGGCGGCCTTGAGGTCCTTCACCGGAAGCAGCCGCTCGGCCTCCTCGGCCAGCGCCTCCTTCAGCTTCAGGTTCTCGCCCTGTTCGGCGTCGCGCTCCGCGAACAGCTCGGAGCGCGCCGCGAAGAACACGTCCTGGGCGCCCCGGAAGCGATTCCACAGGTCGTCCTCGAACTCGCGCTGAGCGCGGCCCGCGGCCTTCCACTGCGTCATCAGATCCCGGTAACGGGCCGCCGTCGGCGCCCAGTCCGTGGACGTGGACAACGACTCGGCCTCGGTGACCAGCCGTTCCTTCGTCTTCCTGGCCTCCTCGCGCTGCGCGTCCAGCGCCGCGAAGTGCGCCTTGCGCCGCTTCGAGAACGCCGAACGGGCATGCGAGAAGCGGTGCCACAGTTCGTCGTCCGACTTGCGGTCGAGCCGGGGCAGCCCCTTCCAGATGTCCACGAGCGCGCGCAGCCGCTCACCGGCCGAGCGCCACTGCTCGCTCTCGGCCAGCTGCTCGGCCTCGGCGACCAGCTCCTCCTTGGCCTTCTTGGCCTCGTCGGTCTGCTTCGCGCGCTCGGCCTTGCGCTCCTCCCGCCGCGACTGCACCGTCTCGACCAGCTTGTCCAGCCGCTGGTCGAGCGCCGCGAGGTCGCCCACCGCGTGTGCCTCGCGCACCTGCCCGCGCAGGTGGTCGATGGCGGTCTGCGCGTCCTTCGCGGACAGGTCCGTCGTCCGCACCCGGCGCTCCAACAGCCCGATCTCGACGACCAGTCCCTCGTACTTGCGCTCGAAGTACGCGAGGGCCTCGGCGGGGGATCCGGCCTGCCAGGAACCGACCTCCCGCTCGCCCTCGGCGGTACGCACGTACACGGTCCCGGTCTCGTCGACACGGCCCCACGGGTCGCTGCTCACAGCGCCTCCTCCACATGATGCCGCGCGCCCCCCTGGGGCCCCGGCATCGTCCACAGTTTCGTCACGGCCAACATAGGCGACCTGCGGGGCGGCTGTCCGCATCCCCGGCAAGCGAACTTGACCGCCCCCGGGTCAGGATTTCGTCACGGTCGCCTTGTTGATCACCACGGTCGCGTTCGGCGCCCCGTCACCCTGGCCACTGCTCTCCCCGGCGTTCGCGATCTTCTTGAGGACCTTGGCGCCGGCCTTCGAGATGGTGCCGAACGGCGTGTAGTCGGGCGGCAGCGGGCTGTCCTGGTAGACGAGGAAGAACTGGCTGCCTCCCGTGTTACGACCGGACTTGTCCTGCGCGTTGTACTGGTTGGCCATCGCGACCGTACCCGCCGGGTACACCTTGCCCTTGAGGCTCTTGTCCTTCAGGTTCTCGTCCGGGAGGGTGTAGCCCGGCCCGCCGGCGCCGTTGCCCGTCTGGGAGCCGCACTGCAGGACGTAGATGCCCGCGGTGGTCAGCCGGTGGCACTTCGTGTGGTCGAAGTAGCCCTTGTCCGCGAGGAACTTGAAGGAGTTCACCGTGTGCGGGGCTTTCTTCGCCGACAGGTCCAGCGGGATGTCGCCGCAGGTCGTGGCGAGGTTCATCGTGTAGTCGGCGGAGGTGTCGACGCTCATCGCCGGCTCCTTCTTGAACGACAGGTTCCTGACCTTGCCGGGCGCCGGCTTCGCGCACGGGTCCGCGGCCTTGCTGGGGCTCGCCGAGGGCGTGGGCGCCGCGGCCGCGTCGTTCTTGGCCTTGCTGTCGCCGTCGTCCTTGCTGAACGCCCCGCCCGCCCAGGCCCCGCCGCCCGCCGCGAGCACCACGACGACGGCGGACGCGATGACCGCGTTGCGCCGGCGGGACCGGCGGCGAGCCGCCTCCCGACGCTCCTGCTGTCGCAGGAACTTCTCCCGGGCGAGCTGGCGCCGGCGCTGATCGTTGCTGACCACCGGGTGTCTCCTCGTGTCCGTTGTCCGTCGTGGACGGGGCCTGTTGTGTGCCCCGTACCGTATATGGGTTCGCTGTGGAATCGGCACCGCCGGTAGGCTCCTGGGTGCCGCCGTGCGCCTTCCCGGCCCGAAGCGGCACCCGCCGCCGCAGGACAGACCAGACACAAAGGACGATCGTGCTCATTGCCGGTTTCGCCGCCGGAGCCTGGGGGACCAACTGCTACGTGGTCGCCCCGGCCGCCGGTGAGGAATGCGTCATCATCGACCCGGGCCACCAGGCGGCCCCCGGTGTCGAGGAGACGCTCGCGGAGCATCGGCTCAAGCCCGTCGCCGTCGTCCTCACCCACGGCCACATCGACCACGTGGCCTCCGTCGTCCCCGTGTGCGGCGCCCACGACGTGCCCGCCTGGATCCACCCGGCGGACCGCTTCATGATGAGCGACCCGGAGAAGGCCCTCGGCCGCTCCATCGGCATGCCGCTCATGGGCGAGCTGACCGTCGGGGAGCCCGCCGAGGTCGAGGAGCTGACCGACGGCGCGCGGCTGCGGCTGGCCGGGCTCGACTTCTCCGTCGCGCACGCGCCCGGCCATACCAAGGGGTCGGTGACCTTCAGGACCCCCGAGGGCGCGGACCTTCCGTCCGTCCTGTTCTCGGGCGACCTGCTGTTCGCCGGCTCCGTCGGACGCACCGACCTGCCCGGCGGCGACCACGCCGAGATCCTCGACTCGCTGGCCCGTGTGTGCCTGCCGCTCGACGACTCGACCGTGGTGCTGTCCGGCCACGGCCCCCAGACGACCATCGGCCGGGAGCGCGCCACCAACCCGTATCTGCGGCAGGTGGCCACCGGCACGGCAGCGGCCCCCGACGCCGCCGCCCGACGAGGAATGTGACACCCACAGACGTGAGCACCTTCAAGGCCCCCAAGGGCACCTACGACCTCCTCCCGCCGGACTCCGCGCGTTTCCTCGCCGTCCGCGAGGCGATCGCCGCGCCCCTGCGCGACGCGGGATACGGCTACATCGAGACGCCCGGCTTCGAGGACGTCCAGCTCTTCGCGCGCGGGGTCGGCGAGTCCACCGACATCGTCAGCAAGGAGATGTACGTCTTCACCACCAAGGGCGGCGACCAGCTCGCGCTGCGCCCGGAGAGCACCGCCTCCGTGCTGCGCGCCGTCCTGGAGTCCAACCTGCACAAGGGCGGCAACCTGCCCGTCAAGGTCTGGTACTCCGGCTCGCAGTACCGCTACGAGCGCCCCCAGAAGGGCCGCTACCGTCACTTCTCGCAGGTCGGGGCCGAGGCGATCGGGGCCGAGGACCCGCTGCTCGACGCCGAGTTGATCATCCTCGCCGACCAGGCCTACCGCTCGCTCGGCCTGCGCCAGCACCGCATCCTGCTCAACTCGCTCGGTGACCGGACCTGCCGCCCGGTCTACCGCGCCGCCCTCCAGGACTTCCTGCGCGGACTCGACCTCGACGAGGAGACGCGGCGCCGCATCGAGATCAACCCGCTGCGGGTGCTCGACGACAAGCGCGAGGACGTCCAGAAGCAGCTGGTCGGGGCGCCCCTGCTGCGCGACTACCTGTGCGAGGCGTGCCGGGCCTACCACGAGGAGGTCCGGGAACTGCTGACCGCCGAGGGCGTCGCCTTCGAGGACGACCCGAAGCTCGTGCGCGGACTCGACTACTACACCCGCACGACCTTCGAGTTCGTCCACGACGGCCTCGGCTCGCAGTCCGCGGTCGGCGGCGGCGGGCGCTACGACGGGCTGTCCGAGATGATCGGCGGTCCCGCGCTGCCCTCCGTCGGCTGGGCGCTCGGCGTCGACCGCACCGTGCTCGCCCTGGAGGCCGAGTCCGTCACCCTGGACCTGCCGGCCACCACGAGCGTCTACGCCGTGCCGCTCGGTGAGCAGGCCCGCAAGGTGCTGTTCCAGATGGCGGGCGAACTGCGCCGTTCCGGGATCGCCACCGACTTCGCCTTCGGCGGGCGCGGTCTGAAGGGCGCCATGAAGAGCGCCAACCGCTCCGGCGCCCGGCTCGCGCTGATCGCCGGGGAGCGCGACCTCGCCGAGGGCCAGGTCCAGCTCAAGGACCTGGAGTCCGGGGAGCAGAGCGCCCTCGCGCTGACCGAGGTGGTCGCCGAGATCCGCCGCCTGCTGGGCTGAGCCGGCCGCCGCCCCGCGCGGGCGGCGGACGGGGCGCTCCGACGGCGGCCGGTGGGGGAGAGGGAGCCCCACCGGCCGTCAACCCCGCGGGGGTCTTCTCACACCTCCGGGCGGTTTCCGATGGCGCGCACCGGGCGCCCCGCCCGGTGTCCGGGCCGGTCCCGCGGCCTTTGGCGGTCCGGAAGGGCCTTGCGGCCCCCTGGCGGACACAGGTGCCTGGGGCACAATGTCAGGGGCCCCGAAACCCCCGGACCCCCTCTGTGACGGAACGGCGTGATGAGCGATACGACTGTGGTGAACGACGACGTCTCCAGCGAGTACGCGGACGACGACCGGGCCGGGGGCGCGCCGGTGTCCCGTCTCGGCGCCTCGCGGGCCTTCGCGATCATGCTCGTCCTGACGGGAGCCGCGGGGCTGCTCGCGGCCTGGGTCATCACGCTCGACAAGTTCAAGCTGCTGGAGGACCCCAACTTCAGCCCGGGATGCAGTCTCAACCCGGTCGTGTCCTGCGGCAGCGTCATGAAGAGCGAGCAGGCCGCCGCCTTCGGCTTCCCCAACCCGATGCTGGGCCTCGCCGCCTACGCCGTGGTCGTCTGCGTGGGCATGACCCTGCTCGCCGGGGCCCGGATGCCGCGCTGGTACTGGCTCACCTTCAACTTCGGCACGCTCTTCGGTGTCGGCTTCTGCACCTGGCTGCAGTACCAGTCGCTCTACAACATCAACGCCCTGTGCCTGTGGTGCTCCCTGGCCTGGGTCGCGACGATCATCATGTTCTGGTACGTCACGGCGCACAACGTCCGCAACGGCTTCCTGCCCGCCCCGGCCGCCGTGCGCGGTTTCGTGGGCGAGTTCCCCTGGGTCCTGCCCGTCCTGCACATCGGGGTGATCGGCATGCTGATCCTGACCCGGTGGTGGGACTTCTGGACCAGCTGAGCCCCGTCCCCGCAGCTCAGCGCCCCGGCCCCGGGGCGCTGTCAGTGACGTGACATAGGCTGCGAGACGTGGAACCCGACTTGTTCACCGCCGCAGCAGAAGAGCGCCAGGAGAAGGACCCGAGCAGCAGCCCGCTGGCCGTCCGGATGCGCCCCCGCACCCTCGACGAGGTGGTGGGCCAGCAGCACCTGCTCAGACCGGGCTCCCCGCTGCGCCGGCTCGTCGGCGAGGGCGGCCCGGGGCCCGCGGGTTCTTCCTCCGTCATCCTGTGGGGGCCGCCCGGCACCGGGAAGACCACGCTCGCCCACGTCGTGAGCAAGGCGACCAACGCGCGCTTCGTGGAGCTCTCGGCGATCACCGCCGGGGTCAAGGAGGTGCGCTCCGTCATCGAGGGCGCCCGTCGCGCCACCGGTGGCTTCGGCAAGGAGACCGTCCTCTTCCTCGACGAGATCCACCGCTTCAGCAAGGCGCAGCAGGACTCGCTGCTGCCCGCCGTGGAGAACCGCTGGGTCACCCTCATCGCGGCGACCACGGAGAACCCGTACTTCTCGGTGATCTCGCCGCTGCTGTCCCGCTCGCTCCTGCTGACCCTGGAGCCGCTCACCGACGCGGACCTGCGCGGGCTCCTGCACCGCGCGCTCACCGAGGAGCGCGGCCTGAAGGGTGCGCTCACCCTCCCCGCGGAGGCCGAGGAGCACCTGCTGCGGGTCGCCGGCGGAGACGCGCGCCGCGCCCTGACCGCCCTGGAGGCGGGCGCGGGGGCGGCCCTCGCCAAGAAGGAGGGCGAGCTGACCCTCCAGACCCTGGAGGAGACGGTCAACAAGGCCGCCCTGAAGTACGACCGGGACGGCGACCAGCACTACGACGTGGCGAGCGCCCTGATCAAGTCCATCAGGGGCTCGGACGTGGACGCCGCCCTGCACTACCTGGCCCGGATGATCGAGGCGGGGGAGGACCCCCGGTTCATCGCCCGGCGACTGATGATCTCGGCGAGCGAGGACATCGGCCTGGCCGATCCCACCGCCCTGCCCACCGCCGTGGCCGCCGCCCAGGCCGTCGCCATGATCGGTTTCCCCGAGGCGGCGCTGACCCTGAGCCACGCGACCATCGCCCTCGCCCTCGCCCCCAAGTCCAACGCCGCCACCCTGGCGATCGGGGCGGCGCTGGAGGACGTGCGCAAGGGTCTCGCCGGCACCGTGCCGCCGCACCTGCGGGACGGTCACTACAAGGGGGCCGCGAAACTCGGCCACGCCCAGGGGTACGTGTATCCCCACGACGTCCCCGGCGCGATCGCCGCCCAGCAGTACGCGCCGGACGCGGTCAAGGACCGCCGCTACTACGAGCCGACCCGCTACGGCGCCGAGGCGCGGTACGCGGACGTGGTGGAGAAGGTGCGCGAGCGGCTGCGCGGCGCGCAGGACTGATCCCCGGCCCCGGCCCGTACCGACGGGCCCCCCGGCCTCTCCCCGAGGCCCTCGACCCGCACGGAGCAGGACCCACCGAGCAGGACCCACCGAGCGAAACGCACGAGCGGGACGCACCGGCGCGAGCGGGTCTCAGTTCCCCGCGGCCTCGAAGAGCGCGTGCATCGCCCGCCGCAGCCCGTGCACGTCCGCGACCGGCTCGGGGAAGTCGAAGCGCGCGTCGAAGCACCGCACCCCGGTGAAGCGGACCCGCAGGCCGAAGCGGTCCAGGGCCACCGGGACGGCCGCCGGGCAGCCGGCCCCCTGGGCACGCTCCCCGATCAGTTCGCGCAACCGCCGCACCTGCGGGGCGTGCGCCGCGTGCAGGTGCTGGAGCAGTTCGGCCTCGTAGGCGACGAGCGGATCGGGCGCGGCCGCGGCGAAGTCCTCGGCGTCGACCGCCTCGGCGCCCCACAGGTCGTCCACGTGGATCTCGCCGGTCTCCAGGCGCAGCGTCGCCCAGGCCGGGGGGCCGGCGATCCCGGGCGGGCCGGTGATCGCGCGGGCCTCGGGCGCCTCCTCGGGCAGCCGGGTCAGCCAGCCCGAGACCCAGGCCCGGCCCCGGATACGGTGGGGCACCGAGACCGGCGCGACGTCGGTCAGCTCCAGGACCACCGCCAGCTCGTCGTCCTGCGCGCGCGAGGCCGCCCGGACCACGGGGGAGTCCGCGGGGAAGACGAGCAGGACCTCCCCGTCGTCGCCGACCTCCCGCACCTCGGGCGTCAACTGGTGCGGAAGGGCCGACTCCAGGCCCGGGACGAGCAGCACCGCCGAGCATGTACTCTGTACGAGAGTTCGTGTGCGTTCGGCTGCTGACGGCATCCGGGCGGTTTCTGGCCCCCACTCCTCCTGAGGTTCTCCGGAACCCTCGTGGACGTCATGAGTTTCATGGCGGGGACGCGGCTGACCATGAGCTGATCGGACCTCCGTCGATGCGTCGCCGTTCTGTGCGCCGCGGCTGTTCGTGATGCGCGTGGTGTTCCCAGGGCGAGACATGCGATCTCCTTGAGTAAGGTGAGCCTAACCTAACCTATTTCGGAGGTCTGGAGAACGTGCCTAACCAGTCGCGTCCCAAGGTCAAGAAGTCGCGTGCGCTCGGTATCGCGCTGACGCCCAAGGCTGTCAAGTACTTCGAGGCCCGTCCCTACCCGCCGGGTGAGCACGGCCGTGGCCGCAAGCAGAACAGCGACTACAAGGTCCGTCTGCTGGAGAAGCAGCGTCTGCGCGCCCAGTACGACATCAGCGAGCGCCAGATGGCCCGCGCCTACGACCGCGCCCGCAAGGCCGAGGGCAAGACCGGTGAGGCCCTGGTCATCGAGCTGGAGCGTCGCCTCGACGCCCTGGTCCTGCGTTCGGGCATCGCCCGCACCATCTACCAGGCCCGCCAGATGGTCGTCCACGGCCACATCGAGGTCAACGGCCAGAAGGTCGACAAGCCCTCCTTCCGCGTCCGTCCCGACGACGTCGTGATGGTCCGCGAGCGCAGCCGCTCCAAGCACCCCTTCCAGGTGGCGCGCGAGGGTGGTTACGACACCGACGGCGAGACCCCGCGCTACCTCCAGGTGAACCTGAAGGCCCTGGCCTTCCGCCTGGACCGCGACCCGAACCGCAAGGAAATCCCGGTCATCTGCGACGAGCAGCTGGTCGTCGAGTACTACGCCCGCTGATCACCCGCTGATCCGCGCGCCGCACACTCCCACCCGGCCCCCACCGTCCTCGTGACGTGGGGGCCGGGTGTTTTTCCCCGGTGGTGCCCACGGGCGAAATGCGGTACGGGCCCACCCCGGGGCCGCGATAGGCTCGGGGCACGACCTCCGTCGCCCGCGGCGCCCCAGCGGCCCGGCGCGGGCGCCGTACGACCCGGCCGGCGCGAGCCGGCCAGAAACCCGAAGCACAAGGAGCGGTGCACAGTGTCCGGTGGAGAGGTGGCCGGCATCCTGGTGGCCGTGTTCTGGGCGATTCTCGTCTCCTTCCTCTCCGTCGCCCTGGTGAGGCTGGCACAGACGCTCAAGGCCACGACCGCCATGGTCGCCGAAGTGACGGAACAGGCGGTCCCGCTGCTCGCGGACGCCTCCGCGACGGTGCGCTCCGCGCAGACCCAGCTGGACCGCGTCGACGCGATCGCCTCCGACGTCCAGGAAGTCACCTCCAACGCCTCCGCGCTCTCCACCACCGTCGCCTCCACCTTCGGCGGACCGCTCGTCAAGGTCGCCGCCTTTGGCTACGGCGTACGGCAGGCACTGAGCCGCAAGGCCGCCCCCGAGGCACCCGCGCCCACCCGCCGTACGGTGATCGTGGGCCGCGCCGTCCCCGGGGCGCGCCGCTCCCGCCGCAAGCGCGGCTGACGGCCCGTACGCGATGCACGACACCCGGAAGGACTGAGTCCGCCATGTTCCGTCGTACGTTCTGGTTCACCGCAGGAGCAGCCGCGGGGGTCTGGGCCACCACCAAGGTGAACGCCAAGATCCGCGCGCTGAGCCCGGAGAGCCTCGCGGCACAGGCAGCGAACAAGGCCGTCGAGACGGGCCACCGGCTCAGGGAGTTCGCGCTCGACGTCCGCGAGTCCATGTCCGAACGCGAGGCCGAACTCGACGCGGCGCTCGGCCGCAACCAGCCCGCGCCCCCCGAACTCCCCACCCAGCGGCGGCTCGCAGCCCTGGAGCGCGGCACCACCACGGTGTACACCGCCGCCGAAGACCACCTGAAGCACCCGAACAACCGGAATGAGGACCACTGATGGAGTCGGCTGAAATCCGCCGCCGCTGGCTGCGCTTCTTCGAGGAGCGCGGGCACAAGGTCGTGCCGTCGGCGTCGCTGATCGCGGACGACCCCACGCTGCTGCTCGTCCCCGCGGGCATGGTCCCCTTCAAGCCCTACTTCCTCGGTGAGGTCAAGCCGCCCGCCCCGCGCGCCACGAGCGTGCAGAAGTGCGTGCGCACCCCGGACATCGAAGAGGTCGGCAAGACCACCCGGCACGGCACCTTCTTCCAGATGTGCGGCAACTTCTCCTTCGGGGACTACTTCAAGGAACAGGCGATCACCTATGCCTGGGAGCTGCTGACCTCCTCCGTCGAGGACGGCGGCTTCGGCCTGGAGCCCGAGCGGCTGTGGATCACCGTCTACCTGGACGACGACGAGGCCGAGCAGATCTGGCGCGAGAAGATCGGCGTGCCCGCCGAGCGCATCCAGCGCCTGGGCAAGGCCGACAACTTCTGGTCCATGGGCGTCCCCGGCCCCTGCGGCCCCTGCTCCGAGATCAACTACGACCGGGGCCCGGAGTTCGGCGTCGAGGGCGGCCCGGCCGTCAACGACGAGCGCTACGTGGAGATCTGGAATCTGGTCTTCATGCAGTTCGAGCGGGGCGCCGGCTTCGGCAAGGACGACTTCGAGATCCTCGGCGACCTGCCCAGCCAGAACATCGACACCGGCCTCGGCCTCGAACGCCTCGCGATGATCCTCCAGGGCGTCCAGAACATGTACGAGATCGACACCTCGCGCGTCGTGATCGACAAGGCCACCGAGCTGACCGGCGTCCGGTACGGGTCGGGCCACAGCTCGGACGTGTCGCTGCGCGTGGTCTCGGACCACATGCGCACCTCCGTCATGCTGATCGGCGACGGCGTCAGCCCCGGCAACGAGGGCCGCGGCTACGTGCTGCGCCGCATCATGCGCCGCGCCGTGCGCAACATGCGTCTGCTCGGCGCCGAGGGTCCGGTCGTCAAGGAGCTGCTCGACGTCGTCATCGACACGATGGGGGAGCAGTACCCCGAGCTGATCACCGACCGCAAGCGGATCGAGACGGTCGCGCTCGCCGAGGAGGCCGCCTTCCTCAAGACGCTGCGGGCCGGCACCAACATCCTCGACACCGCCGTCACGGAGACCAAGCGGTCTGGCGGCTCCACGCTCTCCGGCGACAAGGCGTTCCTGCTGCACGACACGTGGGGCTTCCCGATCGACCTCACGCTGGAGATGGCCGGGGAACAGGGCCTCGCGGTGGACGAGGACGGCTTCCGGCGCCTCATGAAGGAGCAGCGCGAGCGCGCCAAGGCCGACGCCCGCGCCAAGAAGACCGGCCACGCCGACCTGCACGCCTACCGGGAGATCGCCGACGCCGCCGGGGCCACCGACTTCACCGGCTACCAGCACCTGGAGGGCGAGGCCCGCATCGTGGGCCTGCTCGTCGACGGGGTGCCCTCGCCCGCCGCCACCGAGGGCGACGAGGTGGAGGTCGTCCTCGACCGCACCCCCTTCTACGCCGAGGGCGGCGGCCAGATCGGCGACACCGGGCGCATCCGGCTCGACTCCGGCGCCGTCATCGAGGTCCACGACGTGCAGAAGCCGGTCCCCGGGGTGCACGTCCACAAGGGCCGCGTCCAGGTCGGCGAGGTCACCGTGGACTCCCCGGTCTGGGCCTCGATCGATCAGGTGCGCCGCCGCGCCATCGCCCGCGCCCACTCCGCCACCCACCTCACCCACCAGGCCCTGCGCGACGCGCTCGGCCCGACGGCCGCCCAGGCCGGTTCCGAGAACCAGCCGGGCCGCTTCCGCTTCGACTTCGGTTCGCCGGCCGCCGTGCCCACGACCGTCATGAGCGACGTCGAGCAGAAGATCAACGAGGTCCTGGCCCGCGAGATGGACGTCCAGGCCGAGGTCATGTCCCTGGACGAGGCGAGGAAGCAGGGCGCCATCGCCGAGTTCGGCGAGAAGTACGGGGAGCGGGTCCGGGTCGTCACCATCGGGGACTTCTCCAAGGAGCTGTGCGGCGGCACCCACGTGCACAACACCGCCCAGCTCGGCCTCGTGAAGCTGCTCGGCGAGTCCTCCATCGGTTCCGGGGTACGCCGCATCGAGGCCCTGGTCGGCGTCGACGCGTACAACTTCCTGGCCCGGGAGCACACGGTGGTCGCCCAGCTCCAGGAGCTGGTCAAGGGCCGGCCCGAGGAACTGCCCGAGAAGATCGCGGGCATGCTCGGCAAGCTCAAGGACGCCGAGAAGGAGATCGACAAGTTCCGCGCGGAGAAGGTGCTCCAGGCCGCCGCCGGTCTCGCCGAGAACGCCCGTGACGTGCACGGCACCGCCCTGGTGACCGGCCAGGTCCCGGACGGCACCGGCGCCGACGACCTGCGCCGCCTCGTCCTGGACGTGCGGGGCCGCATCCCCGGGGACCGGCCCGTCGTCGTCGCCCTGTTCACCGTGGCGGGCGGCCGGCCGCTCACCGTCATCGCCACCAACGAGGCCGCCCGTCAGCGGGGTCTCAAGGCCGGTGATCTGGTGCGCGCGGCCGCCAAGACCCTCGGGGGCGGCGGTGGCGGCAAGCCGGACGTCGCCCAGGGCGGTGGCCAGAACCCGCAGGCCGTGCCCGAGGCGGTGGCCGCCGTCGAGCGCCTCGTCGCCGAGACGGCCTGACGCCCGTGCGCAGAGGACGCCGCCTCGCGATCGACGTCGGGGACGCCCGGATCGGGGTCGCCTCCTGCGACCCCGACGGGGTCCTCGCGACCCCGGTCGAGACCGTGCCGGGACGTGACGTCCCGGCCGCCCAGCGCCGGCTCGGGGCGCTGGCCGAGGAGTACGAGCCGATCGAGATCGTGGTGGGCCTGCCCCGCTCCCTCAACGGGGGAGAGGGGCCGGCCGCCGCGAAGGTCCGCGCTTTCACCCGGGAACTGGCCCTGCTGGTCGCGCCCGTTCCGGTGAGGCTGGTGGACGAGAGAATGACCACCGTGACGGCGAGTCAGGGTCTGCGGGCCTCCGGGGTGAAATCGAAAAAGGGCAGGTCGGTCATTGATCAGGCCGCCGCTGTGATCATTCTCCAATCCGCTCTGGAATCCGAGCGGCGGACCGGTCAGGCCCCTGGGGAGGGCGTCCAAGTGGCCCCCTGATCGCGGTACGGTAACGTTCCGCGCGATGCGGTGGCATTCGAACAGCCGCCGCACAGCAGAGAGACGGAGCCATGGCTGTGCGAACCCAACAGGACACAGCGTTCCGTCCCGCGGCGCTAGGGGACTGATGACTGAGTATGGGCGGGGCCAGGGCCCCGGACCGTGGCACCCCGAGGACCCCCTTTACGGGGACCAGGGATGGGTGCAGGGCGAGGACCCGTACCGCGGACAGCAGGACCAGCAGCAGCCCTACCCCCAGCAGCAGTACGACGCCTGGGGCAACCCGGTGGTCTACGACCAGCACGGTTACCCCCAGGGGCAGCAGCAGGCGTACGGCGCCGACCCCTCCGGGCAGGGCGGCGGACACGACCCCGGGCACGGCCGGCAGGGCTACCCGGGGGAGGCGGGCCCGCAGTACCCCTCGTACCAGCAGCCGCAGCAGCCCCAGCAGTACGGCGGGCAGCAGGCCCCTCAGCAGTACGGCGGCCAGCAGCAGCCCCCGGCCCCCCAGCAGTACGGCAACGGCTGGGACACCGGCCGGCCGCAGACGCCCTACGGCGGTGAGCAGAGCGGTCAGTACGGCGCGGGGCAGGACGGGTACGGCCAGGGCGACCCCTACGGCCAGGACGGCCAGGGCGACCCCTACGGCCAGGGTTACCCGGCCACCGGCCCCGCGCACGGGTACCAGGAGCCGCAGCCGCCCGCCGCCCCGGCGGAGCCGGCTGACGGCGACTGGGACCCCGAGCGGGGCGAACCCGAACACCCCTTCTTCGCGAGCGACGGGGACGCGGGCCGCGCCCGCGGCGGCCGGGAACGCGAGCGCGACGACGAGAACGACGAGGACGGGGGCGGGGCGGCGGACCGGCACGGCCGGCGCGGCGGCGGCAAGCCCAAGAAGCGCCGCAGCGGCTGCGCCTGCCTGGTCGTCGCGGTGGTCCTGGTCGGCGGGGGCGGCGGCGCCGCCTACTACGGCTACCACCTCTACCAGGACCGCTTCGGCCCGGCCCCCGACTACGCGGGCGAGGGCAGCGGCACCGTCGTGGTCGAGATCCCGGACGGCGCGACCGGCATCGTCATGGGCAACCGCCTCAAGGAGAAGGGCGTCGTCAAGAGCGTCGACGCGTTCACCGAGGCGCAGGGCAGCGTCCCCCAGGGCAAGACGGTCCAGCCCGGGTTCTACACCCTGCGCAAGGGCATGTCGGCCAAGAGCGCGGTCGACCTCATGCTCAGCCCGAAGAGCCGCAACACCCTGATCGTGCCCGAGGGCTACCGCAACTCCTGGGTGTACGCGCAGATCGACGACCGGCTCGGCCTCGCGAAGGGCACGACGGCCAGGACCGCCAAGGACGACTGGAAGAGCCTCGGCCTGCCGAAGTGGGCCAATTCCGACAAGGACATCAAGGACCCGCTGGAAGGCTTCCTCTTCCCCTCGGCCTACTCCGTGTCCAAGGGCCAGAAGCCGCAGGACGTGCTCAAGCGCATGGTCGCCCAGGCGGACAAGCAGTACGAGCGGCTCGACATCGTGGGCCAGTCGAAGAAACTCGACCTGAAGAGCCCGCTCCAGCTCGTCACCGTGGCCAGCCTGGTGAACGCGGAGGGCCTGAACCACTCCGACTTCGAGAAGATGGCGGAGGTCGTCTACAACCGCCTGAAACCCGGGAACACCGAGACCAACGGGATGCTGGAGTTCGACTCCACGTACAACTACGCGATGAACCAGAGCAAACTCGACATGACGCAGGCGCAACTGCGGAAAACGGATCATCCGTACAACACGTACTTCTACAAGGGACTTCCGCCGGGCCCGATCGGAAATCCCGGAGCGGACGCCCTTTCCGGCGCGATGAAACCGTCCAAGGACGGTTGGTACTATTTCGCGGCGATCGGCGACAAGACGACATTCACCAAGACGTACAAGGAACACGAGAAAATCGCCGACGAGGTCGGAAAGCTGCAGAACCAGTAATGCGACGCAAGGCCGGACGTCCCGGCCGGGCCGTTTTCCCCGGACGGGCCGGGGACCGCACCGCGACAGACAGGGAGTGGGAGTGACCGGCGAACACAAGGCCGCCGTCCTCGGTTCCCCCATCGCGCACTCGCTCTCCCCGGTCCTGCACCGGGCGGCCTACGAGGCGCTGGGCCTGACCGGATGGACGTACGAGCGCTTCGAGACGGACGAGGCGGCCCTGCCCGGCTTCCTCGACGGACTCGGACCGCAGTGGGCGGGGCTCTCCCTCACCATGCCGCTCAAACGTGCCGTGCTGCCGCTGCTCGACTCCGTCAGCGACGCCGCCGCCTCCGTCGAGGCCGTCAACACCGTCGTGTTCGGGCCGGACGGCCGGCGTACCGGGGACAACACCGACATCCCCGGGATGATCGCCGCGCTCGCCGAACGCGGCGTCACGAGCGTCGAGTCCGCCGCGATCCTCGGGGCCGGCGCCACCGCCTCCTCCGCTCTCGCCGCGCTCTCCCACATCTGCTCCGGAGAGGTCGTCGTGTACGTGCGCAGCGCCGCCCGCGCCGCCGAGATGCGCGGCTGGGGGGAGCGCCTCGGCGTTCCCGTGCGCACCGAGAGCTGGGAGCAGGCCGCCGAGGCCCTGCGGGCCCCGCTCGTCGTGGCCACCACCCCCGCGGGCAGTACCGACGCGCTCGCCGCGGAGGTCCCCGCCGCGGCCGGGACGCTCTTCGACGTGCTCTACGAGCCGTGGCCCACCCCGCTCGCCGCGCGCTGGTCCGCGCGCGGCGGAGCCGTCGTCGGGGGGCTCGACCTCCTGGTCCACCAGGCGGTGCTCCAGGTCGAGCAGATGACCGGACACCACCAGGCCCCGCTCGCGGCGATGCGCGCGGCGGGCGAGAAGGCCCTCGCGGCGCGCTGAGGGCGCGGGCCGCCGGGCGGCGCAAGCGGCCCGTGACGCACCCCGGTGGCCACCCGCGCCCGTCCCGGCAGATGGACCCGTGCCGATTCCCCCGCACCCTCGTGGGAGGATCGGGGGCGGCGGGGCCGGGCCGCGCACCGGCCGCGCCGTCGCAGTTCCAGGCGCGAGCAGGAGGAGGAGCACCGTTGAGCAGGCTGCGTTGGCTGACCGCGGGGGAGTCGCACGGACCCGCACTCGTGGCGACGCTGGAGGGACTTCCCGCCGGCGTGCCCATCACCACCGACATGGTGGCCGACCACCTCGCCCGGCGCCGCCTCGGCTACGGACGCGGTGCCCGGATGAAGTTCGAGCGCGACGAGGTCACCTTCCTCGGCGGCGTGCGCCACGGACTCACCCTCGGCTCCCCGGTCGCCGTCATGGTCGGCAACACCGAGTGGCCCAAGTGGGAACAGGTCATGGCCGCGGACCCGGTCGACCCGGCCCTCCTGGCCGAGTCCGCCCGCAACGCACCGCTCACCCGGCCGCGCCCCGGCCACGCCGACCTCGCCGGGATGCAGAAGTACGGCTTCGACGAGGCCCGCCCGATCCTGGAGCGCGCCTCCGCGCGCGAGACCGCCGCCCGCGTCGCCCTCGGCGCCGTGGCCCGCTCGTACCTGAGGGAGACGGCCGGGATCGAGGTCGTCAGCCACGTCGTCGAGCTGGCCACCGCGAAGGCGCCCTACGGGGTGCTGCCGACCCCCTCCGACGTCGAACGGCTCGACGCCGACCCGGTGCGCTGCCTCGACGCCGCCGCGAGCGAGGCGATGGTCGCCGAGATCGACCAGGCCCACAAGGACGGCGACACCCTCGGAGGCGTCGTCGAGGTCCTGGCCTACGACGTGCCTGTCGGCCTGGGCTCGCACGTCCACTGGGACCGCAGGCTCGACGCCCGCCTCGCCGCCGCCCTCATGGGCATCCAGGCCATCAAGGGCGTCGAGGTCGGCGACGGCTTCGGCCTCGCCCGGGTCCCCGGCTCCCAGGCGCACGACGAGATCGTCGGCACCGAGGACGGCATCCGGCGCTCCACCGGCCGCTCCGGCGGCACCGAGGGCGGTCTGTCCACCGGCGAACTGCTCCGGGTGCGCGCCGCGATGAAGCCGATCGCGACCGTCCCGAAGGCCCTGGCCACCGTCGACGTCGCGACCGGCGAGGCCACCAAGGCCCACCACCAGCGCTCCGACGTGTGCGCCGTACCGGCCGCCGGGATCGTCGCCGAGGCGATGGTCGCCCTCGTCCTCGCCGACGCCGTGGCCGAGAAGTTCGGCGGCGACTCGGTGCCCGAGACCCGGCGCAACGTCCGCTCGTACCTCGACCACCTCCAGATCCGGTGACCGGGCCGCTGCTCGTCCTGGTCGGCCCGATGGGCGTCGGCAAGTCCACGGTGGGCGAACTGCTCGCCGAACGGCTGGGCACCACCTACCGGGACACCGACGCCGACATCGTCGCCGCCCAGGGCCGCGAGATCTCCGACATCTTCGTGGACGAGGGGGAGGAGCACTTCCGCGCCCTGGAGCGGGAGGCCGTACGCGCCGCCGTCGCCGGACACGACGGGGTCCTCGCGCTGGGCGGCGGCGCCGTCCTCGACGCCACGACCCGGGCCCTGCTGCGGGAACTGCCCGTCGTCTACCTCTCGATGGACATCGAGGAGGCCGTGCGCCGCACCGGGCTCGCCACGGCCCGCCCGCTGCTCGCGGTCAACCCCCGCCGCCAGTGGCGCGAGCTGATGGACGCCCGCCGTCACCTGTACACCGAGGTCGCCCGGGTGGTCGTCGCCACCGACGGCCGCACCCCCGAAGAGGTCGCCGCGGCGGTCCTGGACGCACTGGAGCTGAAGAAAGCGTGAGCGAGAACACCGTCGGGGCACCCACCCGTATCCAGGTGGGCGGCACCCCGGGCACCGAGCCCTACGAGGTGCTGGTCGGCCGTCAGCTCCTGGGCGAACTGCCCGGCCTGATCGGCGAGAAGGCCCAGCGCGTCGCCGTCATCCACCCGGAGGCGCTCGCCGAGACCGGCGAGGCCCTCCGTGCCGACCTCGCCGACCAGGGCTACGAGGCCATCGCGATCCAGGTGCCCAACGCCGAGGAGGCCAAGACCGCCGAGGTCGCCGCCTACTGCTGGACCGCGCTCGGCCAGTCCGGCTTCACCCGCACGGACGTCGTCGTCGGCGTCGGCGGCGGCGCCACCACCGACCTCGCGGGCTTCGTCGCGGCGAGCTGGCTGCGCGGGGTGCGCTGGGTCGCGGTGCCCACGACCGTGCTCGGCATGGTGGACGCGGCCGTCGGCGGCAAGACCGGGATCAACACCGCCGAGGGCAAGAACCTCGTCGGTGCCTTCCACCCGCCCGCCGGGGTGCTGTGCGACCTCGCCGCCCTGGACTCGCTGCCGGTCAACGACTTCGTCAGCGGGCTCGCCGAGATCATCAAGGCCGGTTTCATCGCCGACCCGGTCATCCTCGACCTGATCGAGCAGGACCCGGTCGCCGCCCGCACCCCGGCGGGAGCGCACACGGCCGAACTGATCGAGCGGTCCGTCCGCGTCAAGGCGGAGGTCGTCTCCGGCGACCTCAAGGAGGCGGGCCGGCGCGAGATCCTCAACTACGGGCACACCCTGGCCCACGCGATCGAGAAGAACGAGCGCTACACGTGGCGGCACGGCGCCGCCGTCTCCGTCGGCATGGTCTTCGCCGCCGAACTCGGCCGGCTCGCCGGCCGCCTCGACGACGCGACCGCCGACCGGCACCGCGCCGTCCTGGAGTCGGTCGGACTGCCGCTCACCTACCGCGGCGACCAGTGGCCCAGGCTCCTGGAGAACATGAAGCTCGACAAGAAGTCCCGGGGCAACCTGCTGCGCTTCATCGTCCTGGACGGGCTCGCCAAGCCGTCCGTGCTGGAGGGCCCCGACCCGGCCGTCCTGCTCGCCGCGTACGGAGAGGTCTCGGACGGCCCCGGACACGGCGACCGCGCCTGAACACCCCGGCCCGCCGCCCGAGCGGGCGGGCACGTCACCGGCTCCCCGGCCGTTCACACAACGACGGCCGGGGACGGTACCGTTCGCTGGACGCCCGGGGGAACCGCTCCTTCACCCCCTCGCGTCCAACGCCTGTACGAGCCGGTACGAGACGGAGTGGCACGGGATGCAGCAGTCAGCGGGATCGGCGTCGGCACCGGGGCCCTGGCCGCCGCCCTCCCACCCCTTCGCGCCGGGCCCGTCGGCCCCCGCGGGCTCAGGCCCGCCGACCCTGCCGCTGCGCGCCGGCCAGGGCCCCCCGCCCGGCGCCGTACCGCAGCCGCCGCGCCCCCCGCAGGGACCGCCCCCGCCGGCCGCCCCGCCCGCGCAGGCCGCCGCCTTCCCGTCCGAGGCCACCGGCCACGTGCCGCTCCCGGCCGGGACACCCGTCGCCGTGCCGCCCCCGCCGCACGGGCCGCTCGCCGGTACCGGGAGCACGACCCTCGCGGTCCTGCTCATCGGGCCCGCCGGGGCGGGGAAGACGACCGTCGCCAAGTACTGGGCCGCGCGCCGCCCCGTGCCCACCGCGCACATCAGCCTCGACGACGTACGCGAGTGGGTGCACTCGGGTTTCGCCGACCCGCAGAGCGGCTGGAACGACCACTCCGAGGCGCAGTACCGGCTGGCCCGGCGCACCTGCGGCTTCGCCGCGCGCAACTTCCTGGCCAACGGCATCTCCTGCATCCTGGACGACGCCGTCTTCCCGGACCGCCCCGTGGTCGGGCTCGGCGGCTGGAAACGGCACGTGGGGCCGGGGCTGCTGCCCGTGGTCCTGCTCCCGGGGCTGGAGATCGTGCTGGAGCGCAACGCGGCCCGCAGCGGCAACCGGCGCCTCGGCGACGAGGAGGTCGCCCGCATCCACGGCCGGATGGCCGGATGGTACGGATCGGGGCTGCCCATCATCGACAACTCCCAGCTCGACGTCGCCGCGACCGCCCAGTGCCTCGACGAGGTGCTGGCCCGCGCGATAGCCAGCCCGCCCCCGTGGTGAGCGTCCCGCGCGGGCAGCCCCTCGCGCGGGCCCGCGCACCCCTCTCGCGGCGCCCGCACCCGGTCGGACGCGCAGAACCGGCCGCCACCGCGAGCCGAACTTAGGCTCGCCCCATGGCAGAGGCGTACGCGGCACGCAGGGACCGGCTCAGGGAGCGCTACACGGGCGGCGGCCAAGCGGCCGCCGTCGTCTCCCGCCCGGCCAACGTCCGGTATCTGAGCGGAGCGGCCCCGCAGGACGCCGTCCTGCTGCTGGCCGCCGAACGCGGTGGCGAGGACATCCTGCTCAGCCCCCGGCTGCCCACCGGCCTCGCCTCCGAGGGCCGGCCCGACGAGGCCCTGCGGGTGCACGTCATGGCCTGTCCCACCGCAGACCCGGCCGTGGCCGCCGCCGAGATGGCCGCCGCGAGCGGGGCCGAGGCGCTCGCCGTCGAGGAGCACGACCTGACGGTGGCCCGCCACCGCGCCCTCGCCGAGACCGCGCCGCGACTGCGGCTGACCGACCTGGGCCGGGCCGTGGAGCAGCTGCGGCTGGTCAAGGACGAGGAGGAGATCGGCGCCCTGCGGATCGCCGCCGAGATCGCCGACCAGGCCCTGGGCGAACTGCTCGAATCCATCCTCGTGGGCCGCACCGAACGGCATCTCGCGCTGGAGCTGGAGCGCCGGCTCATCGACCACGGCGCGGACGGGCCCGCCTTCCCCACCTCGGTCGCCACCGGCCCGAACGCCGGCCTCGGCCGACACCGGCCCACCGACCGCCGCGTCGAGGAGGGCGACTTCCTCTCCGTGTGCCTGGGCGCCGGCTACCGGGGCTACCGCAGCGAGATCGGCCGGACGTTCGTCATCGGCACCGCCCCCGAGGAGTGGCAGATCGAGCTGTACGACCTCGTGTTCGCCGCTCAGCGGGCCGGCCGCGAGGCCCTGACCCCGGGCAGGGCCTGCCGCGACGTGGACCGCGCGGTGCGCCAGGTGCTGGAGTCCGCCGGCTACGCGGAGGGCCTTCCCGCGTCCACCGGGCACGGGGTGGGGCTCGAAAACGACGAGGACCCGCAGATCGCCCCGGCGGCCATGGGTAAACTGGACGCTTGTGTGCCGGTCACCGTCGAACCGGGGGTCCACCTCCCGGGCCGGGGCGGGGTCCGGATCGATGACACACTCGTTGTCCGCCCCGAGGCGGACGGCGGGCCCGAGCTACTCACCATCACGACCAAGGAACTGCTCGCGCTCTAGCGCGCCTGCCTTCTCCTCGGTCGTCCACCAGCTCTTCCCCGGGCCTCGGCCGGGGGGAGAGGCCCCATCGTCCAGGAGATTCCGCAACCGTGGCTTCCACGAACGACCTCAAGAACGGCCTGGTGCTGAAGCTCGACAACGGCCAGCTCTGGTCCGTCGTCGAGTTCCAGCACGTCAAGCCCGGCAAGGGCCCCGCCTTCGTGCGCACCAAGCTCAAGAACGTGCTCTCCGGCAAGGTCGTCGACAAGACCTTCAACGCCGGCGTCAAGGTCGAGACGGCCAACGTCGACAAGCGCGGGATGCAGTACTCGTACAAGGACGGCGAGTACTTCGTCTTCATGGACATGGACACCTACGATCAGGTGCACATCGACCCGAAGGTCGTCGGCGACGCCGCCAACTACCTGCTTGAGGGCTTCGAGGCCGTCGTCGCGATGTACGAGGGCAACCCCCTCTACGTCGAGCTGCCCGCCGCCGTCGAGCTGGTCATCGCCAACACCGAGCCCGGTGTCCAGGGCGACCGCTCCACCGGTGGCACCAAGCCCGCCGAGCTGGAGACCGGTTACTCGATCGCCGTCCCGCTGTTCATCACGACCGGCGAGAAGATCAAGGTCGACACCCGCACCGGCGACTACCTCGGCCGGGTGAACAGCTAACCGTGGCTGCCCGCAACACGGCCCGGAAACGAGCTTTCCAGATCCTCTTCGAGGCCGACCAGCGCGGAGCCGACGTGCTCACGGTCCTCGCCGACTGGGTCCGGCACTCCCGCTCCGACACCCGACAGCCTCCGGTCAGCGAGTACACGATGGAGCTGGTCGAGGGGTACGCGCGGCACGCGCGCCGCATCGACGAGCTGATCTCGCAGTACGCCGTCGACTGGTCGCTGGACCGCATGCCGGTCGTCGACCGCAACATCCTGCGGCTCGGGGCCCACGAACTGGTCTGGGTGGACGGCACCCCCGACGCCGTCGTCCTGGACGAGGCGGTGGAACTCGCCAAGGAGTTCTCCACCGACGAGTCCCCGGCCTTCGTGAACGGCCTGCTGGGCCGTTTCAAGGACCTCAAGCCGGGGCTGCGCCGCGAGGACGACTGACCCGCGCACCGGCCTGTGAACGGGCCCGCCGCACCCCCACGGGTGCGGCGGGCCCGTTCTGTCTCCGCGGGCCCGTTCCCGTCGGCTCCCGCCCGGTCCACCATGTGAAGCCGAGCGACGAGAGCGAAGGAGCGCGCCCAATGATCCGCAGCACACAGCCGCCCCCGGCGTCCGGGCCGCAGGAGCCGCAGGACGGGGAGGCGGACACCGGAGAAGACCGGATACTCGCCCGGCTGCGCGCGCTGCGCGCCGGCGACCTGCCCGTCAAGGGCGGCCGGACGATGGCCTACGTCTACGATCCGGGGCTTGCCGGACTCGACGAGCTGGCCGCCGCCGCGCACGCCGCCTACGCCGGGGTCAACGGCCTGGACATGACCGTCTTCCCGAGCGTCGTGGTGCTGGAGAACGACATCGTGGGCCGCGCCGCCCGGCTGCTGGGCGGGGACGCCACGACGGCCGGCACCTTCACGAGCGGCGGTACCGAGTCCTGCCTCCTGGCCGTCCTCACGGCACGCGAACACGCCCGCGTCGTCCGGGGGGTGACGCGCCCCCAGCTCGTCCTGCCGGTCACCGCCCACGCGGCCTTCCACAAGGCCGCGCACCTCTTCGGCCTCGACGTCGTGAGCGTCCCCGTGGACCCCGTGAGCTTCACCCCGGACCCGGCGGCCGTCCGCGCCGCGCTCGGCCCGCGCACCGCCCTCGTGGTGGCCTCGGCGCCCTCGTACGCCCACGGGGTGCTCGACCCGGTCGCGGAGATCGCCGCGGCGGCGGCGGAAGCGGGCGTGCTCTGCCATGTCGACGCGTGCATCGGCGGCTGGTACCTCGGGCACCTGCGGCGGACCGGGGAGGGCGCCGGGCTGCCCGCCTTCGACCTGTCGGTGCCCGGGGTCACCTCCCTGTCCGTCGACCTCCACAAGTACGGCTACACCCCGAAGGGCGCCTCGGTGCTGCTGTTCCGGGACGCCGGGCTGCGCCGCCACGGCTGGTTCGCGCACGCCTCCTGGCCCGGCTACCCGGTGGTCAACGCGACCCTCCAGGGCACCAAGTCGGCGGGCCCGCTCGCGGCGGCCTGGGCGGTGCTGGAACGCGTCGGCACTGAGGGGTACACGGAACTCGCCCTGCGGGTGCACCACGCCCACCGCGCCCTGTGCGCGGGCATCGAGGAGATCGACGGGCTGCGCGTCCTGGGCGGGCCGGCCGCCTCGCTGATCGCCGTGGCGGCCGAGGACGAGGACGTGGACCCCTTCGTGGTGGCCGACGAGATGCGCGCCGCGGGCTGGTACCTCCAGCCCCAGCCGGCCGCCGCGGGTTCCCCCGCCAACCTGCATCTGACGGTCACCGCGGCCGCGGCGGGAGCCGGCACCGTGCGCGCGCTGCTGGACGACCTCGCGCGCGCGGTGGTGCGGGCCCGCGCCCACGGACCGGTGCGCGTCGACCCCGCGCTGGTCGCGGCCGCCGGGGCCCTCGACCCGGAGCGGCTCGGCCCGCAGGAGGTGGAGCAGGCCCTCGGACTCGCCGGGGTGGGCCCCGACGGGGCGCTGCCCGAGCGCATGGCGCCCGTGCTCGCGGTACTCCAGGCCCTGCCGCCCCGGCTCGCGGAGCGGCTGCTGCCCGAGGTGATCGGACGGCGGTACCGGGCCGTCTGAGGGGCCGCAAGCCGCCTGAAGGGGCGCGGAGACGGCACCGCCCGGTGGGGCGGACGGCCCACCGGCCGTCCGCCCCACCGGGCGGGACGTTTCCCCTACGGGCCGCGGGGCCCGGTGGGGGTCGCTCAGTTGTCCTCGTGAGCCACCGCGCGGCGGGCGTCCGCGTCGAGGACGCCCCAGCTGATGAGCTGCTCGGTCAGGACCGAGGGGGACTGGTCGTAGATCACGGCGAGGGTGCGCAGGTCGTCCTGGCGGATCGACAGCACCTTGCCGTTGTAGTCCCCGCGCTGGGACTGGATGGTGGCCGCGTAACGCTGGAGCGGGCCCGCCTTCTCGGCCGGGACGTGCGCGAGGCGCTCCAGGTCGAGAACGAGCTTCGGCGGCGGCTCGGCGGCGCCCCCGGGCGTCGTGCCGGGCAGCAGCTCCTGGACCGGAACCCCGTAGAAATCGGCCAGCTCGGCAAGGCGCTGCACGGTGACGGCACGGTCTCCGCGCTCGTACGAACCGACCACGACCGCCTTCCACCGGCCCTGCGACTTCTCCTCGACTCCGTGGAGGGAGAGGCCCTGCTGGGTGCGGATGGCCCGGAGCTTGGCCCCGAGCTGTTTGGCGTATTCGCTGGACATATAGCTCCCCGGACACTGTGACATGGTGCGGCCCAGCCGCGAGGCTGGTCACTCACTGTGAGGTTACGCAGCGTGACTTGGCTGCGTCAAGCGGAACAGGTGGACCGGTCTCCCGGAGGAGGGGGTGGTCCGGGTTCATTCTTCCTCCTGGTAGCGTGGGTGGCGCAATTCCGACGTCCTTTAAGAACCGTCCCGTGAGGCGGAGAAGGAGGTCCGTTTCCGATGGACAGCTCTTCACCCACCCCCGACTCCCCGAGCGCCGGACCGGCCGAGGCCCGCCCCGTGCTCGAAGGCCCCGACATCGCGCGGGCGCTCACCCGCATCGCCCACGAGATCGTCGAACGCGCCAAGGGCGCCGACGACGTGGTGCTGCTCGGCATCCCCACCCGGGGTGTCCACCTCGCCCGGCGCCTCGCCGCGAAGCTGGAGGACGTCACGGGCCGCGCCATCCCCGCCGGATCGCTGGACATCACGATGTACCGCGACGACCTGCGGATGAAGCCCGCCCGCGCCCTCGGCCGCACCGAGATCCCCGCCGACGGGATCGACGGCCGCCTCGTCGTCCTCGTGGACGACGTCCTGTTCTCCGGACGCACCATCCGCGCCGCCCTCGACGCCCTCGGCGACATCGGCCGCCCGCGCGCCGTCCAGCTCGCCGTCCTCGTCGACCGGGGCCACCGGGAGCTGCCGATCCGCGCCGACTACGTGGGCAAGAACCTGCCGACCTCGCTGCGCGAGACGGTCCGCGTCCAGCTCGCCGAGGAGGACGGCAGGGACGCCGTGCTGCTGGGCGTCCCCGCCCGCCCCGAGACCGGGCAGGTCCCCGGCGCCCTCTGACGCACACCCGTCCGGCCCCTCTGGTCCGTACGGGTGAGCCCGTGTGCCCGCACGCCTCCCCTCGCGCCGCCCGCGCCCCCGCCGCGACGCGCCCCACCGCCCCCAGCCGTACCCTCCTGGAGTCCCAGATGATGCGACACCTCATCTCGGCCGCCGACCTCTCCCGCCAAGACGCCGTACTGATCCTCGACACCGCCGAGGAAATGGCGCGGGTGGCCGACCGGCCCATCAAGAAACTGCCGACCCTGCGGGGCCGCACCGTGGTCAACCTCTTCTTCGAGGACTCGACCCGGACCCGGATCTCCTTCGAGGCGGCCGAGAAGCGCCTGTCCGCCGACGTCATCAACTTCAGCGCCAAAGGCTCCAGCGTCTCCAAGGGCGAGTCCCTCAAGGACACCGCGCAGACCCTGGAGGCGATGGGCGTCGACGCCGTCGTCATCCGGCACGGGGCCTCCGGGGCGCCCTACCGGCTGGCGACCTCCGACTGGATCGACGCCGCCGTGATCAACGCGGGCGACGGCACCCACCAGCACCCCACACAGGCGCTTCTGGACGCCTTCACGATGCGCCGCCGCCTCATCGGCAGGGACGCCGGACTCGGCCAGGACCTGGCCGGCAAGCGGATCACGATCGTCGGCGACATCCTGCACAGCCGGGTCGCGCGCTCCAACGTCGACCTGCTGCACACCCTCGGCGCGCACGTCACCCTCGTCGCCCCGCCCACCCTGCTGCCGGTCGGCGCCGGGAACTGGCCCTGCGAGGTCTCCTACGACCTCGACGCGGTGCTGCCCGCCTCCGACGCGGTGATGATGCTGCGCGTCCAGCGCGAGCGCATGAACGCGGCCTTCTTCCCGACCGAGCGCGAGTACTCCCGGCGCTACGGGCTGGACGCGGCCCGCATGGCGCGGATGCCGGGCGAGGCCATCGTGATGCACCCCGGGCCGATGGTCCGCGGCATGGAGATCACCGCCGAGGTCGCCGACTCCCCGCGCTGCACCGTGGTCGAGCAGGTCGCCAACGGCGTGTCCGTCCGGATGGCCGTGCTGTACCTGCTGCTCGGCGGCCAGGAACCGGCCCCCACCCACGAGCGCCCCGCGCCCGCCAGCCCCGTACCCGCCGCCCCCGCCGAGGAGAAGTGAACGACATGAGCAAGACCCTGATCCGAGGTGCCCGGGTCCTGGGCGGCGAGCCGCAGGACGTCCTGATCGACGGAGAGACCATCGAGGCGGTCGGCACCGGCCTGAGCGCCGAGGGCGCCACCGTCGTCGAGGCCGCGGGCCGGGTCCTGCTGCCCGGACTCGTGGACCTCCACACCCACCTGCGCGAGCCCGGCCGCGAGGACTCCGAGACCGTCCTCACCGGGACCCGCGCCGCCGCCGCCGGCGGCTACACCGCCGTGCACGCCATGGCCAACACCTTCCCGGTCGCCGACACCGCCGGCGTGGTCGAGCAGGTGTGGCGCCTGGGCCGCGAGTCCGGATACTGCGACGTGCAGCCCGTCGGCGCCGTCACCGTCGGCCTGGAGGGCAAGCAGCTCGCCGAACTCGGCGCGATGCACGACTCGGCCGCCTCCGTGAAGGTCTTCTCCGACGACGGCAAGTGCGTGGACGACGCCGTGATCATGCGCCGCGCCCTGGAGTACGTGAAGGCCTTCGGCGGAGTCGTCGCCCAGCACGCGCAGGAGCCCAGGCTCACCGCGGGCGCCCAGATGAACGAGGGCACCGTCTCCGCCGACCTCGGGCTCGGCGGCTGGCCCGCCGTCGCCGAGGAGTCGGTCATCGCCCGGGACGTGCTGCTGGCCGCGCACGTCGGCTCCCGCGTGCACATCTGCCACCTCTCCACGGCCGGCTCCGTCGAGATCGTGCGCTGGGCCAAGTCCAAGGGCTGGGACGTCACCGCCGAGGTCACCCCCCACCACCTCCTGCTCACCGACGAACTCGTCCGCACCTGGGACCCGGTCTACAAGGTCAACCCCCCGCTGCGCACCGAGGCCGACGTCCTGGCGCTGCGCGCGGCGCTCGCCGACGGCACGATCGACTGCGTCGCCACCGACCACGCCCCGCACCCGCACGAGGACAAGGACTGCGAGTGGGCCGCCGCCGCCATGGGCATGGTCGGCCTGGAGACCGCGCTGTCCGTCGTCCAGCACACGATGGTGGACACCGGGCTGCTCGACTGGGCCCAGGTCGCCGACCGGATGTCCGCGCGCCCGGCGCACATCGGCCGCCTGGCGGGCCACGGCCGGCCGGTCGCCGCCGGTGAGCCCGCGAACCTGACCCTGGTCGATCCCGACTACCGTGGAAGCGTGGACCCCGCAGGGTTCGCCTCCCGCAGCCGCAACAGCCCCTACCGGGGCCGGGAACTGCCGGGACGCGTCACCCACACCTTCCTGCGGGGCCGGGCGACGGTCGTGGACGGGAAACTGGCGTGACACTCTTCGAACTGGCCGCGGAGCAGAAGTCCGCGGACGTGACGGACTGGTCGGGACGGATCGGCTGGGTCGTCGGCCTGCTGCTCGTGATCACCCTGGTGTACTGGCTCATGCGCCAGGGCTGGAAGTGGCGCGGCACCCTCCAGTCCGACCTGCCCGCCCCGCCCGGACCCCCGGCCGAGCCCGGTGAGCCGAGCCGCACGCTGAGCGGCCGCTACCACGGCTCCACGACCGCCGGGCAGTGGCTCGACCGGATCGTCGCGCACGGTCTGGGCACCCGCAGCCGCGCCGAGCTGAGCCTGACCCCCGCCGGGCTCCTCGTCGAGCGGCCCGGGGCGCGGGACTTCTTCGTGCCCACCGCCGCGCTGCGCGAGGCCCGCCTCGACAAGGGCATCGCGGGCAAGGTCCTCGCCGAAGGCGGACTGCTCGTCGTCACCTGGGCCCTGGGCGACCGGCTCATCGACTCCGGGTTCCGCTCCGACCGCAGCGCCGAGCACCCCGAGTGGGTCGCCGCGCTCAACGCCGTGAGCGGCCCCGACCACCAGAACCACCCGACCACCACGACGGAAGGCGCCGCACGATGACGACCTCCACTCAGGGGCGCCACCAGACGCCCGATGCCGTACTCGTCCTGGAGGACGGCAGGATCTTCCGGGGCCGTGCCTACGGAGCCGTGGGGGAGACCTTCGGCGAGGCCGTCTTCTCCACCGGGATGACCGGCTACCAGGAGACGCTGACCGACCCCTCCTACCACCAGCAGGTCGTCGTCATGACGGCCCCGCACATCGGCAACACCGGAGTCAACGACGAGGACGCCGAGTCCCGGCGGATCTGGGTCTCCGGCTACGTCGTGCGCGACCCCGCGCGCCGCGTCTCCAACTGGCGCGCGCGGCGCTCCCTCGACGAGGAACTCGAAGCCCAGGGCGTCGTCGGCATCTCCGGGGTCGACACCCGCGCCCTCACCCGCCACCTGCGTGAGCGCGGGGCGATGCGGGTCGGGATCTTCTCCGGCGCCTTTCTCGCCGACGAGGCGGGCCTGCTCGCCAAGGTCCGCGAGGCCCCCGGGATGAAGGGCGCCGACCTCTCCGCCGAGGTCGCCACCGAGCAGGCGTACGTCGTACCCGCCCTCGGGGAGAAGCGTTTCACCGTCGCCGCCGTGGACCTCGGCATCAAGGGCATGACCCCGCACCGCATGGCCGAACGCGGCATCGAGGTGCACGTCCTGCCCGCCACCGCGAGCGTCGAGGACGTCTACGCGGTCCGGCCCGACGGCGTGTTCTTCTCCAACGGCCCCGGCGACCCCGCCACCGCCGAGCACCCGGTCGCGCTGATGCGCGCCGTCCTGGAGCGCTCCACCCCGCTGTTCGGCATCTGCTTCGGCAACCAGATCCTGGGCCGCGCCCTCGGCTTCGGCACGTACAAGCTCAAGTACGGCCACCGGGGCATCAACCAGCCCGTCCAGGACCGCTCCACCGGCAAGGTCGAGGTCACCGCGCACAACCACGGCTTCGCCGTCGACGCGCCCCTCGACGCCGTCTCCGACACCCCCTACGGCCGCGCCGAGGTCTCCCACGTGTGCCTCAACGATCAGGTGGTCGAGGGGCTGCGGCTCCTGGACCGGCCGGCCTTCAGCGTCCAGTACCACCCCGAGGCGGCCGCGGGCCCGCACGACGCCGCGTACCTGTTCGACCGCTTCGTTTCCCTGATGGAGGGCCAGCGTGCCTAAGCGCACCGATATCCAGTCCGTCCTGGTCATCGGCTCCGGCCCGATCGTCATCGGCCAGGCCGCGGAGTTCGACTACTCCGGCACCCAGGCGTGCCGCGTCCTGCGGGCCGAGGGCCTGCGGGTGATCCTCGTGAACTCCAACCCCGCGACGATCATGACCGACCCGGAGATCGCCGACGCCACCTACGTCGAGCCGATCACCCCCGAGTTCGTCGAGAAGATCATCGCCAAGGAGCGCCCCGACGCGCTGCTGCCCACCCTCGGCGGCCAGACCGCGCTCAACACCGCGATCTCCCTGCACGACGCGGGCACCCTCGACAAGTACGGCGTCGAGCTGATCGGCGCCAACGTCGAGGCGATCAACAAGGGCGAGGACCGCGACCTGTTCAAGCACGTCGTGGAGGCCGTCCGGCAGAAGATCGGCCACGGCGAGTCCGCCCGCTCCGTCATCTGCCACACGATGGACGAGGTCGTCGCGGGCGTCGACACGCTCGGCGGCTACCCCGTCGTCGTACGCCCCTCCTTCACCATGGGCGGCGCCGGCTCCGGCTTCGCCCACGACGAGGAGGAGCTGCGCCGCATCGCCGGACAGGGCCTCACGCTCTCCCCGACCACCGAGGTGCTCCTGGAGGAGTCCATCCTCGGCTGGAAGGAGTACGAGCTGGAGCTGATGCGCGACCGCAACGACAACGTCGTGGTCGTGTGCTCCATCGAGAACTTCGACCCGATGGGCGTGCACACCGGCGACTCCATCACCGTCGCCCCCGCGATGACCCTCACCGACCGCGAGTACCAGCGGCTGCGCGACATCGGCATCGCCGTGATCCGCGAGGTCGGCGTCGACACCGGCGGCTGCAACATCCAGTTCGCGGTCAACCCCGAGGACGGCCGGATCATCGTCATCGAGATGAACCCGCGCGTCTCCCGCTCCTCCGCCCTCGCCTCCAAGGCCACCGGCTTCCCGATCGCCAAGATCGCCGCGAAGCTCGCCGTGGGCTACACCCTGGACGAGATCCCCAACGACATCACCGAGAAGACCCCGGCCTCCTTCGAGCCGACCCTCGACTACGTCGTCGTCAAGGCCCCGCGCTTCGCCTTCGAGAAGTTCCCCTCCGCCGACTCCACCCTCACCACCACGATGAAGTCGGTCGGCGAGGCCATGGCGATCGGCCGCAACTTCACCGAGGCCTTCCAGAAGGCGCTGCGCTCCCTGGAGAAGAAGGGCAGCCAGTTCGACTTCGCCGGGCCCACCGGTGACAAAGCCGAGCTGCTGCGCCTCGCGGCGCGGCCCACCGACGGCCGGATCAACACGGTCATGGCCGCGATCCGCGCCGGGGCCACCCCCGACGAGGTCTTCGAGTCCACCAAGATCGACCCCTGGTTCGTCGACCAGCTCTTCCTCCTCAAGGAGATCGCCGACGAACTCGCCGCCGCCCCCGAGCTGACCCCCGCGCTGCTCGCCGAGGCCAAGCGGCACGGCTTCTCGGACCAGCAGATCGGCGGCGTCCGCGGACTGCGCGAGGACGTCGTGCGCGAGGTGCGGCACGCCCTCGGGGTGCGCCCGGTCTACAAGACGGTCGACACCTGCGCCGCCGAGTTCGCCGCGAAGACCCCGTACTTCTACTCCTCCTACGACGAGGAGAGCGAGGTCGCCCCGCGCGAGAAGCCCGCCGTGATCATCCTCGGCTCCGGGCCCAACCGCATCGGCCAGGGCATCGAGTTCGACTACTCGTGCGTCCACGCCTCCTTCGCGCTCAGCGACGCGGGCTACGAGACCGTCATGGTCAACTGCAACCCCGAGACCGTCTCCACCGACTACGACACCTCCGACCGGCTCTACTTCGAGCCGCTCACCCTGGAGGACGTCCTGGAGATCGTGCACGCCGAGCGGCAGGCCGGACCGGTCGCGGGCGTCATCGTCCAGCTCGGCGGCCAGACCCCGCTGGGCCTGGCCCAGGCGCTCAAGGACAACGGCGTACCGATCGTCGGCACCCCGCCCGAGGCCATCGACGCCGCCGAGGACCGCGGCGCCTTCGGCCGGGTCCTCGCCGAGGCCGGGCTGCCCGCGCCCAAGCACGGCACCGCCACGACCTTCACCGAGGCCAAGGCCATCGCCGACGAGATCGGCTACCCCGTCCTCGTACGCCCCTCGTACGTCCTGGGCGGACGCGGCATGGAGATCGTCTACGACGAGACCCGCCTGTCCTCCTACATCGAGGAGTCCACCGAGATCAGCCCGAGCAGGCCCGTCCTGGTCGACCGCTTCCTCGACGACACCATCGAGATCGACGTGGACGCGCTCTACGACGGCGAGGAGCTGTACCTCGGCGGCGTCATGGAGCACATCGAGGAGGCCGGCATCCACTCGGGCGACTCGGCCTGCGCCCTGCCGCCCATCACCCTCGGCGGCCACGACATCAAGCGGCTGCGCGCCTCCACCGAGGCCATCGCCAAGGGGGTCGGCGTCCGCGGGCTCATCAACATCCAGTTCGCGCTGTCCGGCGACATCCTCTACGTCCTGGAGGCCAACCCCCGCGCCTCGCGCACCGTGCCCTTCACCTCGAAGGCCACCGCGGTCCCGCTCGCGAAGGCCGCCGCCCGCATCTCGCTCGGGGCCACCGTCGCCGAACTGCGCGCCGAGGGCCTGCTGCCGCGTACCGGCGACGGCGGCACCCTCCCGATGGACGCGCCGATCTCCGTCAAGGAGGCCGTCATGCCCTGGTCCCGGTTCCGGGACACCTCGGGGCGCGGCGTCGACACGGTGCTCGGCCCGGAGATGCGTTCGACCGGTGAGGTCATGGGCATCGACGCCCAGTTCGGCACCGCCTACGCCAAGTCCCAGGCCGGGGCCTACGGGCCGCTGCCTACCAAGGGCCGCGCGTTCATCTCCGTCGCCAACCGCGACAAGCGCTCGATGATCTTCCCCGCCCGCGAACTCGTCGCCCACGGCTTCGAACTGCTCGCGACCTCCGGGACCGCCGAGGTCCTCAAGCGCAACGGCATCAACGCCACCCCCGTCCGCAAGCTGTACGAGGGGGAGGGGCCGAACGGCGAGAAGACCATCGTCCAGCTCATCCACGACGGCGAGGTCGACCTCATCGTCAACACCCCGTACGGCACCGGCGGCCGGCTCGACGGCTACGAGATCCGCACCGCCGCCGTCGCCCGCGCCGTGCCCTGCCTGACCACGGTCCAGGCACTGGCCGCCGCCGTCCAGGGCATCGACGCCCTGAACCGGGGCGAGACCGGGGTCTGTTCGCTGCAAGAACACGCGCAGCGGCTGACAGCCGCCCGACAGGACGCCTGATCCGACGAGGGGGACACCGGAAACGGTGTCCCCCTCTCCATGAGCCCACCACCTCCGGGGCGGACCCGCCCGCCCCGTGACCTCCCGCCCCCGGGCCCGCCCGGCCCCCGGACCGTACGGACGACCCCCGTGTACGCACTCCTGTTCCGCCTCCTCTTCCGGCGCCTGGACCCCGAGCAGGCCCACCACCTCGCCTTCCGCTGGATCCGCCTCGCCGCCCGCGTTCCCGTTCTGCGCACCTTCCTCGCCGCCGTCCTCGCCCCGCGCGACAAGACGCTGCGCACCGAGGCCCTCGGGCTGCGGATGCACAGCCCCTTCGGCCTCGCCGCGGGCTTCGACAAGAACGCCGTCGGGATCGACGGCATGGCCATGCTCGGCTTCGACCACGTGGAGATCGGCACGGTCACGGCGCGGCCGCAGCCGGGCAACCCGAAGAAGCGGCTGTTCCGCCTCGTCGCGGACCGCGCCCTGATCAACCGCATGGGCTTCAACAACGAGGGCTCCGCGGCCGTCGCCGCCCGCCTCGCCGCCCGCAGGCCGGTCTTCCGCACGGTCGTCGGCGTCAACATCGGCAAGACCAAGGTGGTCCCGGAGTCCGAGGCCGTCGCCGACTACGTGACCTCCACCGAACGGCTGGCCGCCCACGCCGACTACCTCGTCGTCAACGTCTCCTCGCCCAACACCCCCGGCCTGCGCGCCCTCCAGGCCACCGAGGCGCTGCGCCCCCTGCTGACCGCCGTCCGTGAGGCCGCCGACCGCACGGTGCCCGGCCGCCACGTGCCGCTCCTGGTCAAGATCGCCCCCGACCTCCTCGACGAGGACGTGGACGCCGTCGCCGACCTCGCCGTGGACCTCGGGCTCGACGGGATCATCGCGACCAACACGACCGTGGCCCGCCAGGGGCTCGGCCTGCGCTCCGGCCCGGCTCTCGTCCAGGAGACCGGCGGACTGTCCGGCGCTCCCCTCAAGGAACGCTCCCTCGAAGTGCTGCGCCGCCTGTACGCCCGCGTCGGCGACCGCATCACCCTCGTCGGCGTCGGCGGGATCGAGGACGCCGAGGACGCGTGGCAGCGCATCCTGGCCGGGGCCACCCTCGTCCAGGGCTACAGCGCCTTCATCTACCAGGGCCCCTTCTGGGCCCGCGGCCTCCACAAGGGCCTCGCCGCCCGGCTGGCCACCAGCCCCTACGCGAGCCTCGCCGAGGCGACCGGCGCCGACACCAGGAAGGCCCACGCATGAGCGAGCCGACGACCGCGGGCGGCCCCGAGCCCTTCGGCACCCGCCTGCGCCGCGCCATGGACACCCGGGGGCCCCTGTGCGCCGGGATCGACCCGCACGCCGCCCTCCTGCACTCCTGGGGGCTGAACGACGACGTCAGGGGCCTGGAGACCTTCACGCGCACCTGCGTGGAGGCGCTCGCCGACCGCGTCGCCGTCCTCAAGCCCCAGTCCGCGTTCTTCGAGCGCTTCGGCTCGCGCGGCGTCGCGGTCCTGGAGAAGGCCGTCGAAGAGGCACGCGCGGCCGGCGCCCTCGTCCTGATGGACGCCAAACGCGGCGACATCGGCTCGACCATGGCCGCGTACGCCGCGACCTACCTGGACCAGGACTCCCCGCTGTTCAGCGACGCGGTGACCGTCTCCCCCTACCTCGGCTTCGGCTCGTTGCGCCCCGCCCTGGACGCGGCGGCCGCGTCCGGGGCCGGTGTCTTCGTCCTCGCCCTCACCTCCAACCCGGAGGGCGCCGAGGTCCAGCGCGCCACCGCCGCCGACGGCCGCAGCCTCGCCCAGGTCATGCTCGACCACATGGCGGCCGAGAACGCGGGCGCCCGGCCGCTCGGCTCGGTCGGTGCCGTCGTCGGCGCGACCCTGGGACAGGCGGGCGCCGACCTCGCGATCAACGGGCCCCTGCTCGCCCCAGGCATCGGCGCCCAGGGCGCGAGCCCCGCGGACCTGCCCGGCGTCTTCGGCCCCTCGGTGCATCAGGTGGTGCCGAGCGTCAGCCGGGGTGTCCTGCGCCACGGCCCCTCCGTGGACGCTCTGCGCGCCGCCGCCGCCGGGCTGACCGAGGAGATCCGCGCGGTTGTCGACCGGGCTCCCCGGTAACGGGCGGACTTCCCGGACGTCTCGGACACCGAGGGTGTACGGGCCGTGGCAGGGGGCACCCGGGGAACGCCGAGGCGGGCAAGGGCAGAAGGGGGGTACCGGGTGTCGTACGCACCTTCGTACAGCAGTTCTGAGCGAAAACCCGACTGTTTTGTCCTAAATGCCCCTGTCAACAAGTGCTGACCAGGACTTTTCCGCTGTTCTCGCTGACTGGAGCCCTCCGGGCCGCTAGTCTCCGACGAGAGCGGACGAGCGCGGTATCTGGTTCGCCGCTCGCCTGGTGGTGGGGCACCCAGCTTCCTCACCGGTCCGTATCCGACAAGTTCGACATCCGAGGTGACGTAGGCGTGGCTCTTCCGCCCCTTACCCCTGAACAGCGCGCAGCCGCGCTCGAAAAGGCCGCCGCGGCTCGCCGGGAGCGGGCCGAGGTCAAGAATCGACTCAAGCACTCAGGTGCCTCCCTCCACGAGGTCATCAAGCAGGGTCAGGAGAACGACGTCATCGGCAAGATGAAGGTCTCCGCCCTGCTGGAGTCGCTGCCCGGCGTCGGCAAGGTCCGCGCCAAGCAGATCATGGAGCGCCTCGGCATCTCCGAGAGCCGCCGTGTGCGGGGGCTCGGCTCCAACCAGATCGCGTCGCTGGAGCGCGAGTTCGGCAGTACCGCGGCCTGACACCGCGCGGTGCCGGGGGATCAGGTTCCCCGGCACCCCGCGGAGGCTGGATAATCTCCACATGGCTGCTTCATCCCGGGGGACGTCCCCCGTACCCCCGGTCGTACGTCCGCGGCTGACCGTGCTCTCCGGCCCCTCCGGGGTCGGCAAGAGCACGGTCGTCGCTCATATGCGCAAGGAACACCCCGAGGTCTGGCTCTCCGTGTCGGCGACGACCCGCAGGCCCCGCCCCGGTGAGCGGCACGGAGTGCAGTACTTCTTCGTCTCCGACGAGGAGTTCGACAAACTGATCGCCAACGGCGAGCTGCTGGAGTGGGCCGAGTTCGCGGGCAACCGCTACGGCACCCCCCGCCACGCCGTCGCCGAGCGGCTGGAGAACGGCGAACCCGTGCTGCTGGAGATCGACCTCCAGGGGGCCCGGCTGGTGCGCGAGTCCATGCCGGAGGCCCGGCTGGTCTTCCTCGCCCCGCCGAGCTGGGAGGAACTGGTGCGCCGGCTCACCGGCCGCGGCACCGAACCGCCCGAGGTCATCGAGCGGCGGCTGGAGGCGGCGAAGACCGAACTCGCGGCCGAGTCCGAGTTCGACGTGACCCTGGTCAACACCGCCGTCGAGGACGTGGCCCGCGAGCTGCTAGCCTTGACATCAGTCTCATGATTTCTTTTCCCCCTTTCGGAAGGTAGAGCGTGTCCTCTTCCATCACCACGCCCGAGGGCATCATCAACCCGCCGATCGACGAGCTGCTCGAAGCCACCGACTCGAAGTACAGCCTTGTCATCTACGCGGCCAAGCGTGCGCGCCAGATCAACGCGTACTACTCGCAGCTCGGCGAGGGCCTCCTCGAGTACGTCGGGCCGCTTGTGGACACCCACGTCCACGAGAAGCCGCTCTCGATCGCGCTGCGCGAGATCAACGCGGGTCTGCTGACCTCCGAGGCCGTCGAGGGCCCCGCGCAGTAAGGCCCCGCGTGGGCAGTCCGCGCAGTCAGTCACCGGCGGTACGGCCGTCGGCACGGCGTCATCGTTCTCCCCCACGGACCCGGCAGCACCGCTGCCGGGTCCGTGGTGTGTGATGGACACCAGAGATCGCCGCGAGCGGGCCCGCCGCCCGCGGCCCGAGCCGGGAGCCAGTGGTGGACAAGCCGAAGGTAGTGCTGGGGGTCAGCGGCGGCATCGCCGCCTACAAGGCGTGCGAACTGCTGCGCCGGCTGACCGAGTCCGGCCACGAGGTCCGGGTCGTCCCCACCGAGGCCGCCCTGCACTTCGTGGGCGCCGCCACTTGGTCGGCCCTCTCCGGCCACCCCGTCTCCACCGAGGTCTGGGAGGACGTCCACGAGGTACCGCACGTCCGCCTCGGGCAGCGGGCCGACCTCGTCGTCGTCGCACCGGCGACCACCGACCTGCTGGCCAAGGCCGCGCACGGCCTCGCCGACGACCTGCTCACCAACACCCTGCTGACCGCCCGCTGCCCGGTCGTGTTCGCCCCCGCCATGCACACCGAGATGTGGGAGCACCCGGCCACCCAGGAGAACGTGGCGACCCTGCGCCGCCGCGGCGCCCTGGTCATCGAGCCGAGCGTGGGCCGCCTCACCGGCGCCGACACCGGAAAGGGCCGCTTCCCCGACCCGGACGAGATCTTCGCGTACTGCCGCCAGGTGCTCGCGCGCGGTGCCCGGGGCGAGAAGGCGGCCGATCTCAAGGGGCGGCGGCTCGTGATCAGCGCGGGGGGCACGCGGGAACCGCTCGACCCGGTGCGCTTCCTCGGCAACCGCTCCTCCGGGAAACAGGGCTACGCCCTCGCCCGCACGGCGGCCGCCCGGGGCGCCGAGGTCACCCTGATCGCCGCCAACACGACGCTGCCGAGCCCGGCCGGCGTCGATCTGGTGTCCGTCGGCACGACCGCCGAACTGCGCGCAGCCGTCCTGCGCGCGGCCGAGGACGCGGACGCCGTGGTGATGGCGGCGGCGGTCGCCGACTTCCGGCCCGCCCAGTACGCCACCGGGAAGATCAAGAAGAAGGAGGACCAGGAGCCGCAGCCGCTGGCCCTGGTCCGCAACCCCGACATCCTCGCCGAGATCTCCGCCACTCGGCCGCGCCCCGGTCAGCTGATCGTGGGATTCGCCGCCGAGACCGACGAGGTCCTCGCGCACGGCCGCGACAAGCTCCGGCGCAAGGGCTGCGACCTGCTCGTCGTCAACGAGGTCGGGGAGACGAAGACCTTCGGCGCCGAGGAGAGCGAGGCCGTGGTGCTCGGCGCCGACGGCAGCGAGACCCCGGTGCCGTACGGGCCCAAGGAGACGCTCGCCGACACGGTCTGGGATCTGGTCGTCGCCCGTCTGCCGTAACCGGCGCCGCCGTACCGGAGCGGTCCCGAACGGTCCGTGAACCGCGCCGTGTTGCGGTCACGCAAAACCGTTCGGATATCCGGCGCGGCCTCTGGCGCCGCTTCGGACCCTGTCCGAGAATGCAGTGCCGCTGATCACAGGGCTCCCAAGGGGCGAGACACCTGGGTCGACGGCACAGAGTGACCGATAAACTGGCGGGGAACCCGCGCCGGGTGCAGCTCCCGGCAAGGTTCGCCCATGATCAGCCAGCAGCCGCTGCAACCCCAGGGAGCGATGTGTCCCGCCGTCTGTTCACTTCGGAGTCTGTGACCGAGGGTCACCCCGACAAGATCGCTGACCAGATCAGCGACACCATTCTCGACGCGCTGCTGCGCGAGGACCCCACCTCGCGCGTCGCCGTCGAGACTCTGATCACCACCGGCCTGGTCCACGTGGCCGGCGAGGTGACCACCAAGGCGTACGCGCCGATCGCGCAGCTCGTGCGCGAGAAGATCCTCGACATCGGCTACGACTCCTCGAAGAAGGGCTTCGACGGCGCCTCCTGCGGCGTCTCCGTCTCGATCGGCTCGCAGTCGCCCGACATCGCGCAGGGCGTCGACTCCGCGTACGAGAAGCGCGTCGAGGGTGCCTCCCGCGGCGACGACGGGGACGAACTCGACAAGCAGGGCGCCGGCGACCAGGGCCTGATGTTCGGCTACGCCTGCGACGAGACGCCCGAGCTGATGCCGCTCCCCATCCACCTCGCGCACCGCCTGTCCCGGCGGCTGTCCGAGGTCCGCAAGAACGGCACCATCCCCTACCTGCGCCCCGACGGCAAGACGCAGGTCACCATCGAGTACGACGGGGACAAGGCCGTCCGCCTCGACACCGTCGTCGTCTCCTCGCAGCACGCGAGCGACATCGACCTCGACTCGCTGCTGGCCCCCGACATCCGCGAGTTCGTCGTGGAGCCGGAGCTCAAGGCGCTGCTCGACGACGGCATCAAGCTGGAGACCGAGGGCTACCGCCTGCTCGTCAACCCGACCGGCCGCTTCGAGATCGGCGGCCCGATGGGCGACGCCGGCCTGACCGGCCGCAAGATCATCATCGACACCTACGGCGGTATGGCCCGCCACGGCGGGGGCGCCTTCTCCGGCAAGGACCCCTCCAAGGTCGACCGGTCCGCCGCGTACGCGATGCGCTGGGTCGCGAAGAACGTGGTGGCCGCCGGTCTCGCCTCGCGCTGCGAGGTCCAGGTCGCCTACGCGATCGGCAAGGCCGAGCCGGTGGGCCTCTTCGTCGAGACCTTCGGCACCGCCAAGACCGACGTCGAGAAGATCGAGCAGGCCATCGCCGAGGTCTTCGACCTCCGTCCGGCCGCGATCATCCGCGACCTCGACCTGCTGCGCCCGATCTACTCCCAGACCGCCGCGTACGGCCACTTCGGCCGCGCGCTGCCGGACTTCACCTGGGAGAGGACCGACCGCGTCGACGCCCTGCGCAAGGCCGCCGGCCTGTAGGCCCGGCCCCGCTCCCCGGGCCCGCCCCTCCTTCGGGAGGGGCGGGCCCGGGGCGTTGTCGGCACCAAGGCGGTGGCGCGGCAGAGGGGGGTCATGCAGGGTGGGGCACATGGTTTCGGTGGTGCGGAACATCGCGGTCGACTGTGCGGACGCCTATGGACTGGCGCGGTTCTGGAGTGCGGCGACCGGGGCGCCCCTGCATCCGGAGAGCGGGCCGGGGGACCGGGAGACGCAGGTGCTGCTGCCCGAGGGGCCCGTGCTGCACTTCAATCAGGTGCCCGAGGCGAAGATCGTCAAGAACCGGGTCCACCTGTGTCTGCGCCCGGAGACCTCCCGCGAGGAGGAGGTCGGGCGACTGCTGGGGCTGGGCGCCACCCTCGTCGCCGACCGGCGGGAGCGCGACGGCACCGGCTGGGCCGTCCTCGCGGACCCGGAGGGCAACGAGTTCTGCGTTCTGCGCGGTGCGTACGACCACGCCGCCTCGTCCACCTGATCCGAAGGCGGCCCCACGGCCGGGCGCGCTGTCCGAGCCGTCTGGTAGATGTGGGGTGTGAGCAGCGAGGACACGGGCGGGGAGCCGGGCGAGCGGGGTGGCGGGCCACAGCAGTTGGCCCTCATCCGGGAGAGCGTGCGCAAGGCCAGGGCGCCGAAGGCGAAACCACGCACCTGGCGCGGTGCGCCGCTCGCCGAGTCCCTGCCCGTGGCGCGGGTCCTCGTGAACAAGGGGGTGCTCCACCTCGACCGGTACTTCGACTACGCCGTGCCCGAGGAGCTCGACGCCCGAGCGCAGCCCGGAGTGCGGGTGCGGGTGCGGTTCGGGGCCGGCCGGCATCAGGTGCGCGACGGACGCCGCGAGGGCGGCGGCCTCATCGACGGGTTCCTCGTGGAGCGGGTCGCCGCCTCCGAGTACACGGGCCCGCTCGCCGCGCTCGCCCAGGTGGTGTCCACCGAGGCGGTGCTCTCCCCGGACCTGCTCGCCCTGGCCCGCGCCGTCGCCGACCGGTACGCGGGCAGTCTCGCCGACGTACTGCAACTCGCCGTGCCGCCACGCAACGGGCGCGCGGAGGCCCGGCCCTCGCCCGAGCCGCTGCCGCCCCCGCCCGCCCCCGCCCCCGGGAGCTGGGAGCGCTACCCGCAGGGGCCCGCGTTCCTCGACGCCCTCGCCCGCGGGCAGTCACCGCGCGCCGTGTGGACCGCCCTGCCCGGTCCGCGGTGGGCCGAGGAGATCGCGCGGGCGGTGGCCGCGACCCTCGCCTCCGGACGCGGAGCCCTCGTCGTCGTTCCCGACGGACGGACCACCGGGCGCGTCGACGCGGCGCTCACCGAGGTGCTCGGCCCCGGACGGCACGCGGTGCTCACCGCCGACGCCGGGCCCGAGAAGCGCTACCGCGAATGGCTCGCCGTGCACCGGGGCTCGGTGCGCGCCGTCGTCGGCACCCGCGCCGCGATGTTCGCCCCCGTCCGGGACCTCGGCCTCGTCGTGATCTGGGAGGACGGGGACAGCAGCCACAGCGAGGACCACGCCCCGCAGCCGCACGCGCGCGAGGTGCTGATGCTGCGCGCCACCCTGGAGAGCCGTTCGGCGCCGGCCGGAGCCGCGCGCCGCTGCGCGTTCCTGCTGGGCGCGGTCGGCTGCACCGTGGAGGCCGCCCAGCTCGTGCAGAGCGGCTGGGCGCACCCCCTCGCGGCCGGCCGCGAGACGACGAGGGCCGCCGCCCCGCTCGTACGCACCGTCGGCGACCACGACCTGGCCAGGGACGAGGCGGCCCGCGCCGCCCGGCTGCCGAGCCTCGCCTGGCAGGCCGTCCGGGAGGGGCTCGCACACGGTCCCGTCCTCGTCCAGGTCCCGCGCCGGGGATACGCGCCCCGGCTCGCGTGCGCCCAGTGCCGCGCCCCGGCCCGCTGCCGGCACTGCGCCGGGCCGCTGGAGGCGCCCGACGCGCAGCGGCTGCGCTGCGGCTGGTGCGGGCGCACCGAGGCCGACTGGGCGTGCGCGACCTGCGGCGGTACCCGGCTGCGCGCCCAGATCGTCGGGGCCCGGCGCACCGCCGAGGAGCTGGGCCGGGCCTTCCCCGCCGTCCCGGTCCGCACCTCGGGCCGCGAGCAGGTCCTGGACACGGTCCCGGGCTCACCGGCGCTCGTCGTCTCCACGCCGGGCGCCGAGCCGGTCGCCGAGGGCGGGTACGCGGCGGCTCTCCTGCTCGACGGCTGGGCGATGCTCGGCCGCCCCGACCTGCGGGCCGAGGAGGAGGCTTTGCGCCGCTGGCTGGACGCGGCCGCGCTGGTGCGCGGGCAGGAGGCGGGCGGCACCGTCGTGGTGGTCGCGGAGCCGACCCTGCGCCCCGTGCAGGCGCTGGTGCGCTGGGACCCGGTGGGCCACGCCGTACGCGAACTGGGGGAGCGGGCCGATCTCGGCTTCCCCCCGGTCTCCCGGATGGCGGCCGTCTCCGGGCCCGCAGCCGCCGTCGCCGACTTCCTCGAAGGGACCACGCTCCCGGCGGGCGCCGAGGTGCTGGGACCGGTACCGCTGCCGGTGACCGGTACGGGCCGGCCGCGCCGCCCCGGGGGGCCGCCGCCCGGGGAGCAGTGGCAGCGCGCCCTGATCCGGGTCGAGCGCGGCGGCGGCGCCGAGCTGGCCCGGGTGCTGAAGACGGCTCAGGCCGCCCGCATGGCCCGGAGCAAGGCGGCCGAACCGGTCGTGGTGCGCATCGATCCGCCGGACATCGGCTGAGGCGTACGCCCGGCGGGGCCCGCCCCTCACGCACGAGCGCCCCCCGGCCGGCACTGTCGCGTACCGGAAGGGAGGCGCTCGTGCGCGCTGCTCGACTGCGGAAGCTCAGAAGCGCTGCGGGCGGTGCGGAAAGCGTGCCGCGCGACGGGCCGTCAGCCCTGGCGGGGGCCCGGCAGGGCGCCCTGCCGGGAGTCCTCGCGCAGGGCCGTGCCCGTGGCCGTCGGCTGCGCCGGCATGGCCCGAGCGGCGGGCACCGTGGGCAGTGCCCCGGCCCCCGGCGGGAGCGAGGAGAGCGGGGCCGCGGCCGGCAGAACCCTGCCGGCCTGCGGATCGCCCGAGCGCTCGGCCTCGGCCGCCGCCTGCGCGGTGGCCCGGCGAGCCCCGTAACGGCGGTGCACCGCCTGCTTGGTGACACCGAGGGCGGAGCCCACCGCGTCCCACGAGAAACCGAGGGAGCGGTCGAAGTCCACGGCGGCGGTGACGAGCGTCTCTACGCTCTCCCGGAGCTCCTGGGCGAGCCGGACGGTGGGTGCGGGGGCACGCCCGTACACCACGAATCCGGTGGAAGGCCCGGAACGGCGGGGGCGGTAGACGTTGCCCAGCTGGGCGGTCAGGGTACGCAGTGCGTCCACCTGCCGACGCACCCGCTCGATGTCCCGCACCAGCAGATGCAGGCTGGCCCGAGCCTGGGCGTCGTGGGTTGCGTGGTCGGCCATGAACAAGCCTCTCGAACCGGCGAAGATGAGGATGGGTGGGTGACGAGATGAAGGACGGGGCGAAGGACGAGACGAGGAGTGGAAGCGGGGCCCGGGTGCGAGTCGCCCCGGGTGGGAGGGGGTGGAGGTCGGCTGAAGGGACGGGGTGGTGGAACGGAACGCCGCCGTGGCGGGTGGGTGCTGCTGCCCGCCCTCGGTCAACGCTGCTTTGACAACGCGCCGCCCCTTGAGTAGTCACGGGGGAGGGGCGTGAGCGCCCACGCGCAGGGCGCACAAGGGCGCGTACGCCCCCCTGAGACAGACCTGCGGCAGACCTGCCGCACAGCCCGCGCCCGGCCGGCCCTCTGCGGGCGGCCGGCCCCCGCCGACGGCCCGGCGGAGCCTAGAATGAACGGCCCGCCTTCCCCCGCCCGAGAGGCCGAACGCCCCTTATGAAGCTCGTCTTCGCCGGTACCCCCGAGGTAGCCGTTCCCGCACTGGACGCCCTGCTCGCCTCCGGACGGCACGAGGTGGCCGCCGTCGTCACGCGCCCCGACGCCCCGGCCGGCCGGGGGCGCAGGCTCGTCGCGAGCCCCGTGGCCGAGCGGGCCGAGGAGGCGGGGATCGAGGTGCTGAAGCCCGCGAAACCCCGCGAGGAGGGCTTCCTGGCCCGGCTGCGCGAGATCGCGCCCGACTGCTGCCCCGTCGTCGCCTACGGCGCGCTGCTCCCGCGCGTCGCCCTGGACATCCCGGCGCACGGCTGGGTCAACCTGCACTTCTCGCTGCTGCCCGCCTGGCGCGGCGCGGCCCCCGTGCAGCACGCCGTCATGGCGGGCGACTCCCTCACCGGGGCCTCCACCTTCCTGATCGAGGAGGGTCTGGACTCGGGGCCCGTCTACGGCACCGTGACCGAGGAGATCCGGCCCACCGACACCAGTGGCGACCTGCTCACCCGGCTCGCCCTCGCCGGCTCGGGGCTGCTCGCCGCGACGATGGACGGCATCGAGGACGGCAGCCTCAAGGCCGTACCGCAGCCCGCCGAAGGCGTCTCGCTCGCCCCGAAGATCGACGTCGAGGACGCGCGGGTCGACTGGACCGCGCCCGCGCTGCGCGTCGACCGCGTGGTGCGCGGCTGCACGCCCGCCCCCGGCGCGTGGACGGTGTTCCGCGGCGAACGCCTCAAGCTCGTCGCCGTCACCCCCGTCCCCGAGCGCACCGACCTCGCGCCCGGGGACGTGCACGCCGGGAAGAAGAACGTGTACGTCGGCACCGGTTCGTACGCCGTGGAACTGCTCTGGGTCCAGCCCCAGGGCAAGAAGCCGATGGCGGCCGCCGACTGGGCGCGCGGAGTGCGGATCACCGCCGGCGAGAAGCTGGGCTGAGCCCCGCGCGGGCCGGGTCCGCTCGGGCCGGGCCCGCCCGTGCGGCTTCGCGCGGTGCCGGGCCCGGGGCGCCCGCCCCGGCGACGTACGCTGGCGGGAGCCGTCCGTGATCGAGGACGGCGATCCCGTACGGCGGGCCCCGGGCCCGGTTCGTCCCAGCAGCGGAGCACCTTTGAACGACCAGCCTCACCGGCCCCGGCAGCACGGCGGCCCCCAGTCCGGCAGCCGCGGTTCAGGACGCGGGGGGAACGGCAAGGGCCGCCCCTACCGCAGGCCGCAGAAGGACCCCGTCCGCGTCCTGGCCTTCGACGCGCTGCGCGCCGTGGACGAACGCGACGCCTACGCCAACCTCGTCCTGCCGCCGCTGCTGCGCGCCGCCCGGGAGAAGGGCGGCTTCGACACCCGCGACGCGGCGCTCGCCACCGAACTCGTCTACGGGACGCTGCGCGGCCAGGGGACGTACGACGCGATCATCGCGGCCTGCGTGGACCGCCCGCTGCGCGAGGTGGACCCGCCCGTCCTCGACGTGCTCAGCCTCGGCGCGCACCAGTTGCTCGGGACGCGCATCCCCTCGCACGCCGCCGTGTCCGCGACCGTCGAACTGGCCCGGGTCGTGCTCGGCGACGGGCGTTCCAAGTTCGTCAACGCCGTCCTGCGCAAGATCGCCCGCGACGACCTCGACGGCTGGCTGGAGACCGTCGCCCCGCCCTACGACGAGGACCCCGAGGAACACCTCTCGGTCGTCCACTCGCACCCCCGCTGGATCGTCTCCGCGCTGTGGGACGCGCTCGGCGGCGGACGCGGCGGCATCGAGGACCTCCTCGCCGCCGACAACGAGCGCCCCGAGGTCACCCTCGTGGCCCGGCCGGGACGCACCGACGCCGGCCGGCTGCTCGACTCCCTCGGACCCGACCGGGCGCTGCCCGGCCGCTGGTCGCCGTACGCCGTCCGGCTCACCGAGGGCGGCGAGCCCGGGGCCATCGAAGCGGTCAAGGAGGGCCGGGCGGGGGTCCAGGACGAGGGCAGTCAGCTCGTCGCCCTCGCCCTCGCGGGCGCCCCGCTGGAGGGCCGTGACGAGCTGTGGCTCGACGGCTGCGCGGGGCCGGGCGGAAAGGCCGCGCTGCTCGCCGGGATCGCCGCCGGCCGGGGCGCCCGGCTGCTCGCCGCCGAGAAGCAGCCGCACCGGGCCGGCCTCGTCGCCAAGGCGCTCGACGGCACCCCGGGCCCCTATCAGGTGATCGCCGCCGACGGCACCAGGCCGCCGTGGCGGCCCGGCAGCTTCGACCGCGTCCTGGTCGACGTGCCGTGCACCGGGCTCGGGGCGCTGCGCCGCAGGCCCGAGGCGCGGTGGCGCAGGCGCCCGGAGGACCTGGAGGGTTTCGCCCCGCTCCAGCGCGGACTGCTGCGGGAGGCCCTGCGCTCGGTCCGGGTCGGCGGCGTCGTGGGCTACGCGACCTGCTCCCCGCACCCCGCCGAGACCCGCGCCGTGGTCGACGACGTCCTGCGCGCTTCCCCGGGCGCCGAACTCATCGACGCGACCGGCCTGATGAGCGGCGTCCCGATGGTGGGCGAGGGCCCGGACGTGCAGCTGTGGCCGCACGTCCACGGCACGGACGCGATGTACCTCGCGCTGATCCGCCGCACGGCCTGAACCCTCCCGGGCCGCCGTACCCCCAGGGCACGGCGGCCCGGGGCGGTCGGCCGTCGCGGGCCGGAGGGGCGCCTCGTCGTCCCCGGGCCCGCCGGCCCCCGCCCCACCGTGGCCCGCGCGTCGCCGCGCCCCCGTTCCATGGCAGGCTTGAGCCCATGGCCGTGCAGATCAACCCCAGCATCCTGTCCGCCGACTTCGCGCGTCTCGCCGAGGAGGCGAGGGCCGTCGAAGGCGCCGACTGGCTCCACGTCGACGTCATGGACAACCACTTCGTGCCCAACCTGACGCTGGGCGCCCCCGTCGTGGAGGCGCTCAGCAAGGCGACGGACACCCCGCTGGACTGCCATCTGATGATCGAGGAGCCCGACCGCTGGGCCCCCCAGTACGTCGAGGCGGGCGCCGGTTCCGTGACCTTCCACGCCGAGGCCGCCGCCGCCCCCGTGCGGCTGGCCCGCGAGATCCGGGCCAAGGGGGCGCGCGCCTCGATGGCGCTCAAGCCCGCGACCCCCGTCGAGCAGTACGAGGACCTGCTGCCCGAACTCGACATGCTGCTGATCATGACCGTGGAGCCCGGATTCGGGGGGCAGGCGTTCCTCGACATCACGCTGCCCAAGATCCGCCGCACCCGTCAGCTGATCGCCAAGCACGGTCTCGACCTGTGGGTGCAGGTCGACGGCGGGGTCTCGGCCGAGACCATCGAGCGCTGCGCCGACGCCGGCGCGGACGTCTTCGTGGCCGGTTCCGCCGTCTACGCCACCGACGATCCCGAGGCCGCCGTGCGGATGCTGCGCCACCAGGCGCAGGAGGCCACCGCCGCCGCTGCCTGGGCCGGCCCGGCCGGCGAGCACTGACAAACGGCGGCGGGAGAACGCCCGGCGGGCCCGGTGGGTACGGGGAAGCGGCAGGAAAGCGCCGAAGACGGACGGCCCGCGGGGACGGCGGGACACGACTGGGCCACGGGAACGTGAAGCAGGCCCGCGAGGGCTGATCAGGCCACGCCGCATCTGCGAGGATGAACGGCGTATCCAGAGTGTGAACAGCAGTGAGGAGATCGCCGTGTCCGCGATGTCGGCGGGTCGGGCAGCCATGCGGATGGGACCCGCTGAGCTGGTCCAGGCGGCGGCCATGGCCCGCCGCTTCTACCTGGAGGGCAAATCCAAGATCCAGATCGCCGAGGAGTTCGGCGTGAGCCGCTTCAAGGTGGCCCGGGTCCTGGAGACCGCTCTCGAAAGGGATCTCGTACGGATCGAGATCCGCGTACCGGCCGAGCTGGACGCGGAGCGCTCCGACGCGCTGCGCGCCCGCTACGGCCTGCGGCACGCCGTGGTCGTCGAGTCGCCGGCCGAGGCCGACGACTCCCCGGACCCGGAGAACCTGGGCGATGTGGCGGCCGACCTGCTCGGCGAGCTGGTCCACGAGGGAGACGTCCTGGGCCTGGCCTGGGGCCGTTCCACGATTCACATGGCCACCGCCCTGCACACCCTCCCGCCGTGCACGGTCGTGCAGCTCACCGGCGTGTACGACGCGGGCACGGCTGAACGCGGTTCGGTCGAGGCGGTCCGGCGGGCCGCGCAGGTCTCCGGCGGTGAGGCGCATCCCATCTACGCGCCGATGCTGCTGCCCGATCCGGCGACCGCCGCCGCGCTGCGCGGCCAGACCGGGATCGCACGGGCCTTCGAGTACTTCGACAAGGTCACCGTGGCCGCCGTGTCCATCGGCTCCTGGGAGCCGGGGATCTCCACCGTGCACGACATGCTGAGCGCCGAGGAGCGCCGCCACTACGCCTCGCTGGGCGTGGCCGCGGAGATGTCCGCGCACCTCTTCGACGCGCAGGGCCGCCGGGTGGGCCGGGACCTGGGGGAGCGGTGCATCACCGTCGAACCCGACCGGCTGCGCCGCATTCCGGAGGTCGTGGCCATCGCGGGCGGGCACCGCAAGGCCGCCGCGATCGACGCCGTCCTGCGCTCGGGCCTGGTCACGAGCCTCGTGACGGACACCGCCGCCGCCGACTACCTGCTCACCGCGGGCGGCCCGCCGCATCCGGCGCTGGAGCGCGCGGACCCGGACGACCACTGAGCGACCGGACCGGCGGGGAGCGGACGTACGCCAGAGAACCCGATGCCCGACGAGGGAGGCTACGGAGATGACGGGGCCGAACGGATGGGCCGGTGCGCTGGAGGCGGCGCGGGCGGCCGGCTGGGACACCGTGGAGATCGACCTGTCGGGCGTGCGTGACAAGCCGGGCTTCCTCACGGCCTGTGCCGGGGCCCTGCGCCTGCCCGACTGGTTCGGCCACAACTGGGACGCGCTCGCCGACTGCCTGGGCGACCTCTCCTGGGCCCCGCCCGCGCGCGGCCGGGTCCTCGTCCTCACGCACTGGCAGCCGTACGCCCAGGCCGCACCGGCGGAGTGGGCGACGGCCCAGGAGGTCCTGGGCGAGGCGGTGGCGCGTGGGCGGGGCGGCGACACCCCCCTGTCCGTCCTGCTGTCCCTCGGGGACTGACCCCGCCCCCGCTCCCACCTGCGGCTTGGACGATCCGCCGATCCGGCGGACCCGGGCTCTGGACGATCATCCCGTGGCCCGGGGCGGGTGGGGAATGGGAAGATGAAGTACGTGCCTTTTTCCCTCGGCCCACCGGCTCAGGGATCACCTCGAACACCCTGGGATGTGCGCACGTGCGTTTCCTCAACGACCTCCAGCCGCCGTACGACCTGACGTACGACGACGTCTTCATGGTCCCGCGCCACTCGTCCGTCGGTTCTCGGCAGGCGGTGGACCTCAGCTCCCCGGACGGGACCGGGACCACCATCCCCCTCGTGGTCGCCAACATGACCGCCATCGCCGGTCGCCGGATGGCCGAGACCGTGGCCCGGCGGGGCGGCATCACCGTCCTCCCGCAGGACATCCCGATCGAGGTCGTCGCCGAGGTCACGTCCTGGGTCAAGCAGCGCCACCTCGTGCTCGACACCCCCATCGTGCTCAGCCCGCACCAGACCGTCGGTGACGCGCTGTCCCTGCTGCCCAAGCGCGCCCACAACGCCGGGGTCGTCGTCGACGAGGCGATGCGCCCGATCGGCGTCGTCACCGACCGGGACCTCTCGGACGTGGACCGCTTCACCCAGCTCTCCGAGGTCATGTCCCGCGATCTCGTGCTGCTCGACGCGGAGATCGCCCCGCGCGACGCCTTCAACCGCCTCGACGGCGCGAACCGGCGCTACGCCCCGGCCGTCGACCGCGAGGGCCGTCTGGCCGGCATCCTCACCCGCACCGGCGCCCTGCGCGCCACGCTCTACCAGCCCGCCACCGACGACGCGGGCGCACTACGGGTGGCCGCCGCCGTCGGGATCAACGGCGACGTCGCGGGCAAGGCCGAGCAGCTCCTCGACGCCGGAGTGGACACGCTCGTCGTCGACACCGCGCACGGCCACCAGGAGTCGATGATCTCCGCGCTCAAGGCCGTCCGCGCCCTCGACCCGCAGGTCCCCGTCGTCGCGGGCAACATCGTGGCGGCCGAAGGGGTGCGCGACCTGATCGCGGCGGGCGCCGACATCATCAAGGTCGGCGTCGGTCCCGGCGCCATGTGCACGACCCGGATGGCGACCGGTGTGGGCCGGCCCCAGTTCTCCGCCGTCCTCGAATGCGCCACGGAGGCGCGCAAGTTCGGCAAGCACGTGTGGGCCGACGGCGGGGTGCGTCACCCCCGTGACGTGGCCATGGCGCTCGCCGCGGGCGCCTCGAACGTCATGATCGGGTCGTGGTTCGCCGGGACCCACGAGTCCCCCGGGGACCTGCGGCAGGCCGCCGACGGCCGCCTCTACAAGGAGTCCTTCGGCATGGCCTCGGCCCGCGCCGTGCGCAACCGCACCGCCGAGGAGTCCGCCTACGACCGTGCCCGCAAGGCGCTGTTCGAGGAGGGCATCTCCACCTCCCGCATGTTCCTCGACCCCGTCCGCCCCGGAGTGGAGGACCTCATCGACTCGATCGTCGCCGGGGTCCGTTCCTCCTGCACCTACGCGGGGGCGCACAGCCTGGAGGAGTTCGCCGAGCGCGCCGTCGTCGGCGTGCAGAGCGCCGCCGGGTACGCCGAGGGCAAGCCGCTGCACGTCAGCTGGAGCTGACCGCGCCCTGAGCCGGGCCGACGCGTCAGCGGGAGCGGCCCGGCGGGTCGACCGAGCGGGACCGGTCCGGCGGGTCGATCGAGCGGAGCCGGTCCGGCGGTCACGGCCGCCGGACCGGCTCCCCGCCCCGGTGCGGTGCCTCCCACCGCGCCTCGACCCGTTTGCCCTGCGGCAGGCCGATGACGAGCACGTGGTGGGCGAGGCGGTGCACGAGGTGCCAGCCGAAGCCGCCGCCGCCCGCCAGATCGGGCGCACGGCCGACCGGCGGGTCGCTGCTGGAGTCCTCCACCCCGATCCGCAGCTCGCCCAGGTGCGCCCACAGGGACAGCCGCCAGGGGCCGCGTGTGTGCCGCGCCGCGTTCGCCACGAGTTCGGCGACGACGAGCACGACGGCCTCGGTCTCCGCCCACGGGCACATGTGCGCGACGAACTGGGACGCCACGTCCCTGGCCTCCGCGCTCGTGGCGGCCGGCCCTTCGAGGACGAGGCTCTGCGGGATGCGCGGCATCAGCCCCGCGCTCCGCGGACCACCGTCATAGTCGTGCTGCCCTTCGTCGTCCCCGCGGCCCTGTCGTCTTCCTGGCCCCTCGCGCCGGCATCTCCTGCCCCGCCCGCGTTCATCGCGGCCTCCCCGTAACGGCCCGCCGGCCCGCGCCCCCCGGCGCGAACAAGTCCAACCCGGCGGGTACCCGGGACCGGCGCGGTTACGCCTGCCCCCCGGGAAGGACGGGGCGGGGGGAGCGGAAGGTGTCTCGCGGACCGGGACGGTGGTTGGCACCGGCCTCCCCAGGTGGTCACCATATGCGCATGGACCACAGCGGGGGGCGGCGCACGCGGCAGTCGGCCGCCCGCGCCCGCGCGGCGTGTCCCGGCCGCCCGCTGTCCTGTCGCTGTCGCTGATCTCCGTATCCCGGCCCGTGCCGCGTGCACACGGTGTGTCAGGTTCCGGACAGGACGCCCCTGAGTGTCCCTCCCCGACGGCGCCGTGCGCCTCGGCGCGGAGCGGGTCCCCGTTCCCGTCAAGGAAGCCCCCGGAGTACCCATGCCCTTCCTCCGCCCCGCCCCGCGTCCGCGCCGCTCGGCCGCGGCCCTCGGCGTCGCCGCCGTACTCGCCTCCGTGCTGACGGCGGCCCCCGCGGTCGCCTCGGACGCGCCCCCGACGCCCGTTCTCGCGCCCAACCCCTACGCCGGACCGGCCGGCACGGCCACGATGCACGGGGACACCGGCTCCTCGGACACCACTGCGCTGCCCGGTCCCGGCGCCGGGACCCTCCGCTCGAAGCGGGTGGCGCTCGCCTCGGCCTGCCCCACGGTGCTCGTCGGCGGGGACGGATACCCGGTCGTGCTGTGCACGCCGATCTTCGGGCAGGTGCCGACCGTGCACCTCCTCGACCCCTCGAACGGCTCCTCCCTGGCCGAACTCCCCCTGACCAAGGGCTCGCTGCTCGGCGGCGTGTACGCCTACCTCGACCAGGACGACCGGCTCGTGGTGATCGACGGCAGCCGCTCGCTGCTGCGGGTGGGCCACCACAGGAACGCCGCCGGTGACTGGAGCCTGTCGGTCGACTCGTCCCTCCCGCTGACCTCGGCCGTCCCCGCCGACGACGCCGTGACCGGGATCTCCCCCGACTGGGCGGGCCGGGTCTGGTTCGCGACCGGCGGCGGGCTGGTGGGCACCGCCGACGACCGCACCGGCACCGTGCGCACCCTGCGGCTGCCCGGGGAGGAGAGGATCGCCAACAGCATCTCCACGGCCCCCGCGGGCACCCTCGTCACCACCACGGCGGCCACCTACCTGCTGACCTCCGCCGCCGACGGCACGCCGCGGATCTCCTGGCGCCGGGCCTACGACCGGGGCTCCGCGCGCAAACCGGGCCAGCTGAGCTGGGGCAGCGGCTCCACCCCGACCTTCTTCGGGCCCACCGACGGCGCGGACTACGTGGCCGTGGTCGACAACGCGGACCGGCAGGTCTCCCTCCAGGTCTACGCGACGGCCACGGGACGCCAGGTGTGCTCCACCCCCGTCCTCCTCGCGGGCGGGCCCGGAAGCGAGAACTCCCCGATCGGCGCGGGCCGCAGCGTCTACGTGGCCAGTACCTACGGCTACCCGTACCCGGCCGTCCCCGCCGACGCGGGCCCCAGCGTCCCCGCCTCGGCCGACTTCACCGGCGGGCTGACCCGCGTGGACGTCCGCGCCGACGGCTCCGGCTGCGCACTGGTCTGGGACAACACCCTGCGCTCCGCCGCCGTCCCGAAACTCTCCACCGCCGACGGCCGCCTGCACACCGTGCTGCGCGACCCGCTGATCCCCGGCACCACGGGCTCGGGCGTCCTCGACCCCTACCGCTACGCCGAGATCGACCCCGCGACCGGCGCCGTGACCCGCAGCGGCCGCGTCGGTGTCGGCTCCCTCTTCGACACCCTGCAAATGGCGGGCACCGCCGCCCCGGGCGGCGTCTGGTACCAGGGCACCGTCACGGGCGTCCTGCGCGTCACCGCCGACTGAGCCCACCCAGGGCTCCGCACCGGGAAGTGGTTGGTTTCCGCAGGTCGGGGTAGTCGAGGCGGCGCGGCGGGCACGGCCCGCAGAACCAGCTCACCCCCGCGGCCTCCCGGGAGGCCGCGGGGGCGCCGGGGCGGAGCGACCGGGGGAGTGCGCGGGTCGGCCTGCCGGAAGGCGGTCCCGCGCTGCCTTACGGTCGTGCCGACCCCCCGCCCCGCCGCCGTCCCCGCCCCGCCACCCACAGGAGCCCCGAGTGCCGACAACAGGACTGCCGCGACGGTCCGCGCTGACCCGACGCAAACCGGTCGACCGGCTGGTCGCCGAGGGCGGTGAGGGCGAGGGCGGGAGCCTGCGGCGCTCCCTGGGGCTGTGGCAGCTCACCATGATCAGCATCGGCGCGACCCTGGGCACCGGCATCTTCGTCGTCCTGGGCGAGGCCGTGCCCAAGGCCGGGCCCGCCGTCATCGTGTCCTTCCTGCTGGCCGGCGTCACCGCCCTGTTCTCCGCGCTGTCCTACGCGGAACTGGCCGGGGCGATCCCGGTCGCCGGCTCCTCGTACTCCTACGCCTACGCGACCCTCGGCGAGTTCGTCGCCTGGGTGTGCGGCTGGTGCCTCGTGCTGGAGTACGGGGTCTCGGTCGCCGCCGTGGCCGTGGGCTGGGGGCAGTACGTCAACGAGTTCCTGGACGGCACGATCGGGGTGACGCTCCCCGAGGTCATCTCGGCCCCGCCGGGACAGGGCGGCGTGGTGAACGTGCCCGCCCTCGCCGTCGTCCTGCTCGCCCTGGTCTTCCTGCTCGGCGGCGCCAAGGAGTCGGCCCGCGCCAACACGATCATGGTGTGCGTCAAGATCGCCGCCCTGCTGCTGTTCTGCGTGATCGGCTTCCTGGGCCTGCGCTCCGCGAACTACGCCGACTTCGCGCCGTACGGGGTGAGCGGGATCAGCGCGGCCGGGGCCACCCTGTTCTTCTCGTACATCGGCTTCGACGCGGCCTCGACCGCCGGGGAGGAGGCGACCGACGCGCAGCGCGATTTGCCGCGCGCCATCATGCTCTCGCTCGGGATCGTCACCGCGCTGTACGTCCTGGTCGCGGTCGTCGCCGTCGGCGCCAGGCCCTGGCGCGAGTTCCAGGGCTCCGAGGCGGCGCTCGCCGGGATCACCCGGCAGGTCACCGGCCAGAACCTGTGGCCGGTCCTGCTCTCGCTCGGCGCGGTCGTCGCCATCGCGAGCGTGGTCCTGACCGTCCTGTACGGACAGACCCGGGTGATCTTCGCGATGTCCCGCGACGGGCTGGTCCCGCCGGTGTTCTCCCGCGTCCACGCGGGCAGCGGCACCCCGCGGGCCAACACCCTCCTGGTCGTGCTGTTCTGCGGGGTGCTCGCCGCGGTCGTCCCGCTCGGCAACCTCGCCGACGCGACGAGCATCGGGACGCTGTTCGCCTTCGCCCTCGTCAACGTGGCCGTCATCGTCCTGCGCCGTACCCGGCCCGGTATGCGCCGCAGCTTCCGGGTCCCGCTCTTCCCCGTGCTGCCCGTGCTCGGCTTCGGGTTCTGCGTATGGCTCATGTTCAGCCTGTCCACCGTGACCTGGGTGGTCTTCGCCTGCTGGATGCTGCTGGGCCTCGTGGTCTACTTCGGATACGGCGTGCGGCACTCACGCCTGGCCGCCGCAGCGCCTCCCCGGGAGAAATGAACGTTTCCGCCGTGCTCGACGAACTCGACGAACGCATCGTCCGCGTCCTCGCCCAGGACGCCCGCCGCTCCTACGCCGACATCGGCGCGCGCGTGGGCCTGTCCGCCCCCGCCGTGAAGCGGCGCGTGGACCGGCTGCGGGCGAGCGGGGCGATCCGGGGCTTCACCGTCCGGGTGGACCCCGCCGTCCTCGGCTGGCGCACCGAGGGGCTCATCGAGCTGTACTGCCGCCGCCAGACCTCCCCGGAGGCCATCCGGCGCGGACTGGAGCGGTACCCGGAGGTCGTCTCCGCGTCGACCGTCACCGGCGAGGCGGACGCCGTGGTCCAGGTGTTCACCGCCGACATGCGCCACTTCGAGCAGGTCCTGGAGCGGATCGCGGGGGAGCCGTTCGTGGAGCGGACCAAGTCCGTGCTGGTGCTCTCCCCGCTGCTGCGGCGCTTCGACCCGTAGCCCGGCACCCCGGACCTCCGTCCGGAGCAACCCAACCGGCGGGGCGGGACGAGAGCCCCCACGCTGGACAAAGATGAGAGTCGCGCGAGGTTCCGACCGACGCCGGCGCCCCCTTGTCCGGGCGGCCACCGGCGTCGCAGCCACGGCCGCGGCCACCCTGCTCGTGCTGGCTCTCGTGGGCGCTCCGCCCTTCGGCGCCGACGGGGGCGCGCGCCGCCGGCCGCCGAGCGCCCAGGCCAGCCCGCCCTCCCCGGCCGACGCGCTCAAACCGCCCATCGTGACCCGCGAGCAGTGGGGCGCCGACCCCCACCTGCTCGACCAGAAACCGCACTACGCGGACTCCGTGCACGCCGTGGTCATCCACCACACCGACAACCCCAACGGCTACGACTGCGCGGACAGCCCCCATCTCGTACGCGAGATCTACGAGGCCCACGCCGTGGCCAAGGGCTGGGGCGACATCGGGTACAACTTCCTCGTCGACAAGTGCGGCACGATCTTCGAGGGCCGGCTCGGCGGCGTGGACCGCGCGGTGATCGGGGCGCACACCGTCGGCCTCAACACGGGGACGACCGGGATCGCCGCGATCGGCACGTACACGGCGGGGGTGCCCGTGCCCAGGCCGCTGCGGGAGTCCGTGGAGAAGCTCATCGCCTGGAAACTCGGTCTCACCCAGATCGATCCCGCCGCCCGCACCCAGCTCGTCTCCACCAACAGCAACAGCCGGTTCCCGAAGGACACCGCCGTCAACGTGCCGACCGTCCTCGGCCACATCGAGGCGTACGAGACGGACTGCCCCGGCGAGGCGCTCATGCGGCTGCTGCCCACCTTCCGCAAGGACGCCGCCCACCTGCAGAGCGAGGCCAGAGTGCTCGCCCAGGGGGACGGCGCGCGGCCCGGTCACCAGAAGGGGCGGGGACAGCAGAGCCCCCCGTCCGCCCCCGCGCGGCCCGAGAGCACCGAGGACGCAACAGATCACCGCATCGGCCCCGGTACCCGCAACGATTCGCCGGTCTGAGGCGCACGTTCGCGTCTTGTCGCGCTCCGCGCGGCAGCCGTACGGTCTGGGTGTTCCCGTCCGCTTCGTCCGAGGTCAGCCATGTCCGCACCCCCGTTCCGTCTCGCCCTGCTCCAGAGCTCCGGTCACCCGGGCGAACCGGAGAAGAACCTCGCCGAGCTGGACGAGGCCGCCGCCCGCGCCGCCGCGGCCGGGGCCCGCGTCCTCGTCACCTCGGAGATGTTCTTGACCGGCTACGCCCTCGGCGAGCGCACCGCCGCGTACGCCCTGACCGAGCGGGAGGCCGTACGGAGCCTCGGCGCGCTCGCCCGCCGCCACGGCGTCGCCCTCGTCTGCGGATACCCCGAGCGCGCGGGGGAGCGGGTGCACAACTCCGCGCTGCTGGTCGGCGCGGACGGCGCCAGGCTGGCCGGCTACCGCAAGACCCACCTGTACGGCGACTTCGAACGCGCCGTGTTCACCCCCGGGGCGGAGCCGGTCGTCCAGGCCACGATCGACGGACTGCGGGTGGGCCTCATGATCTGCTACGACGTCGAGTTCCCCGAGAACGTCCGCGCCCACGCCCTCGCCGGTACCGACCTGCTCCTGGTGCCCACCGCCCAGATGCACCCCTACGAGTTCGTGGCCCGCTCGGTGGTCCCGGTCCGCGCCTTCGAGAGCCAGCTCTACATCGCCTACGTCAACCGCACCGGTTCGGAGGGCGAGTTCGACTTCGTCGGGCTGAGCTGCCTGGCCGGGCCCGAGGGCGGCGACCTCGTCCGGGGCTCCGCCGAGAAGGCCCTGCTGTTCGGCGAGGCCGACCCGGCGGCCCTCGCCGAATCCCGCGCCCGCAACCCCTACCTCGCCGACCGCCGGGCCGATCTCCACGGCGCCCCCGGCCGCGCCTGAAGCGCACCAGAACCCGAGACCCACCCCGCTGTCCCAGGAGTACCCGCACATGACGTCCACGGTGCCCACCGCCGTTCCGCAGGCCGAAGCGCAGCCGCCCATCACGATGTTCGGGCCCGACTTCCCGTACGCCTACGACGACTTCCTCGCCCACCCGGCCGGGCTCGGCCAGGTGCCCGCGACCGAGCACGGAACCGAGGTCGCCGTCATCGGCGGTGGGCTCTCCGGTCTGGTGACCGCGTACGAACTGATGAAGATGGGCCTCAAGCCGGTCGTGTACGAGGCCGACCAGCTCGGCGGGCGGCTGCGCACCGTCGGCTTCGAGGGCTGCGAGCCGGGGCTGCGGGCCGAACTCGGCGCGATGCGCTTCCCGCCCTCCTCGACGGCGCTCCAGCACTACATCGACCTCGTCGGCCTGGACACCGCCCCCTTCCCCAACCCGCTGTCGCCCGCGACCCCTTCGACCGTCGTGGACCTCAAGGGCGTGCCGCACTACGCCCGGACCATCGACGACCTGCCGCAGGTCTACCGCGACGTCGCCGAGGCGTGGCGCAGCTGCCTGGAGGAGGGCGCCGAGTTCTCCGCCATGAACACGGCGCTGCGCACCCGCGACGTGCCGAAAATCCGGGAGATCTGGTCCCGGCTGGTGGAGCGGCTGGACGACCAGACCTTCTACGGGTTCCTGTGCCAGTCCGAGGCGTTCTCCTCCTTCCGGCACCGGGAGATCTTCGGGCAGGTCGGCTTCGGCACCGGCGGCTGGGACACCGACTTCCCGAACTCCATCCTGGAGATCCTGCGCGTCGTCTACACCGAGGCGGACGACCACCACCGCGGCATCGTCGGCGGCAGCCAGCAACTCCCGCTGCGGCTGTGGGAACACGCCCCCGACAAGCTCCTGCACTGGCCGCGCGGCACCTCGCTGTCCTCCCTCCACGGAGGGGAGCCCCGGCCGGCGGTGACCCGGCTGCACCGCACCGCGGGCAACCGTGTCACCGTGACCGACGCCGAGGGCAAACTGCGCACCTACAAGGCCGCCGTGTTCACCGCCCAGTCCTGGATGCTTCTCTCCAAGATCGCCTGCGACGACGCGCTGTTCCCGATCGACCACTGGACGGCGATCGAGCGCACCCACTACATGGAGTCCAGCAAGCTGTTCGTGCCCGTGGACCGGCCGTTCTGGCTCGACACGGACGAGGAGACCGGCCGGGACGTCATGTCGATGACTCTCACCGACCGGATGACCCGCGGCACCTACCTGCTGGACAACGGCCCCGACCGCCCCGCCGTGATCTGCCTCTCCTACACGTGGTGCGACGACAGCCTCAAGTGGCTCCCGCTGTCCGCCGAGGAACGGATGGAGGTCATGCTCAACTCGCTGCGCGAGATCTACCCCAAGGTCGACATCCGGCGCCACCTCATCGGCAGCCCGGTGACGGTCTCCTGGGAGGACGAGCCGTACTTCATGGGCGCCTTCAAGGCCAACCTGCCGGGCCACTACCGGTACCAGCGGCGGCTGTTCACCCACTTCGTGCAGGACACGCTGCCCGAGGACCGGCGCGGCCTCTTCCTCGCCGGGGACGACATCTCGTGGACGGCCGGCTGGGCCGAGGGCGCCGTGCAGACCGCGCTGAACGCCGTGTGGGGCGTCATGCACCACCTCGGCGGGGCCTGCGACCCGGGCAACCCCGGGCCGGGCGACCGCTACGAGGAGATCGCCCCCGTCGCGCTGCCCGAGGACTGAGCGGCCGGGGCGGGAGCGGCCGGATGGGCGGGGAGGCGCGCGGCGCCGGGCGAGCACGGGGTGAGCAGCATCCGCCCGACCAGGCCCACCCCGTCGTCGAGCCGCTCCCGTACCTCCTCGGCGATCCCCGGCAGTCCGCGCAGCGCCCACAGCGTCCTCGCCACCGCCCAGGCCGCGTCCCTGGCCCGCTCCAGACTCCAGGAACCGGCCAGGTGGGTCAGCGGATCGGCCAGCTCCAGCAGGTCGGGGCCCGGCATCAGTTCGTCCCTGACGCGCTCCTCCAGGCTCGTCAGCAGATCGCCGACCCGGTCGAACTCGTCTTGCAGGTCCGTTGGTTCACAGCCGAGCGTGCGGCAGGCGTCCACGACGGCCAGGGCCAGATCGTGACCGATGTGCGCGTTGACGCCGCACAGCGCGAACTGAAGCGGCCGGACCCCCGGGTGGTTCCTGGAGTGGAACAGCGGCCGCCAGCAGGCCGGGGGCCGGCGCCCCGACTCGTACGCCTCGACCGCCGTGAGATAGCGCTCGGCGAAGCACACGTCGAGCACCGTCGCGGCCCGCGCGTCCGGGAACGCCCCCCGCTCCACCAGGCGGGCCACCTCCTCGGTCACCGTCAGATAGAGCCGGTGGAAGACGGCCACCCCGTCGCCGGGCGGCCAGTGCGCGCCGAGCGCGCGCATACGTACCAGGACGCCGCCGATCCCGTCCGGGACTGTGATCCCCTCCGGGACCCGCGGGAACTGCTCGGATCGCTCCATGGCAGCAGCGTTCCAGCCCCGGCCCGGCCCGGGGGCCGCCGTGCCGGGGGCTTCCCCACAACGAGGGACAGCGCGACACGGCGAGCGAACGGGGCGGTCGCTACCGCCCCGCGTCCTGCTGGCCGGTGGAGTGCGAGTCGTACGTGGAGGTGCCCGAGTCGAGCAGCGGCTCCTGCGTCTTGAGGTGCGCCGGGGCCATCGCCCGCAGCGCGTGGTAGCCCGTGATCACCACGAGGGTGCCCAGCGCGATCCCGCTCAGCTCGAAGTTGTCGGAGAACTTCAGCGAGACCCCGCCGACCCCGATGATGATCCCGGCGGCGGTCGGCACGAGGTTGAGCGGATTGCGCAGATCGACCTTGGCACCGAGCCAGATCTGCGCGCCGAGCAGGCCGATCATGCCGTAGAGGATCACGGTGATGCCGCCGAGCACCCCGCCCGGGACGGCCGCCACGACGGCGCCGAACTTCGGGCACAGCCCGAACAGCAGGGCGAAACCGGCGGCGGCCCAGTAGGCGGCCGTCGAGTAGACCCGGGTCGCGGCCATCACGCCGATGTTCTCGGAGTAGGTCGTGTTGGGCGGGCCGCCGACCGCCGTGGACAGCATCGAGCCGACGCCGTCCGCCGAGATCGCGGTGCCCAGCTTCCCGTCGAGGTTCTCACCGGTCATCTCGCCGACCGCCTTGACGTGTCCGGCGTTCTCCGCGACCAGCGCGATCACGACGGGCAGCGCGACCAGGATCGCCGACCAGTGGAAGGCGGGCCCGTGGAAGGAGGGCAGACCGACCCACTCGGCCTTGCCCACCCCGGACAGGTCCAGACGCCAGTGGTCGACGGCCTCGGTCCCGCCGTTGACCGAGTGGACGCGCCCGAAGACGCGGTCGAAGAGCCAGGAGACGAGGTAGCCGAAGACGAGGCCCAGGAAGATCGCGATACGCGACCAGAAGCCGCGCAGACACACCACCGCGAGCCCGGTGAACAGCATCGTCAGCAGCGCCACCCACTGGTCCTGCGGCCAGTACGTGGACGCGGTGACCGGGGCCAGGTTGAAGCCGATCAGCATGACGACCGCGCCCGTCACGACGGGCGGCATCGCGGCGTGGATGATCCGCGCCCCGAATCTCCGCACCGCGAGGCCGATCACGAAGAGCACGGCGCCCACCACGAGCACCGCGCCGGTCACCGTCGCGCTGGTCCCGCCCTGGGCGCGGATCACGGCCGCGACCCCCACGAACGACAGGGAGCAGCCCAGATAGCTGGGCACCCGGCCGCGCGTCGCGAGCAGGAAGATCGCGGTGGAGACACCCGACATCATGATCGCGAGGTTCGGGTCCAGGCCCATGAGGACGGGGGCCACGAAGGAGGCCCCGAACATCGCCACGACGTGCTGCGCGCCGAGGCCGACGGTGCGCGGCCAGCTCAGCCGCTCGTCCGGGCGCACCACGGCGCCGGGGGCCGGTGTGCGTCCGTCGCCGTGCAGTTTCCAGCGCACGCCGAGGTCCATGAGGTCCGCTCCCGTTCTCCGGGGGCCCGCTCGACGGTGCCCGCACGGATGTTCCCCGTTGATGGATTCCGGCACATGTTAGTGGTGCGTAAGGGCAAGTCCTCGCCAGGTGCCGGGGACGCACCGGTCACCCGGGGTGACCCGGCTGCGTCCGGGGCGGGTACGGAGGGCCGGCGCGCGGCGGGAGCGGCCGGCGTCGCGCGGCCGGGCGGTCCTTTCCGGCGCCCCGAACCCGCTGGTCAGACGCCCTGAGCCCGCACCTACGATGAGGTGTTCGATCCTCGCAGCCCAGGAGCCCCGAGACCATGACCGCCGAAGCCCCCGCCCCCGGCACCGCCGCGCCCCCGTACGGCGTGCTCGTCCCCTCCCACGTGCACTTCGACGACCTCGACGCGCTCGGGCTGCTGCACAACGGCCGTTACCCGGTCCTGGTCGAACGCGCCTGGTCGGCCTACTGGCAGGCGCTGGGCTGGAGCTACCGGGGGAACTGGGCCGAGGCCGAGGACGCCTGCAACGCGGTGCGCGAGTTCACCATCGGCTACGAGCGGCCCGTGACCCTCAGTGGCGACTACGCCGTCCACCTGTGGCTGGAAAGGCTCGGTACCACCGGCCTCACGTACGGCTTCCGGTACTGCTCCGCCGACGGCGCGGTCACCCACGCGCGGGGCCGCCGGGTCCTCGTCCGGCTCGACCCCGGCACCCTGCGGCCCACCCCCTGGAGCGAGCGGTTCCGCAAGGAGGCCCAGCAACTGCTGCCGGCCGAGGACCTGGCCGTCTGACGCACGTCCTCCGGCGGACTGGGGCCAATCAGGCGGATTCGAGCCGGCCGAGCGGGTGGGCACCCGCGCCGAGGGCCTCGCGGGCCGCCGTCCAGCCGGACCCGTCGACGCCGAGCGCGTGGCGCAGGTAGGCCAGGGTGACCTGCTGGACGAGGGCGACCCGGGCAGGGTGCTCGTCGGTGGTCTCCCGGACCTCGTGGCCGGCGACGCCGCCGAGGGAGTGCTCCGCCCCGAAGAGCGTGAGCAGGCCCTCACCGCCGGGGCTCAGGTGGTAGGGGTCGGTCATCCATTCCGGTCCCCGTACGCTCAGCGGCGAGTCGTCCCGGTCCCCGACGACGACGAGCGCCGGCGTGGTCATGTGGGTGAAGTCCGGGTTCATCGAGGGGAAGTGCTCGGCCGCGAACGGGGTCAGGTCGTCCCCGCCCCGGCCCGCCGTGGCGAGCAGCACACCCGCCCCGATCCGCGGGTCGGACAGGTCCTCCCCCCTTCCGGTCACCGGGTCCACGACGCGCAGCCCCAGCAGGATGCCCGCCGTCTGCCCGCCGAAGGAGTGTCCGGCCGCGGCCACGCGGCTGTGGTCGGTACGGCCGCTGAGGCCGGGCACCGCGGCTTCCAGCACGTCGAGGTGGTCGAGGATCCGTTCCATGTCCGCGACGCGCGAGCGCCAGACGCCCGGCGTGCGCGGGTCGTCCCGCGGGAGGCCCACCGTCCTGGAGTCCAGGTGGGTGGGCTGGACCACCACGAAGCCGTGGGCGGCCCAGTAGTCGGCCAGCGGACCGTAGCCCTCCAGCGACGAGCCGAAGCCGTGGGAGAGGAGGACGACCGGGAGGGCGTCGCCGGTCGTCGGCGCGGACACGCGCAGCAGCAGGTCCCGCCCCCGGCCCGGTGCGGGCAGCGAGAGAGGCTTCACCGAGACGACGGGGACGGGGGCGGGGACGGGGACGCCGGTCGGTGGGGTGTCGGAGGTGGTCATGCGGGCACTTCCTTCCGCTTCGTCTGCTTGCCGGGCGCCTGTGGCGGCGCGAGGTCTCTCCCGGCGGCCGCGACCGGGGACCGCGCCTGTCGTGGAGCCGTGCGCGTTACGGTAGGACCTGACGCTGACGTCAGGGGCAAGGCGTTGGGCCGGCTCACGAAGGGGGCGCGGGATGCGGATCGGCGAGCTGGCCGCCGCGGCGCAGGTCAGCGTGCGCGCGCTGCGGTACTACGAGGAGCAGGGGCTGCTCACCTCGGAACGCAGCCCCAGTGGCCAGCGGCGCTACCCGGGGAGCGCGGTCGACCGCGTCCGGCTGATCCAGCAGCTCTACGCCGCCGGGCTGCCGAGCAGGGCGATCGTCGACCTGCTGCCGTGCGTCGTCGACGGCAGGGCCACCCCGGAGCTACTGGCGCGGCTGGCGGTGGAGCGGGACCGCATCGACGGCAGGGTCGCCGAACTGACCGTCGCGCGGGACCGGCTCGACTCCGTCATCGACGGCGCCACCTCGAACCTGCGTACGGGCCGGTCCTGCCGCGACGTGGCCGCCGCGGACCCGGCGGCCACGGAAACGTCCGCAGGAGGCCCGGCGGGCTCACGTCGCCCGCCCCGCACCCCCTGAGGGCTGTCCCGTAATCCCTGGCGGGCGCGCGACGACAGCTGCGGCACCTCTCCGCGTTGCCGAAACGCCCGAATCGCTCCGCGATGAGGGCGCTCCGGCGCCTTGCG
>NZ_JBIAFO010000005.1:339996-389608 GCF_042869355.1 Streptomyces sp. NPDC007088
GGGGGGGGCCCCTTACCCCGGGGGGGGCGCGCCCCGCCTGCGGCGCCCCCGCCCCGGGTGCCCCACCCCCCCCACGCGCGCGGGTTGGCGGCCGCTCCGGCGCCTTGCGACGCACCACATCTGACGCCGCGCGCTGATCCACCAGGGATTACGGGACAGCCCCTAGCTCTTCGGGCCCCCCGCCGACCGCAGCACGCCGGCGCCCACCGTCAGGCCGAAGGCCAGCACCGTGACCAGGCCGAAGGAGACGACGAGGCTCGTCGCGTCGGCGAGCGTGCCGATCGCCGAGGGGGCCACGAGCCCCGAGGTGTAGGTGATGGTCGCGACGCCCGCGATGGCCTGGCTCGGGTTCGGGCCGCTGCGGCCGGCCGCGGCGAAGGACAGCGGGACCACCACGGCGATCCCCAGGCCCATGAGCCCGAACCCCGCCATCGCCGCCACCGGGTGCGGGGCGAACACCACCAGCAGGCCCCCGGCCGTCGCCATCAGACCTCCCACCCGGACGGTGCGCAGCGCCCCGAACCGGTTGACCAGCCCGTCCCCGGCGAAGCGGGCGATCGCCATGGTCGCCGTGAACGCCGTCGTCGAGGCGGCCGCGACACCCGCCGAGGTCCCCAGGTCGCCGTGCAGGTACACGGCCGACCAGTCCAGGCTCGCCCCCTCGGCGAACACCGCGCAGAAACCGACCAGGCCGATCAGCAGCGCCGACCGCGGTGGCAGCGCGAACCGGGGCGGGGCCGGAGCGTCCCGCGTGCTGCGCAGGTCGAGAATCCAGTGACACAGGATGAGGCCGGTCGCGGTGAGCACCACCGCCGTCAGCTCGTGGTGCAGGCGCGCGTCGGCGCCCAGGTGCGCGGCCAGGGTGCCCGCCGCCGAACCGATGAGCGCCCCCGTGCTCCACATCCCGTGCAGCCCGGACATGATCGACCGCCCGAGCCGGTTCTCCGTCTCCACGCCCAGCGCGTTCATCGCCACGTCGGACATCCCCGAGGCGGCCCCGAACACGAACAGCCCGGCGCACAGCGCGGGCAGGTTCGGCGCGAGGGAGGGCAGCACGAGCGCCGCCGTCCACAACGCCAGCAGCAGCCGCAGCGCCGCCCGCGAGCCCAGCCGGTGACTGATCCGGCCCGCGAGCGGCATCGCGAGCGCCGCCCCCAGCGCGGGGAAGGCCAGCGCGAGCCCCAACTGGCCCGCGCTGACGTGCGCGTGGTCCTGGATCCACGGAACGCGCGTCGCGAAGGAACCCGTCACACTGCCGTGCACGCAGAAGACCGCCGCGATCGCGTACCGGCCCTTGCGTATCCGTGCCGACGGCGGCCCCGCCGAAGGGTTTTCCGGCGCCGTGGTGACCGTCTCCGCCGCGCCCGGCCTGCTCGACTCTTCCATTCCCGCTCCCGCCCCTGGGCGCGCCCGGTGCGCGCCGCCGTAAACTATCAGGAAGCCTGCCTGATAGCTCGGGTTTATCCTGCGGGCTCCAGGACGCCACGGGAAGGGGGCCCGCGTTGCCCGCATCACCGAGTACCGCCCGCGCCATCAACGACCGCCTCGCGCTGCGACTGCTCCAGGAACAGGGGCCCCTCACCGCGAGCCGGCTCAAACAGCTCACCGGGCTGTCCCGGCCCAGCGTCGCCGACCTCGTGGACCGCCTCCAGGCCGCCGGACTGATCGCCGTCGTGGGGGAGTCGGAAGCGAGGCGGCGCGGGCCCAACGCGCGGGTCTACGGCATCGTCGCCGACCGGGCCCACCTCGCCGGACTGGACGTCCGCACGCACAGCGTCTCCGTCGTCCTGAGCGATCTGCTCGGGACGACGCTCGCCGAGGCCTCGGTGCCCGTGGAACCCTCCTTCGAGGACGGTTCCACCGGCGCCACCGTGGAGAGAGCCGTCGCCCTCCTGGAGGACACCGCCCGCCGGGCCGGGGCGGGGCGACTGCGCAGCATCGGAATCGGCGCGCCGGGGCTGATCGACCCGGCCAGCGGCGAACTGCGGGGGCACACCGGCCTGCCCGCGTGGCACCGCGCCCTCGTCGCCACCCTGCGGGAGCGGCTGCCGGCCCGCGTCCTGGTGGAGAACGAGACCAACCTGGCCGCCGTCGCGGAACAGCGCGCGGGCGCGGCGCGCGACCGGGACACCTTCGTCCTGCTGTGGCTGGGCGCCGGGGTCGGCGCCGCCGTCGTCCTCGACGGGGCGCTGCGCAGGGGCGCCTCGGGCGGCACCGGGGAGATCGGCTTCCTGCCCGTACCGGGGACCGGGGCGCTGCCCGCCGCCGACAACTGCGAAGGGGGCTTCCACTCGCTCGCCGCCGCCGAGGCCGTCACCGCCCTCGCCGCCGCGCACGGGGTCCGCGCCCGGCCCGTACCGCACGAACTCGCGGCGGTCGCGGCGGTCAGAGCCGCCGTGGAGAGCGGCGCGGAGGACTTCCTCGACGCCCTCGCCGACCGGGTCGTGCTCGGCGCGGCCTCGGCCGTCGCCCTGCTCGACCCGGGCTGTGTCGTGCTCGGCGGGGAGATCGGGCGGGCCGGCGGCGCGGCGCTCTCGGCCCGGGTCGAGGAACGCCTCGCCGGGATGACCCCCCTGTCCACCGAGGTGCGGGCCGCCGCCCTCGGGGGAGGGGCGGTCCTGCGCGGAGCCCTGCTGCTGGCCCTCGACGCCGCACGGGAGGCGGTCTTCGCGGAGGCACGATGAACAGCGCGACTCTCCGGTCACGCCCGCACCGGAGTAGGCTCCATGATTTGCCGGGTTTCGAACAAAGTCGCGAGGAGGTGTCAGGGCCGGTGGCCACAGATGTTGACTTCGCCGCGGGGGTGCGGCAGGACGGGCTCCCGGCGGCGCTGTCGGACGCCGCGCGCCTGAGCGCCGTCGCCGCGACCGGCCTGCTGGACACCGGTCCCGAGGAGGTCTTCGACGACCTGGCCTCGCTGGCGGCCCGGGTGACGGGCTCGGGCCGGGCGTTCGTCACTCTGGTCGACGCCGACCGCTCCTTCTGGAAGTCCTGCGTCGGCGTGGACGTCCTCGCCCTCGACGACCGGCAGAACCCGGTACGCGAGAGCTTCTGCTACTTCCTGGTCGGCCTGGCCGGGGAGCGGTTCGTGGTCGAGGACGCGGCCACCGATCCGCGGACCCGCAGCCACCCCTCGGTGCGACCGATGCACATCGGCGCCTGGGCCGGCTATCCGCTGCTGTCCCCCGACGGGCAGGTACTCGGCAGTTTCTGCGTCATCGACGAGTCCCCGCGCGTCTGGTCGGAGGCGGACCTGACGACGCTGGCCACCCTCGCCCGCTCGGTGTCCGCCGAGATCCACCTGCGTCAGACGCTGGACGCCTCCCGCCGGGCCCACAAGATCTCGGCCGACCTCGCGCACAGCCTCCAGCAGGGCCTGCTGCCCCCCGAGCTGCGTCCGGTGCCAGGCCTGGAGACCGCCGCCTCCTACCTTCCGGCCTCCGTCAGCGGGCGGACGGACGTCGAGGTCGGCGGCGACTTCTACGACCTCTTCCACCTCCACGGCCCCTATTACGGGGCCGTGATGGGAGACGTGTGCGGCAAGGGCGTGCCGGCGGCGCAGGTGACCTCGATGGCCCGCTACACCGTGCGTGCCGACGCGGGCCAGACGCTGTCGCCCGCGGCCGTCCTTGACCGGCTCAACACCGCGATGCTCGACCAGCGCGCGCCCCGCTTCCTCACCGCCGCGTACACCACCTTCCGCCTCACCCAGACCGGCCTGTCCGGGCGCGTCGCACTGGGCGGGCATCCTCCGCCCCTGGTGCGCCGTGCCGACGGGCGGGTCCAGCAACTGGGCCGCAACGGCAGCCTGCTGGGCGTCCTGAGCACGGTCCGGCTCGCCGACGTGCGCTACCGCCTGGCGCCCGGGGACCTCCTGCTGCTTTACACGGACGGGGCCTTCGAGGGCCGTCCCCGGCCCGGGGACTCCGCCGGCGCCGCGGAACCCCTCTCCAGTGAGGCCGGACTGGCCGCGTCGCTCTCCGCCACCGCCGGGCTGGACGCCGCCGCGACCGTCAAGGAACTCGCCCGCGTGCTGGCCGCCCGCCACGGAGGCTGGGCCAGCGACGACACCGCCCTGCTCGCCCTGCGTGTCCCCGAGGCGGAGTAATCCCTTCCTGGCTGTGAGTTATCCCACGAAGGCGGCCTCTGTGCGAAGGGGGGCGGCGTGGCACACTGGACGCGTAAAAACAGCAGCGCACTCCGGGGTCGGTGTAATTCCGAACCGGCGGTAACAGTCCGCGACCCGTCCACAAACCAGTGGGCGGTTGACCAGGTGGAATTCCTGGACCGACGGTGAAAGTCCGGATGGGAGGCAGTGCGCGGCGGGCCCGTATGTGTACGTGCCGCCGTAGGTCTCGTCCCGTCCAGGGGCGGATCGCGTCCGGCTGTCGTGCGTGTGGGGTGCCCGTTTCTCTGTCGTCATCGACAGGCCCCGGAGTCCGTGCCCGAAGAGGCAGGAGACACCGGTGGCAACCGCAGCCGAAACAGCCGCCATGCGGCAGGCGATCACCCTCGCCGCGCGCGGGCTCGGCTTCACCCGTCCCAACCCCGTCGTCGGCTGCGTCCTCCTCGACGCCTCCGGGCAGATCGTGGGGACCGGTTACCACCAGCGTGCCGGCGGGCCGCACGCCGAGGTCCACGCCCTGCGCGCCGCGGGCGAACAGGCCCGGGGCGCCACCGCCCTCGTCACCCTCGAACCCTGTAACCACACCGGCCGCACCGGCCCCTGTGCGCAGGCGCTCATCGAGGCCGGGGTGCGCCGCGTCGTCTACGCCGTCGCCGATCCCACCCCGCAGGCCACCGGCGGGGCCGTGACCCTGCGGGCGGCCGGGATCGACACCGAGGCGGGCCTGCTCGAAGCCGAGGCCGCCGAGGTCAACGCGCCCTGGCTGACCTCGGTACGGCTGCACCGGCCGCACCTGACCTGGAAGTACGCCGCGACCCTCGACGGCCGTACCGCCGCCGCCGACGGAAGCAGCCGCTGGATCTCCTCCGCCGAGGCCCGCGCCGACGTACACCGGCTGCGCGCCGAGGCCGACGCCGTCCTCGTCGGCTCCGGTACCGCCCGCGCCGACGACCCCCACCTGGCCGTACGCGGGATCGAGGGCGCCCGCCAGCCGCTGCGCGTCGTGCTCGACACCGAGGGCACCGCCGTACGTCCCGGCGCCCGGGTCCTCGACGGGGCGGCGCCCACCCTGATCGCCCTCGCCCAGGACGCACCCGACCCGGGGACCGGAGCCGAACTCCTGCGCCTGCCGCGCGCCGCGCGCGGCGGCTTGGACCTGGACGCCCTGCTGGCCGCCCTCCACGCCCGCGAGGTGCGCGGGGTGCTGGTCGAGGGCGGGGCGGGGCTCGCCGGGGCGCTCCTGGCCGCGGGGCTCCTCGACCGGGTCGTCGGCTACCTCGCGCCCGCCCTGCTCGGCGCCGGGCCCGCCGCCCTGGAGGGCGGCGGAATCTCCACCATCACCGAGGCGTTGCGGCTCGACATGACCGAGGCCGTCCGCGTCGGGCCCGATCTGCGCGTCACCGCCGTCCCCACCACTGCCCAGAAGGAGCACTGAGTGTTCACCGGAATCGTCGAAGAACTGGGTCAGGTCACCGCCGTCGAGAACCTCGGCGACGCCTCCCGCTTCCGGCTGCGCGGCCCCGTCGTCACCGAAGGGGCACGGCACGGGGACTCCATCGCCGTCAACGGGGTGTGTCTGACCGTCGTCGAGCAGGAGGGGGAGGAGTTCACCGCCGACGTCATGGCCGAGACCCTCAAGCGCTCCAGCCTCGGCGCGCTCGCCCCCGGCTCCCGGGTCAACCTCGAACGTCCCACGGCGGTCGGCGACCGCCTGGGCGGACACATCGTCCAGGGACACGTCGACGGCACCGGCACCGTCCTGCGCCGCGAACCCTCCGAGCACTGGGAGCTCGTCACCGTCTCCCTGCCCGGGGAGCTGTCCCGGTACGTCGTGGAGAAGGGCTCCGTCACCGTCGACGGGGTGAGCCTGACCGTCGTCGACGCGGCGGAGGACCACTTCACCATCAGCCTCATCCCCACGACGCTCGCCCTCACCACCCTCGGCCACAAGCAGCCGGGCGACCCCGTCAACCTGGAGGTCGACGTGATCGCCAAGTACGTCGAGCGGATGCTCAGGGCCGGGGTCGTGCCGGCCGCCGTGGACAGCGGGGGCGCGCGATGAACGGCGCCGTCGACTGGCTCAACTCGCAGGCGTTCACCGTCTTCGGCCAGCACGTCATCTGGTCCGACATGGCCGGGAACACGATCGGCCTGATCGCCCTGGCCCTCGGCTGGCGGCGCTCGGTGTGGACCTGGCCCGCCCAGTTCCTGTCCGGCCTCGTCCTCGTCGCCGCCTACCTCTCCGCGCACCTCAGCGGCGGGGTCGGCAAACAGCTCCTCGTCATCGTCGTGGCCCTGTGGGGCTGGCGGCAGTGGACCCGGGGCCGCCGCCGGGCCCAGGACGGCTCGGTCGCCGTGCGCTTCGCGAGCTGGAAGGAGCGCGGGCTGCTCGCCGCCGGCACGGCCGCCGGCACCCTCGCCCTCGGTGGCCTGTTCCTCGCTGTGCCGAGCCTGTCGTGGAACCCGTGGCCGGACGCCTACATCTTCGTCGGCACCCTCGCCGCGATGGTCGCCCAGGCGCGCGGCCTCGTGGAGTTCTGGTTCGCGTGGCTGCTCGTCGACGTCGTCGGCGTCCCCCTCGCCTTCCACAGCGGACTGGCCTTCTCCGGCCTCGTCTACGTGATCTATCTCGCGCTCGTCCTGTGGGGCCTGCGCGACTGGTGGCTGCGCTCCCGCGCGACCGTCGCCCTGGAAGGAGCCCCGGCATGACCGCACCGTCTCCCTGGACCGCACCGGACGAGTCGCTCGTCCTCGACAGCGTCGCGCAGGCCGTCGCCGACATCGCCGCCGGCCGGCCCGTCGTCGTCGTGGACGACGAGAAGCGCGAGAACGAGGGCGACCTCGTCGTCGCCGCCGAGAAGGCCACCCCCGAGATCGTCGCCTTCATGATGAGCGAATGCCGCGGCCTGATCTGCGCGCCCATGGAAGGCCCGGTCCTCGACCGGCTCGAACTGCCGCAGATGGTCAGCCGCAACACCGAGTCGATGGGCACCGCCTTCACCGTCTCCGTCGACGCGACCGGCGCCCACGGCGTGACCACCGGCATCTCCGCCGCCGACCGCGCCACCACCCTCCGGCTCCTGGCCGACGGAGTCGGAGGCACCGACGCGGACACCGGACCCGAGGACTTCGTGCGGCCCGGTCACGTCTTCCCGCTGCGTGCCCGACCCGGCGGGGTGCTCGTACGCCCCGGTCACACCGAGGCGGCCGTCGACCTCGCCCGGCTGGCCGGACTGCGCCCGGCCGGGGCGATCGTGGAGATCGCCGGGGAGGACGGCGTCATGCTGCGGCTGCCCGAACTCGTGCCCTTCGCCCGCAAGCACGGACTGACGATCATCTCGATCGAGGACCTGGCCGCCCACCTGCGGAGCCTGGAGGCGGGCGAGAGGGCCGCCGAACCCCTCGTCCGGCGCGAGGCCCGGGTGCGGCTGCCCACCGAGCACGGCGAGTTCACCGCCTACGGCTACCGCTCCACCGCCGACGGCGTCGAGCACGTCGCCCTCGTCCACGGGGACCTCGGCGACGGGGAGAACGTCCTGGTCCGGGTCCACTCCGAATGCCTGACCGGAGACGTCTTCGGCTCGCTGCGCTGCGACTGCGGCCCCCAACTGGCGGCCTCCATGCGGCGGATCACCGAGGAGGGCCGGGGCGTCGTCGTCTACCTGCGCGGCCACGAGGGGCGCGGTATCGGCCTGCTGTCCAAGCTGCGCGCCTACGAACTCCAGGAACTCGGCCGGGACACCCTCGACGCCAACCTCGAACTCGGCCTGCCCGCCGACGCCCGGGACTACGGCGCCGGCGCCCGCGTCCTGGACGACCTCGGGGTGCGCTCGCTGCGGCTGCTCACCAACAACCCGGACAAGTCCGGGGCCCTCACCCGGCACGGACTGACCGTCCTCGCCCGCGAGCCCATGCCCGTGCAGGCGGGGGAGGACAACCTGCGCTATCTGCGGACCAAACGCGACCGGATGGGCCACGAGCTGCCCTGGCTCGACGCCGCCCCGGCCACGTGCGGCCGGCAGTGAGCTTTACCGGACCCAGGTCCTGCCACCCCTTCCATCCCGACACCCACACACCCAGGAGCAGCGCGTGAGCGGAAAAGGCGCACCCGAGCTGAACGTCAAGAACTGCGGGGACCTGCGGGTCGCCGTGATCGCCTCCCAGTGGCACGAGAAGATCATGACGGGCCTCACCGACGGCGCCCTGCGCGCCCTCGACGAGCTGGGCATCAGCGAGCCCACCCTGCTGCGGGTCCCCGGCAGCTTCGAACTGCCCGTGGCCGCCAAGGCGATGGCCGCGCGCGGCTACGACGCCGTGGTCGCCCTCGGCGTCGTCGTGCGGGGCGGCACCCCGCACTTCGACTACGTGTGCCAGGGGGTCACGCAGGGCCTCACCCAGGTCGCCGTCGAGACCGGCGTCCCGGTCGGCTTCGGTGTGCTCACCGTGGACGACGAGGAGCAGGCCCTCGACCGGGCCGGGCTGCCCGGCTCGCACGAGGACAAGGGCCACGAGGCGGTCACCGCCGCCGTCGCGACCGCCACCGTCCTGCGCGGTGTCGTCGAACCCTGGCGCTGAGCCTCCGGCGCCGGGCGGGCCGTCGCCCGCCCGCGCCCTGTCCGCATCGTGAGCGGCGGCGGACCCGGCTTAGCGCCGGGGCCGCCCGGCCGCGTAAGGTGAGGGACACCATGTCCAAGAAGACGTTCGAGGAGCTGTTCACCGAGCTCCAGCAGAAGGCCGCCCACGGCGACCCCGCCACCTCCCGCACCGCCGAGCTGGTCGACAAGGGCGTCCATGCCATCGGCAAGAAGGTCGTCGAGGAGGCCGCCGAGGTCTGGATGGCCGCCGAGCACGAGGGCAAGGAGGCCGCCGCCGAGGAGATCTCCCAACTCCTGTACCACGTACAGGTGATGATGGTCGCCACCGGAATCGGCCTCGACGACGTGTACGCGCATCTGTGACAGGCGCTGTGCGCGTCCGTGACCGGGCGCGCACCCCTGTGAACCCTTCGGGCCCCGCCGGGAGACCGGCGCGGTGCGCGCCGCGCGCGAAGAACCCTCCGAGCATCACCCCGTAATCCCCCCGTACCCCTTTCGCAAAGGACCTCCCCGCCATGCTGCGCATCGCCGTGCCCAACAAGGGTTCCCTCTCCGGACCTGCGTCGGCGATGCTCCATGAGGCCGGCTACCAGCAGCGCAAGGAGTCCAAGGAACTGGTCCTGGTCGACCCGGAGAACGAGGTCGAGTTCTTCTACCTCCGCCCCCGCGACATCGCGATCTACGTGTCCTCCGGAAAGCTCGACATCGGCATCACCGGCCGCGACCTGCTGCTGGACTCCGGCGCGGACGCCGAGGAGATCCTGCCGCTCGGCTTCGCCCGCTCCACCTTCCGCTACGCGACCCGCCCCGGCACGGTGACGGACGCCCGCGCCCCCCAGGGCTTCGACGGCCTCACGGTCGCCACCTCGTACGAGGGGATCGTCGCCAAGCACCTGGCCGACGCCGGGGTCGACGCCTCCGTGGTGCACCTCGACGGCGCTGTGGAGACCGCGATCGAACTGGGCGTCGCCCAGGTCATCGCCGACGTCGTCGAGACCGGCACCTCACTGCGCAACGCGGGTCTGGAGGTGGTCGGCGAGCCGATCCTCACCTCCGAGGCCGTCGTGATCCGCCGCACCGGCGCCCCCGCCGACGACGAGCGCGTCCAGCGCTTCCTGCGGCGACTCCAGGGCGTCCTGGTGGCCCGCTCCTACGTGATGATGGACTACGACTGCCGCGTCGAGCACCTGGAGGAGGCCGTCGCCCTCACGCCCGGCCTGGAGTCCCCGACCGTCTCGCCCCTGCACCACGAGGGCTGGGTCGCCGTGCGCGCCATGGTCCCCGCCAAGGAGGCCCAGCGGATCATGGACGACCTCTACGCGCTCGGCGCCCGCGCCATCCTCACCACGGCCATCCACGCCTGCAGGCTCTGATCCGCCGCCCACCGGAAGACCCGCCCATGACCACGCCCGCCCCCGCCCGGCAGCCCGCCCTTCCCGTGACCTTCCGGCCCACCCTGTCCCGGGTGATCCTGCTGGCCTCGGGCGTGGCGCTGTTCGTCGTGATCACCGTCGTCGCCCTGCTGCTCGAACAGCTCCACGGCGGTGAACGCGCGAGCTTCGTCGTGACCGCCGCGCTGCTGGCCGGGGTGCTGTTCCTGCTGGCCCGGCCCAAGGTGGTCGCGACCGAGAGCGGGATCACCGTCGTGAACCTCACCACACGGCGCTTTCTCGAATGGGCCCAGGTCCTCCAGGTCACCCTGCGCCCCGGCGACCCCTGGGTGTTCCTCAACCTGAGCGACGGCACGAGCCTGCCGGCGCTCGGCATCCAGCCCGGACTGGCCCGTGAACAGGCCCTCGCGGACGCCCGCGCCCTGCGTGCGCTCGTCGAGGCACACGGGGCCCAGGCCACCGCCCCACGGGATTGAACGGAGGCGCAGCAGCCCGGCCCGCCCCCCGAGGGGCAGCGGCCGGGGTCCTGCCCGAGACCCGTTCGGGGAGGACTCGGGGCCGTCGCCCCTGACACTCCGCCCCCTTTCGTGATTAATCTGGTAGCGCGACACACGCCGAGTGCCGCCGCCCCCGCCCGGCCGCCCGGCCCGCGGGGGTCCCTTCGAACCGAGGAGTGAAACCCTCCGGCAATGGACGGATCGTCCGGTAGTACGTGCGCCGCCCCCCGACTCAGCACGGAGGCGGCGGTATGACCACCTCCCTGCTGCTCCTCGGGGCGGCATTCCTGCTCATCCTCGCCAACGGCTTCTTCGTGGCCGCCGAATTCGGCCTGGTCACCGTGGAGCGGCCGGAGGCCGAGCGCGCGGCCGCGGAGGGCGACCGCCGCGCCGCCACCGTCGCCCGGTCGCTCAAGGAACTCTCCTTCCAGCTCTCCGGCACCCAGCTCGGCATCACCATCACCTCGCTCGTCGTCGGCATGCTCGCCGAACCGGCGCTCGCCGGACTGCTGGAGGGCCCGTTCACCGCGATCGGCGTGCCCGAGGCCGTCGCCCCCGGCATCTGCGTCGTCCTCGGCATGCTGCTGGCCTCCGCCGTGCAGATGGTGATCGGCGAACTCGTCCCGAAGAACTGGGCGGTCGCCCGGCCGCTCCAGGTCGCGCGCTTCGTCGCGGGGCCCCAGTACGCCTTCGCCCGCGTGCTGCGCCCGGTGATCTCCCTGCTCAACACGGTCGCCAACCGCCTCGTGCGCTCCCTGGGCGTCGAGCCCGCCGACGAGATGGCCTCGGCCCGCACCCCGGGTGAACTGGTCTCCCTCGCCCGGCACTCCGCCCGAGCCGGCGCCCTCGAACAGGACACCGCCGACCTGTTCGTGCGCACCCTCTCGCTCGGCGAACTGACCGCCCAGCACGTCATGACCCCGCGCGTGAAGGTCAGCAGCCTCCAGACAACGGCCACCGCCGAGGACGTCGTGAACCTCACCCGCGCCACCGGCCTGTCCCGCTTCCCCGTCTACCGCGAACGCATCGACGAGATCACCGGGACGGTCCACCTCAAGGACGCGCTCGCCGTGCCCCCGCACGAGCGGCTGCGCACCCCGGTGAGCCGGATCGCCCGCACCCCCCTGCTGGTGCCCGAGACGATGCCGGTGCGCCGCCTGCTCGCGCTGCTGCGCAGCCAGCAGCCCATGGGCGTCGTCATCGACGAGTACGGCGGCACCGCGGGCGTCGTCACCATCGAGGACATCGTCGAGGAGGTCGTCGGCGAGGTCCGCGACGAACACGACGGACAGGACGTCCCCGACCTCGTCCCCGCACCCGCCGACGAGGGCCGCCCCGCCTGGGAGGCCGACGGCAGCCTGCGCGTGGACCTGCTGCTGCGCATCGGCCTCGACATCCCGGAAGGGCCCTACGAGACCGTCGCCGGCCTCGTCGCGGACCTGCTGGGCCGCATCCCGGCCCCCGGGGACCGCGCCGAGCTGCCCGGCTGGCGGCTCGACGTACGCCAGGTGGGTCACTACCGGGCCGAACGGGTCCGGCTCGTCCGGCTCGACGGGGCCGCCGCGCGCGGCGCCGCCGCCCCGGTGCTGGAGGCCGCGCGATGAGTGTGCTGCAACTCCTGCTCGCCGTCGTCCTGATCCTCGTCAACGGCTTCTTCGTCGGCGCCGAGTTCGCGCTCGTCTCCGTGCGGCGCAGCCAGATCGAACCGCTCGCCGCCGAGTCGGCGCGGGCCCGCCGCGTCCTGTACGGGCTCGAACACCTGCCGCGCATGATGGCGGCGGCCCAGTTCGGCATCACCGTGTGCTCGCTGACCCTCGGCGCCGTCGCCGAACCGACCATCGCGCGCCTGCTGGAACCGGTGTTCACGGCGATCCGGCTGCCGCACGGCGCGGTGCACCCGCTCGGCTACGTCATCGCCCTCGCGCTCGTCGTCTTCTTCCACCTCGTGATCGGCGAGATGGTCCCGAAGAACCTCGCGATGGCCGCCCCGGAGAAGACCGCCCTGTGGTTCAGCCCCGGCCTGGTGGCCTTCGCGCGGCTGTGCCGCCCGGTGACCGCCCTGCTGGGCGCCTGCGCGCGGCTCGTGCTGAAGCTGTTCCGGGTCGAGCCGAAGGACGAGGTCGAGGCCGTCTTCACGAGCGACCAGCTCAGCCACCTCGTCGAGGACGCCGGACAGGCCGGACTGCTCGACGCGGAGGCCCAGGAACGGCTGGAGGACGCTCTCGAACTCGGCTCCCGCCCGGTCACCGACGTCCTGCTCGACCGCTCGCTGCTCGTCACCGTCGACCCGGCCGTCACCCCGCGCCGCATCGAGGAACTGACCGTGGAGACCGGCTACAGCCGCTTTCCCGTGCAGGGCGCGGGCGGGGCGTTCATGGGCTACCTGCACGTCAAGGACGTCCTGGACCTGGAGGAGGCCGACCGGGCGGTGCCGCAGCACCTGTGGCGCCGGATGACGACCCTGCGGGCCGAACTGCCGCTCGACGACGCGCTGACCGTCATGCGGCGCGCGGCCACCCACCTCGCGCAGGTCGCGGACGCCTCCGGGCGGGTGCTCGGCCTCGTCACCCTGGAGGACGTGCTGGAACTCCTGGTGGGCGAGGTCAACGATCCCGCCCACCGCGCGGAGGACCCGGTCCCGGCCCCCGTCGTGATCCTCTCCGAGTCCCCGGCGGGCGGCCGTACCAGCTCGCAGGAGCAGGCGCTCGCGGGCTGAGCCCACGGCACCGGACCGGCCCCTCGTCCCCGCTCGGGGGTGAGGGGCCGGTCCGGTCCCGTGGACCGCTCACCGCGCGGGCGGCAGCCCGCCCCGGCCGGAGAGCACCTCTCCGTACGCCTGCATGAGGTCGGCGAGCCGCAGGGTCGACAGGTCCTCACGGGTCGGTGCCGCCGGACAGGTCATGAGCCGCAGGTCCCGGTAGGCGCAGCTCTTCTCGTACAGCGTGCGCAGGAACCTGCCGTTGCCCAGCTCGTCGATCCAGTCCTCCTCGACCACGTGTTCCGCGATCGAGCGCAGCTCCTCCACCGACTCCTCGTCCCAGCAGTCCCCGTTGTCCGCCGCCAGTACCTCGCCGATGGCCGTCAGCTCCGCCGGACGGTACGAGGGGAAGTCGACCCGGCTCGTGAACCGCGAACCGAGCCCCGGGTTCGCGGCCAGCAGACGGTCCATGCCCTCGGGGTAGCCCGCGAGTATGACCACGAGGTGCCCCCGGTTGTCCTCGGCCCGCTTCAGCAGCACCTGCAGGGCCTCGTCGCCGTACGCGTCGCCCTTGCCGTAACCGGAGTTGGACAGGCTGTAGGCCTCGTCCACGAACAACACCCCGCCGAGCGCCGAGTCGATCAGCTCGTTCGCCTTCACCGCGGTCTGCCCGAGGTACTCCCCGACCAGATCGGCGCGCTGGGCCTCCACGAGATGGTCCCCGCCCAGCAGCCCGAGGGCGTAGAAGACCCGGCCCAGGATGCGGGCGACCGTGGTCTTCCCCGTCCCCGAGGGGCCCGAGAAGATGAAGTGGCGCTTCGGTGGCTGCACCGGCAGGCCCTGCTCGGTGCGCAGCCGCGCCATGTTCAACTGCGCCGAGAGCGCCCGTACCTGACGCTTCACCGGCTCCAGGCCCACCATGCGCTCCAGCTCGGCGAGCGCCTCCTGGAGCAGCGCGGGATCGGCCGGGCCCGAGGGCATCCGCCGCGGCCCCGGGGGCACCAACGCCTTCTCCCGTACGTCACCGAGGTCCTGCCCGGACACCGGCGCGCCGCTGTCCGGCCCCGGGCGCAACCCGTCCCCGCCACCGGAGTCCCCGCCGAACACGGGATCGGGCTCGGGCCCGGCCGCGGTGTCCTGGCCGGCCCCGCCGCCCAGCGCGATCGCCGCGAGGTCGGCCGCCTCGCCCAGGTCCTGGTAGCCGTCGCCCTCGGAGATCGCGGCCAGCCGGGCCGCGGTGTCCATGAAGCCCGCGTCCACCCGGTGCACCGCGCGGTACAGCGGGAGAGCCGCCGCGCTGCGCCCGTTGCCCTCGTGCGCGCGGGCCAGCCAGTACCTCAGCTCCTTGCGCTGGGGCTGCTCGCTGCGACACCGCATGAGCGCGGCCGACAACAGCGGCTCCGCCTGTCCGTACATCTCCAGGCGCACCCGGGCCATCCCGCCGAACAGACCCGCCTCGATGCCGAGCAGCGGATCGTCGATCAGCGGGTCGGTGTGCCGCACCAACTGGTCCCAGTCCTTGACCAGATAGGCGCGGCAGGCGTGCAGGAAACGCACCTGACGGTCCGTCTCCACCGGGGCGAGCCCCGTCAGGGCCCCGTCGAGTTCCGGGACATGGCGTCCGTCCAGCCAGTGCGAGGCGTGCGCGAGCAGCAGGTCACGCGGGCTCTCCAGCACGGGCTGGACCCACCAGCCCAGCCAGTACCAGGAGTTGAGCGGCCTTCGGTGTCGTGCGCGCTGCTCCCCGAAGCGGTCGCGGTGGCGGAACATCCGCAACAGCGCCGTCGGGGTGTCGATGCGCAGCGCGTGCAGCCCGAGCCAGCCGTCCGCCATGCCCGGGTCCATCCGTACCGCCGACCTGAACTCCTCCTCGGCCTGGGGGTACGCGCCCATCGTGTAGGCGTCCACCCCCCGGAGCCAGGCGAGGTCGGCCGGGCCCGGTGCGCCGTGCGTGCCGAAGTCCATCACGTCCCCCACAACCGTGCCCCCGTGGTGTGCCGCCGATCCGTGCCGGCCGGCCTTCGTCCCTCGCCGTGCTGTGCGTGGAACCGCCGCGCCACGCACGGATGTTGCTCCCACACGCGGGCCGCCCGCCGAGCGGGACCGCGCCGCAAGGCATCGTACCTGCGCAGGAGGGCCGGGCCGAAGAGTGCCGTGGAGCGGTTGTGGGGGCACGGGTGAAGCGACGGGGCGCACGCGGGGGGCACGGAGCCCGGTGACCGAGGGTGAGCGCGCGAGTGCGTCAAGCGAGGCGAAAGCCGCACACCGGACAGGACGAAGCCCCCGGTCACGGGGGAACAACCGGGGGCTTCGCGTCTGCGGTGCGGCCCGTCCGGCCACACATAGTGAACGTAAGACCTGTACGGCCCCGGGTCAAGACGAGTTGTGGAACTTCGGGGGTCGGCTTTCGGCTGTTCCGCGCCCTGCTGACGGGCCCTCACGTTGCGTCACGGTGTGGCCGCAGGGGTGCCCGGATCATCCCTCTTGCGCACCTCGTACCCCTGGCCGCGCTCCCGCACCAGGGCGTCCGCGAAGGGGCGCGAGGGGTCCCCGGCGAAATGCCGCCGCTCGTCGCGGACCCAGCCGTCCCAGAAGTCCGCCAGCTCCGGGCCGTCACGTTCGCGCCCCCGGGCCCAGGACCGCTCGTCGGCCAGATCCATCCACCACAGGTACGCCAGCCACGGCCGCAGGGCGCGCCGGCCCGCGCCCACGCCCTCGACCAGGACGTGACGGGCCGCCGCGAGTGGCCGCGGCGCACCGTAGCGCCGCTCCACCCAGTCGTACGGCGTGTAGGAGGCCGCCGCCCCGCGCGCGAAGGGCTCCAGCACCTGTGCGCCCAGCCGCCCGGTCCAGTCGAAGGGCGCCTCGTGGGAGGCGAGGTCGTCCAGGTGCAGCACCGGCGCCCCGCCGAGCGCCCGCGCGAGACGGCGCGCGAAGGTGGACTTGCCGGAACCGGCGTGCCCGTCCACACCGATCAGCCGGACCGGCCCGCAGGAGGGCGCGAGGCCGCGCAGCCTCCCGGCGAGGTCCTCGGCGGACAGGGCGGGGCCGGCGGGGGAGTGCGGGGGGTTCACCGGCCCAGCGTACGGTCCGGCGGTGCGGCACCCGCGCGGGGCGGCCGGGCGGGCGGTGCGAGCGCGGGGGGCGCGGCGGGGCGGCCGGGCGGGGCGCCCGCGCGGCCGGTTCGGGCGCGCCGGGGTGGGCGCGCGCGGTTCAGGAGTCGGCGCCGGGCCGCGCCCCCGGGGGCCCGTACTCGTGGGCCCCTCCACGCCGACGGTGCCGCGTCCCCGGTCCGGCGGTGCCCGCGTGCGCCCACCCCATCAGCCCCGTCACCGCCCCGTCCACGGCGCGGCCCCGCCCCGTTCCCAGAGGTACAGGCCAATATTGGTGACCGGGACGAGCCCGGAAAGGCTGGCAGCGGGCCCGCACGAGGGCGATAGTGGGCGCTGACGTGCACCTGCCGCACCAGGCGCACCCCTCGTACCGCTGTTCCGGGACCCGTCCCGCCGCGCTCCGGACTCACCAAGACTGGGGGACCCCGCCCATGACCGCCGCCACCTCCCGCCGTACCGTCCTCACCGCCGCCGTGGCCGTCGCCGCCGCCGGCCTCGCCTCACCCGCGCTCGCCGCCACCCCCTCCTCCCACGGCGCCCAGGCGCCCACCCGGCCGGTGGACAACCGCGCCTGGACGAGCGCGGCCGACTGGCGCTCCGGCGCGGCCGACGGTGTCCGCGTCCTCGCCGGACGCCGCCCCGGGGTCACGATCGGCCACGCGAGCGGCCGGACCGACTACACCGATCCGCACCTGAAGACCACCACGCGCTACGAGTACGCCCGCTGGACCGGCCCCCGCCACCGGCTGAGCGTCCCGGCCACCGAGGTCATCGCCTCCTGGAACGCCGACACCCCCACCGGCACCTGGGTCGAGATCGAGCTGACGGGCACCTACTCGGACGGCACCGAGACCCCGTGGTACGTCATGGGCCGCTGGACCTCGGGGGACGACGCCCGGCGTGACATCCGCCGCACCTCGGTCGACGACCAGAGCGACGGCAAGAGCAGCATCTGGACCGACACCTTCTCCATCGACGAGCCCGCCTCGGGCCTGCGACTCGTCTCCTACCGGCTGCGCCTGAGCCTGTACCGCCGGCCCGGCAGCCGCGCCGCCCCCACGGTGTGGCGGGTGGGCGCGATGGGCTCCGACGTGCCCGACCGCTACTCGGTGCCCGCCTCCACGCCCGGACTCGTGCGCGAACTGGCCGTCCCGCGCTACTCGCAGGAGATCCACGCGGGCCAGTACCCCGAGTACGACAACGGCGGAGAGGCGTGGTGCAGCCCCACCTCCTCGCAGATGATCATCGAGTACTGGGGCCGCCGGCCCACCGCCGAGCAGCTCGCCTGGGTCGCGCCGGGCACCGTCGACCCGCAGGTGTGCCACGCCGCGCGGCACACCTTCGACTACCAGTACGACGGCTGCGGCAACTGGCCCTTCAACGCGGCCTACGCGGCGACGTACCCGGACCTCCAGGGCGTCGTCACCCGGCTCGGCTCGCTCACCGACCTGGAGACGCTGGTGCGCGCCGGTATCCCGGTCATCACCTCCCAGTCCTTCCTCAAGGAGGAGCTGACCGGCGCCGGATACGGGACCTCGGGCCACCTGATGACCGTCATCGGCTTCACCGCCGAGGGCGACGTCGTCGCCAACGATCCGGCCTCCCCCAATGACGAGGCGGTGCGCCGCGTCTACCGGCGTTCCGAGTGGGAGACGATCTGGCTGCGGACCAAGCGCAAGGGGGCCGACGGCAAGATCCTCTCCGGCACGGGCGGCGTCTGCTACCTGTACTTCCCGGCGCACCCGAGCCCCGCGCAGCGGCGCGCCCTCGCGGCGGTCGGCGTGCGCTGACACCCCGCCCCGGGCCGCGGGGCCCCCACCCCCTCATCGGGGGGACGGGGGCCCCGCGCCTTCTCGTCAAGGCCCGGCGGAGAAGTGTGAGCCGGTGATCACCTCGTTCGCACACCCGTGACGCGGACCACTCGATCGGGCATACTCGTGCCGCCACAGCCGCTGGTCAGCCACACCTCCGATACGCCGATCCGGCGTGGGGACGTGTCGCCCGCGATCCGGGAAGGCAGCATCGGCTGGGCATCGAGACCGGCGGCGTCGCCCCACCCTGAGCGTGCGCCCGCCGCAGCGCCCGACAAGGGAGGAGAGCGTCGCCATGACCGACCACGCCCCGCAGCCGGTGGAACGTCAACTGCCCTCGGAGGAAGCCGGGGAACTGTTGTCCCTGGTCCGGGACATCGCCCGGCGGGAGATCGCCCCGCGCGCCGCCGAGCAGGAGGAGAGCGGGACGTTCCCCCGGGAACTGTTCGCCCTGCTCTCCGCGTCAGGACTGCTCGGACTGCCCTACGACTCCGAGTACGGCGGCGGGGACCAGCCCTACGAGGTGTACCTCCAGGTCCTCGAAGAACTCGCCGCCGCCCGCCTCACGGTCGGCCTCGGTGTCAGCGTCCACTCCCTGGCCTGTCACGCCCTCGCGGCCTACGGCACCAAGGAGCAGCGGGCCGCCCGTCTGCCGGCGATGCTCGGCGGCGGCCTCCTGGGCGCCTACTGCCTGTCCGAACCGGCCTCGGGCTCGGACGCCGCCTCCCTGCACACGAAGGCCGAACGGGAGGGAGAGGGCTGGCGCCTGACGGGGACCAAGGCATGGATCACCCACGGGGGCATCGCGGACTTCTACACCGTCCTCGCCCGCAGTGGCGGCCCCGGGGCCAAGGGCGTTACCGCCTATCTCGTACCCGCGGACGCGGAGGGGCTGAGCGCCGCCGCGCCCGAGCGGAAGATGGGTCTGAAGGGCTCGCCCACCGCCCAACTGCACTTCGACGGCGTCCGGATCGGTGAGGACCGCCGGATCGGAAAGGAGGGGCAGGGCTTCGCGATCGCCCTCGCCGCCCTCGACTCCGGCCGGCTCGGCATCGCGGCCTGCGCCGTCGGTCTCGCCCAGGCCGCCCTCGACGCCGCCCTCGGGTACGTCGCGGAGCGCCGCCAGTTCGGACGGCCGATCGGCGACTTCCAGGGCCTGCGCTTCCTGCTCGCCGACATGGCGACCGCCGTCGAGGCCGGTCGCGCGCTCTACCTCTCCGCGGCGCGCCGCAAGGACGCGGGACTGCCCTTCTCGCGGCAGGCGGCCATGGCCAAACTGCTGTGCACCGACAACGCGATGAGGGTCACCACCGACGCCGTACAGGTCTTCGGGGGCTACGGCTACACCGCCGACTTCCCCGTCGAGCGCTACCTGCGTGAGGCGAAGGTCCTGCAGATCGTGGAGGGGACCAACCAGATCCAGCGGATGGTCATCGGCCGCCAGCTGCTGGGCCCCGAGAGCCGCTGAACGACCGGCCGGGCGGCGTCGTGAGCCCCTCCCAGCCGGGATCGTGACGCCCCGGCAGGCTCCGCCCCTGTTCCGCCCAGTGCGCGAGCATCGCGCGGTAGATCGGGGGATCGCCGCCCGGCCGCTCGCCGCGCGCCCAGGGCGGCGCGGGGGCCTGCCGCGAGAAGAAGGGCCCGGAGGGCGCGGCCGAGTCGGCCGACTGCTGCGGAACCGATTCTGCTGGGGGCTGGGCAGGCGACGGGGCGGGCGCGGGGGCACGGAGGCGACGCCGGCTTCCGGCAGGTGCCTGGGCGGAACTCATGCCCGTCCCAACGCGCGGCCCCGCACGCGGTCACCGCGACGGCTTTTCGCGCATCAGTTCAGTGACCACGGGCGGGAACCGGGTTGCCGTCGCCCCTCCCCCCGGCCGGGTCGCGGGGCCGGGAGCCCGCCTTCGGGCGGAAGCGCGCAGGTGAGGAGGCCGGGAAGCGCCTGATCGACGTCCCCCCCCCGTACCCGTGCCCGTGTCCGGCTTCGGGCCGAGGGGCGGAGAAAACGGCCGCGGCCGTGCCGTCGCTCGCCAGAGAACCGAACGCCCGCGGCCTCACCAGGCGGTGCGCTGCGACCACCGTGGCACCGGGCGCCCGACGTGAGCCGTCGAGGAGCACCCCTGCACGCCCACCGCCCCCGCCTCGGACGCGGTGCGCACCCCCGACGCGCTGGGGAGCGACCGGGCGCACGCGTCCGGCGTGCCGAGGCGGCTCTTGCCCCTCGGTCAACCGGAACCCCGCGCTCGGTCGCCTTCGTCGACGCCCGTCCTCCGGCGGTGACGGGCCCGTCGACCAGCCCAGGACCCGCCGGGCCCGTCACGGTGCCCCGGCAGCCGAGTCCGAGCCCTGGGGCCGCCAGGCCGAACGGCACCGCCCGACGGCCCGCTCGCGCGCCCTCAACGGCCACGCGCACCCGGCGAGACGGCGCCGTGAGACGGCGGAGTCCCGGCGCGGTGAGGGGCGGTTGACCGCCCCCGCCGGACGTCCCGGCGACCCCGTCGCCCGCGCCCCGGCCGGACAGGGCGCCCCGGCCGGGCGGCGCAGCCGGACGACCGCCCACCTCGTGACGGCGCCCGGCCCTGGGGCGGCCCCCTGACGCCCCCACCCAGGAACGCGCCGAGGTGACGGCGTCACGGAGAGGCCGCAAGGACGCGACGCCGACTGGAAGTGCCCGAGACGGGCGGCCCCGGCCTCCACGTCACGCGGATGACCGGCGCGGTGGGGACACCCGGGGGTGTGCGGAGCCGCTGACGCCAGAAGACGTCCCAGGGGCCGGCGGGCGCGCCCGAGTGGGCGGCCGGGCCGGTGGCCCGCCGGTCAGGCCGCGCGACGGTAGGCGGCGGGGCGTGTGACCTTCATGGGGCGCGAACCGGGGCCGCCGACGTGTGAGAAGGGCTGCGTACGCCAGTCGAGCCCCTGAGGGAGCGTCAACAGCAGCGCCGTCTCCTGCTCCTGGAGCGCGCCCCCGTCGGCGGGCGGGGCGGACGTCGCCGCGCTGCCCGTGCCCGCGCACACGGTGAGACCGAACGGGTTGAACGGCGAGGCGCACAGCGCGTGCTCGGGCAGGACGTCCTCGTCCGCGAGCAGGGCGATGGGCTGGTCGCAGTGCGGGCAGACCACCCGGTACATCTCGAAGGCCTCGTACGCGTCGAACTCGTCCTCGGCCGGATCGACGCCCTCCGGGGCGACGGGCTCGGCGAGTTGGCGACGCGCCTGCTGGGCACGACTGGATCGCTTGGGATTCTGCATATGGGTTTCTCCCCCTCGGGTGGGCCGACATGCCGCTGCGGCCTCGACCACAGCAAGCACTTCCCCCGCGGTACGCGCGGTAATCGCCACACATGTGCGGACCCGACCCGACGGGTGTGGCGTTCATCACATCCGTCGGGTAAAAGGGTGAAAAGCTGGCGCGGCGAGAGGGCGCGAAGGGCTCAGTCGCTGGTGACAGGTGTTCACCACGCGTAGATTCGCGCCCTCCCGCGCCGGGGCGCACGCCCCCGCCCGGCACCCGTGCCCCTCGCGTACCGGGCGGCCCGGGGGCCGCAGGACGAGACGAGAGCCGCAGCCGCTGTCCCACACCGCCTTTGGCCTGTAGGTTCTCGGCCATGGAGGAGCTGGACCGGCAGATCGTGCAGCTGCTCGTCAAGGACGGGCGGATGAGCTACACCGACCTGGGCAAGGCCACGGGCCTGTCCACCTCGGCGGTGCACCAGCGGGTGCGCCGGCTCGAACAGCGGGGCGTCATCCGCGGCTACGCCGCCGTCGTCGACCCCGAGGCGGTGGGACTCGCGCTGACCGCGTTCATCTCCGTCAAACCCTTCGACCCGAGCGCCCCCGACGACATCGCCGAACGCCTCGCCCCCATCCCGGAGATCGAGGCGTGCCACAGCGTCGCGGGGGAGGAGAACTACATACTGAAGGTCCGCGTCAACAGCCCGCTCGACCTGGAGAACCTGCTCGCCCGGGTGCGTTCGCTGGCCGGGGTCTCCACCCGCACCACCGTCGTCCTCTCGACGCCCTACGAGGCGCGCCCGCCGCAGATCTGAGGCGCCGTGGGTCCCTCGCCCGGTCGGGCGCGCGTTCGCCCCCGCGCCCCACCCGTCAGACTGGTGCGCATGACCCACCGCACGACACCCCCTCCGCCCCCGCCCACAGTCCTCCTGCGCGGCGGCGAAGTGCACAGCCCGGCCGATCCCTTCGCCACCGCCATGGTGCTGGAGCACGGCCACATCGCCTGGGTCGGCTCGGAGGGCGCCGCCGACGCCTTCGCCGACGGGGCCGACGAGGTGATCGACCTCGAAGGGGCGCTCGTCACCCCGGCCTTCACCGACGCCCACGTGCACACCACCGGAACCGGGCTCGCGCTGACCGGTCTCGACCTGTCCGACGCGGGGAGCCTGGCCGAGGCCCTGGAGCGTGTCGCCGCCCACGCGCGCAGCCACCCCGGCGACCGTGTGCTGCTCGGCCACGGCTGGGACGCCGCGCGCTGGCCCGGCGGCCGCCCGCCCACGCGCCGCGAACTCGACCGTGCCACCGGCGGTCGGCCGCTCTACCTGTCCCGCATCGACGTGCACTCCGCACAGGTCACCTCCGCGCTGCTCGACCTCGTCCCCGGCGTCACCCACCGCACCGGCTTCGCCGCCGAGGCCCCGCTCACCGGCGACGCCCACCACGCGGTCCGCGCCGCGGCGTACGGGGCCGTGACCGCGGGCCAGCGCGAGGAGGCGCAGCGCGCGGCCCTGCGGCACGCGGCCTCGCGCGGCATCGGCTCGGTGCACGAATGCGGCGGCCCCGAGATCTCCGACGAGGAGGACTTCACCGGACTGCTGCGACTGGCCGCCGCCGAGCCGGGGCCCCGGGTGACCGGTTACTGGGCCGAGGAGGTCGCGAGCGCGGCCGACGCCGCACGGGTGCGGGCCCTGGGGGCCCACGGGGCGGCCGGCGACCTGTTCGCCGACGGAGCGCTCGGTTCCCACACCGCCTGTCTGCACACGCCCTACGCCGACGGCGCGGCAGGGCACCGGGGCACGCCCTATCTCGACGCCACCGCCGTCGCCACGCACGTCACCGCGTGCACCGAGGCCGGTCTCCAGGCGGGTTTCCACGCGATCGGGGACGCCGCGCTCAGCGCCGTGGTCGGCGGCGTCCGGGCGGCGGCGGAGAAGCTCGGCATCGCGCGCGTGCGGGCGGCGCGACACCGCGTCGAGCACGCCGAGATGCTCACGGAGCAGACCGTCGCGGACTTCGCCGACCTCGGCCTCACCGCCTCCGTGCAGCCCGCCTTCGACGCGCTGTGGGGCGGCGAGGACGGGATGTACGCCCGGCGGCTGGGCGTGGAGCGGGCCAGGACCCTCAACCCCTTCGCCGCCCTCCTGCGGGCCGGTGTGCCGCTCGCCTTCGGCTCCGACAGCCCGGTCACCCCGCTCGACCCGTGGGCCACCGTGCGGGCCGCCGCCTTCCACCGCACGCCCGAGCACCGCGTCTCGGTCCGCGCGGCCTTCACCGCGCACACCCGGGGCGGCTGGCGGGCCATGGGCCGGGACGACGCCGGCACCCTCGTGCCCGGGGCCCCCGCGGACTACGCCGTGTGGCGCACCGGCGAGCTGATCGTCCAGGCCCCCGACGACCGGGTCGCGCGCTGGTCCACCGACCCGCGTTCCGGCACCCCCGGCCTGCCCGATCTCACCCCCGGCGGGGCGCTTCCCGAGTGCCTGCGCACGGTCGTGGCGGGCCGCACCGTCTTCAGTACGGCCGGTTGAGTGATGTGACCCCGGGCGCCCGCGCCCCGCGCCCGGCGAGCGCCGCCCCGCCCCCGCCGTGGGCCCCGGGCCATGACCTGCTGCTTTTCCGGGCCCTCCGGGAGACGGCCGGTGAGCAGGGGTGTTGACAGGATGCGGCGGTCGGCGGGTAGGTTCGGCCGGGTCCACCACTGGACAACCGATCGGCGACGTCCCGTGCGTCCGCTGAGCGCGACTGGGCCACGGGAGGAGCGCGCCGGAGCTTCTCCCCAGGCAGCCAGGTCCAGCGCCCGCGCCACCGGACACGGGAACGTGCCGGCCGAACAGGGGTCCCTCCCCGCCCGTCACGGGCGTGGGGGACGGTGTGACCCGGGTGGGGTCCGGCCGCTCAGTAGACAACGGTTCTCGGTCGATCCGCAGCCAGCGGTTCCCGGGCCGGCCCGAAGGGCGCCGGGCCCTCATCCGCAGTACCCGGCCACGCGGGCGGCCCCTTCACTCCTTCGCCGGGACCGCCCGCCGATGCCCGCCGCTCGTGTGGTTGTCCCGTCTTCCCGGCCGGGCCCTCGTGTCGCGCCGCGGCCGTCCGCCCGGCTGTGGGCAACTAGGGTGGTCACCCGCGTACAGGAGTAAGGGGCAGCAGTGAACACAGGCGGCAATCCGGCCGCACCGGCGGCCGGGGGCAGGCAGCGTGAGCCGCTGGGCACGGCCCTGGTGATCATCCCGACGTACAACGAGGCGGAGAACGTCCGCGCCATCGTGGAGCGCACACGCGCCGCCGTGCCCCAGGCGCACGTGCTGATCGCGGACGACAACAGCCCGGACGGCACCGGCGCGATCGCCGACGAACTCGCCGGGGCCGATCCCGCGGTCAAGGTCCTGCACCGGGCCGGCAAGCAGGGCCTGGGCGCCGCCTACCTGGCAGGTTTCACCTGGGGTATCGAGCACGGCTACGGGGTCCTGGTCGAGATGGACGCCGACGGCTCGCACCAGCCCGAGGAACTGCCCCGGCTGCTCACCGCCCTCAAGAACGCCGACCTCGTCCTCGGCTCCCGCTGGCTGCCCGGCGGCCGGGTCGTCAACTGGCCCAAATCGCGTGAACTGCTCTCCCGGGGTGGCTCCACCTACTCCCGCCTCCTGCTGGACGTACCGATCCGGGACGTCACCGGAGGCTTCCGCGCCTTCCGCGCCGAGACCCTGCGCGGACTCGGCCTCGACGAGGTCGCCTCGCAGGGCTACTGCTTCCAGGTCGATCTGGCCCGCCGCGCGCTGCGGGCCGGCTACACGGTCGTCGAGGTGCCCATCACCTTCGTGGAGCGTGAGCGCGGCGACAGCAAGATGAGCAAGGACATCGTGGTCGAGGCGCTGTGGCGGGTCACCGCCTGGGGAGTGGGCGCCCGGGTGGGCCGCGTCCTGGGGCGCGGGCGGGTAGCCGCCCGGAGCCCGGAACCCGGGGCCGCGGTGGCGGCGGAGCCCACCGGCCCGGTCCAGCCCTGACCGCGACGGCCCGCGGGGGTCCTTGATCGTCCCCCGGATGCCACAGGCCGGGGCGGCCAGGCACACTGGGAGCATGACGACGAGCACCCCGCCGCCCCGGTCCGCGCGTCCCCGGCGATCCCGGGCCCGCACCTTCGTGCCGCTCGGCATCGCCGCGTGGATCGTGCTGGAGATCTGGCTGCTGATCCTGATCGGCGGGGCGGCCGGCGGGCTCACGGTGTTCCTGCTGCTGGTGGCCGGGGTGCTGTTCGGCGGCGTGGTCGTCAAGCGGGCCGGCCGACGCGCCTTCCGCTCGCTGAGTGAGACCCTTCAGCAGCGCCAGGACCCGGGCGCCGAGCAGCGCGGCCGCGGAGACGGCAACGGGCTGCTGATGCTCGGCGGCCTGCTCCTCATGATCCCCGGCGTGCTCAGTGACGCCCTCGGCCTGCTGCTCCTGATCCCGCCGGTCCGCTCCCTGCTCAGCCGCAGGATCGAGCGCACCTTCCAGCGCAGGCTGGAACAGGCCGGTGGCGGTGGGCTCGGCGCGGCCTACCAGCAGGCGCGTATGCACCGCCCGGACGGCAAGGTCGTCCAGGGCGAGGTGGTCCACGAGGACGGCACCGAGCAGCCCAGGCCGGACGAGGGGCCCCGCCCGCCGCTGGCGAAGTGAGCCGGCCGGCGCTCGCGGCCGAAGAGAGCCGGCACCCGCGGCGGTGGCCGGGGAGCGCGTGCGGCGGGCGTCGCCCGGCCCTCCCGCGCGTGCCCGGCGGCTGGGGCCCCGGGCACGCCGAAAGGGCTGCGGGCCGGGACACGTACCCTCACGTGTCCCGGCCCGCAGCCCTTCAAGGCCGGTGAACCGCCCCAGGAGGGCGGCTGCCGCCCGTCAGGCGGACTTGCGGCTGTCGCGCGGGTGTACGGCGATGTTCATCGCCCCGGAGCGCAGGACGGCCAGGCGCTCGGCCAGGACCTCCTCCAGCTCCTCCCGCGTACGCCGCTCCATCAGCATGTCCCAGTGGGTACGCGCGGGCTTGGTCTTCTTCTCCTCCGGCCCGTCGCCGTCGACCAGGAGTGCCTGTGCCCCGCACACCTTGCACTCCCACTCCGACGGGATCTCCGCCTCCACCGAGAACGGCATCTCGAAGCGATGTCCGTTCTGGCATGCGTACTCCACGGCCTGGCGCGGAGCCAGGTCGATGCCGCGGTCCGTCTCGTAGCTGGTCACCACAAGACGCGTGCCGCGAAGAGCTCGCTCACTCATGAATCGTGCCTCCCGGGCTTGGTCGCCCACAGGACAGGTATGTCGCTGTCGTCGTCATCCGGTCAACGTCCGGTCGGCGGTAAAGATTCCCGTTCAGGGTCAAGCGTCGCCGTCGTAGCCGCCCCATTGTTTACCCACCGGCGCCCGGTTTGTCACATCTGACAGGGGTTTGCGCGGAAAATCAGGTGCTGTTTCCCTGTCTTTGACACGCAGTAACGGTACGCCTCGCAGGCCAAACGCGTACACTACCGTCCTTCGCGGCCCCGCGCTAAATCCTCTCGGGTACCGGGTTGCCCGCCTCGCGCACCGCACGCCGTACGGGTACCCGCAGAAGCAGGGCGAAACCGAGGACGAAGAACAGCACGAGCGAGATGATCGCGTCCCGGTAACTTCCGGTGAGCTGATAGGTCACGCCGAACAGCAGCGGGCCCAGCCAGCTCATTCCCCGGTCGCTCATCTCGTACGCGGAGAAGTACTCCGCCTCCTTGCCCGCGGGCACCAGATGCGAGAACAGGGAACGGGAGAGCGCCTGGCTGCCGCCCATGATCAGGCCGATCCCGGCGGCCAGCAGGAAGAACCACACGGGCGCGCCGGCCGGCAGGAAGTAGCCGCAGCCGACGATCAGGGTCCAGGCGCCGAGCGAGCCGAGGATCGTGCGCTGGGTGCCGTACCGGGCGGCCAGCCGGCCCATGCCCAGCGCCCCCGCCACCGCGAGCACCTGCACCAGCAGGATCGCCACGATCAGCGTGGACTGGCTCAGCCCCAGCTCCTGCGAGCCGAACACCGAGGCCTGCGAGATCACCGTCTGGACGCCGTCGTTGTAGACCAGATAGGCGAGCAGGAACCACAGGGTCAGCGGACGCCGCCGCATGTCGCCCAGGGTCGCGGCGAGCTGCCGCCAGCCGCTGCCCACCCGGCCGCTCTCCGCCCCCGCCACCGGCCGCTCCCGCAGCCGCCGCAGTGGCACGAGCGTGAACACGCCCCACCACAGGCCGGCCGAGGACAGGCAGATGCGCACCGCCGTGGACTCGCTCACCCCGAAGCGGTCGTGACCGAGGTAGAGCACCAGATTGAGGACCAGGACCAGGGCGCCGGCCGCGTAGCCGAAGGCCCAGCCCCGCGCGGACACCGCGTCCCGCTCCTCGGGCGGGGCTATCTGGGGCAGGAAGGCGTTGTAGACGACCGTCGAGACCGCGATCGAGGCGTTCGCGACGACCAGCAGGACACCGCCCAGCAGATAGCGGTCGCCGTCCAGGAAGAACATCCCCGCCGTGGCGGCGGCCCCCAGGTAGGCGGCGAGAGCGAGCAACGGCTTCTTGCGGCCGGTCCGGTCGGCCAGGGCGCCCGCGAGCGGCATCACCAGGACCGAGACGATCACCGAGAGCGAGACCGCGTAGGCGAAGAAGGAACCCGCCCGCACCGGGAGCCCCAGCGGGTGGACGTAGCCGTCGGCGTCGGCCGCCGACTTCGCGACCTCGGTGAGGTAGGGCCCCAGGAACACCGCAAGCACGCTCGTCGAGTACACCGAGCAGGCCCAGTCGTAGAAGTACCAGCCACGCTGCTCGCGGCGCCGCTGCGTCAGCTCGCGCTCCGCGTCGGCACCGTTCGCCCCCGTACCGATGGTGTCCGCGCCCATCCCCGCCCCTCGTCCGTCCGGACCGGTCGGCGCGCCGGGACGCGTCAGTCCCACTGGCCCCTGTGCTGAAGGACCTCACGCAGCGTCCCGGTGTGGTCGGTCATGATGCCATCCACGCCGAGGTCGAGGAGCCGCTCCATCCGCGCCGCCTCGTTCACCGTCCACACGTGCACCTGGAGGCCCCGGCGGTGCGCGGCCCGTACGAAGGCGGCGTCCACGACCCGGATGCGACCGTGGCGCTCGGGGACCTGGGCGCACAGAGCCGGGCGTTGGGGCGCCACCGGGAGCCCGTACGCCCGCAGGCGCAGTGCGAGCGCCCCGGCCGTGCCCAGCGAGGTCGCCAGCCGCGGACCGCCCAGCCGCCGGGCCCGGCGCACCCGCCGCTCGCTGAAGGAGCCCACGCAGACCCGGTCCCAGGCGCCGGTGCGGCGGATCAGGCCGAGCAGCGGCAGCAGGGCGCTCTCCGTCTTGACGTCGACGTTCCACCGCGCGGCGGGAAAGGTCTCCAGCAGTTCCTCGAACCGCGGGATCGGCTCCACGCCGCCGACCCGCGCCTGCCGTACCTCCGACCAGGGCAGTTCGGCGATCCGCCCGGCCCCGTCGGTGACCCGGTCCAGGGTCGTGTCGTGGAAGGCGAGCAGGGTGCCGTCGGCCGTCGTGTGCACGTCCGTCTCCATGTAGACGTAGCCCAGCGCCGCGGCCCGGCGGAAGGCGGAGACGGTGTTCTCCAGCCCGTCGGCCGCGCCGCCCCGGTGGGCGAACGCGAGCGGGACGGGGTGGTCGAGGAAAGGATGGCGTACGGACGTGATCACGGCGGCAGTATGGCGCGGGCGCCGGAGGGCCGGCGCGCCGGGGAGGGCCTGCCCCGGCTGGGCTCAGGGGGCGGTGGCGGGCTCCGGTACGGCGAACAACCGCAGGAAGTACTGAGCGAGCGGGCCGATCGCGAGCGCGTAGAGGACGGTGCCCACGCCCAGGGTCCCGCCGAGGGCGAAGCCCGTCACGACGACGGCCACCTCGACCGCCGTACGGCACAGCCGCAGGGAACGCCCGGTGACCCGGTGCAGACCGGTCATGAGCCCGTCGCGCGGGCCCGAGCCGAAGCGGGCCGCGATGTAGAGGCCGGTCGCCACGCCGTTGAGCAGAACGCCCCCGGCCATCACGCCCACCCTGAGGGCCCAGCCGTGCGCGTCCGGCAGCGCGGCCAGCGCCGCGTCCATCGAGACTCCCACGAGCACCACGTTCGACAGGGTGCCCAGCCCCGGCCGCTGGCGCAGTGGTATCCACAGCAGCAGGATCACCGCGCCCAGCACCACGGTGATCGTGCCGATGCTGAGGCCGGTGCGCTCGGCGACGCCCTCGTTGAGGACGTTCCACGGCTCCAGCCCCAGACCCGAACGCAGCAGCAGCGCCGAACTCACGCCGTACAGCACCAGCCCCGCGTACAGCTGGACCAGCCGGCGCGGCAGGCGCCGGGGAGGGGCGGCCGGGGCGGCGGCGGAGGGATCGGATGAAGCGTGCGGCGTGGTCACAAGGGCCCCCAAGGCGGAAGTGGACTGTTCCTCGCACTCTGTGGCTCGTTATCCTGGCTTCGACAGGGCCAATCCGGGAAAGGTGGACTGATTTTCGATGGTGGCGCGCTGGACCTCCGCGGTCAGCTCCGGACAGTTGGCCCGGCTGCTGGGCTCCCAGCAGCGGCCGCCGGGGGACGGACGCAGGCCGCCGGCCTACCGGGCCCTCGCCGACGGGATACGGCTGCTCGTCCTCGAAGGCCGGGTCCCCGTGGGCACCCGGCTTCCCGCGGAACGCGAACTGGCCCTCGCGCTCTCCGTCAGCCGGACGACCGTCGCCACCGCCTTCGAGGCGCTGCGTGCCGAGGGCTTCCTCGAATCCCGCCGGGGCGCGGGCAGCTGGACCGCCGCCCCAGCCGGTTCCCCGCTGCCCGCGCGCGGGCTCGCCCCGCTGCCCCCCGAACAGGAGGGCTCGCACATCGACCTCGGCTGCGCCTCGCTGCCCGCGCCCGAGCCCTGGCTGACCCGCGCGTTCCAGGGAGCGCTGGAGGCCCTGCCGCCGTACGCGCACACCCACGGGGACTATCCGGCGGGACTGCCCGCGCTGCGCCGTAGCCTCGCCGAGCGGTACACCGCGCGCGGGGTGCCCACGATGCCCGAGCAGATCATGGTGACCACCGGGGCGATGGGGGCGATCGACGCGATCCGTACGCTGTTCGCACCGCGCGGGGAGCGGATCGCCGTCGAGTCGCCGAGCTACGCCAACATCCTCCAGCTCATGCGCGACGCGGGCAGCAGGCTCGTACCGGTCGCGATGGGGGAGGGGCTCAGTGGCTGGGACCTCGACCGCTGGCGGCAGGTGCTGCGCGAGGCGGCACCCCGGCTCGCCTACGTCGTCGCCGACTTCCACAACCCCACCGGGGCGCTCGCCGACGACGAGCGGCGGCGCGCGCTCGTGGACGCGGCGCGGCACGCCGGCACCGTGCTGCTCGCCGACGAGACGATGGTGGAACTGCGGCTCGACGAGGAACTCGACCGGGAGGACGGGGCCGCGATGCCCCGGCCGGTGTGCGGCTTCGACCCCGCCGGAGCCAGCGTCATCACCGTCGGTTCCGCGAGCAAGGCGTTCTGGGCCGGGATGCGGATCGGCTGGGTACGCGCCGCCCCCGAGATCATCCGCAGCCTGGTGGCCGCCCGCGCCTACGCCGACATGGGCACGCCCGTCCTCGAACAGCTCGCCCTGAACTGGCTGCTGACCACGGGCGGCTGGGAGTCGGCCGTGACCCTCCGCAAGGCCCAGGCCAGGGAGAACCGGACCGCCCTGGTCGACGCGGTCCGCCGCGAGCTGCCCGACTGGGAGTTCACCGTGCCGCGCGGCGGACTCACGCTGTGGGTGCGCGCCGGAGGGCTGTCCGGCTCCCGGATCGCGGCGGCCGGGGAGAGCGTCGGGGTGCGGGTTCCCTCGGGGCCGCGCTTCGGGGTGGACGGTGCCTTCGAGGGCTATGTCCGGCTGCCGTTCACCGTGTCGGGACCGCTCGCCGACGAGGCGGCCGTCCGGCTCGCGGCGGCCGTGGACCTCGTGCGCTCGGGCGCGGGGCCGCACACGGCGACGCCCCGCACCCTCATCGCCTAGCCGGGCCGCCCGGGTTCGGGCGCCTCGGGCCGCCGGTCCCTACGCCTCGGCGACCGACACCGCCCGGGGGACCGGCCGCGTGTCGGGTTCCTCCTGGGCGGGCAGGCAGTCGGCCTCCTGCGCGGGTTCCCGCGCGGGCGGGGTGACCGCCTCCCGCTCCGGCTCCTTCTCCAAGGACGTGTTCTCCAGGGTCGTGCCGAACCGCGGCGGGAGCAGGTCGAGGACGGCCTGCCGGTGGGAGTCGGCGGCCGCCTCGTCGTAGGGGTCGGGGGTGGCCGGCACCTGGAGGCGCAGCACGGGCCCGGTGCCCAGGCGCGCGTAGCCCCGGCCCGGCGGCATGTCGGGGGTGGCGGTGGTGCCCGGCCGGGCACCCAGGACCTCGGCGACCTGCTCGTGACCGACCGGGCCCAGCGCGACCCTCGCCCGGGTGTGGCGCAGCACCGGTTCGGCGAGCGCGTCGAGGCAGTCGTACTGTTCGGCGACGACGACGGTCACATGGGCCGCCCTGCCGTGGCGCAGCGGGACCTGGAGGAGGCTCTGGGGATCGGTCGCACCCTCGGAACGAGCCAGATGGGTCAGGACCGCCGGCCGGTCCACCAGGACCCACAGCGGACGCCGCGTGTCCTCGGGCGGGGGATCACCGGCCTGCCGCGCGAGGTTCGCCGCCACCAGCCGCCGCTCCGTCTCCCGGACCACCCAGGTGAGGCTGGACAGCGCCCCGGCGAGCGAGCACTCGACGCCCAGGACACCGTCCCGGCCGCTCAGGCACGCGTAGTCGCCGCCCCCGCCGCCCTCCACGACGAGAAGCTCGCCGTGGCGCAGGGCCTGGAGGGCGATCGAACGCAGCAGGGTGCTGGTGCCGCTGCCGGGCCGGCCGGTGACCAGCAGGTGCGGTTCCGCGGAGCGCGGCCCGGTGCGCCACACGACGGGGGGCACGTCGCGCGGGGCGGCGCCGCTCGCGTCCACCACCGGGAGGGTGCGCCGCACCCCGAGCGGGTCGCAGAAGCCGAGCACCGTCTCGCCCGGGGAGGTCACGAAGCGCTGGGCGGCGATGTCGGTGGACAGCGGGGGCAGCGCGGTCACGGTCAGCCGGTTCGCCTCCTCCCGCCACGCGAAGTGGTACTCGCGCCCCCGGCCCGACTTGTTGTGCAGCAGCCGCTCGACGCCCGCCCGCGCCCCGGGGTCCCCGTCGTCGAAGTAGGCGGGGTAGGTGACCGTCAGACCGGTGAGCCTGCCCGAGCCGTCGAACGCCGGGTCGCTCAGCGCCCGGTCCCACGCGCCGCCGTACGTGTAGAGCGGGTCCGGGTCCTCGGGGACCGAGAAGTACGGGACGAGCGCCTCGTACAGGGAGGACAGCCGCCCCACCTGCTCCTCGCCGGGCCCCTCGGGGACGGGCGGGGTGCGGTCCCTGCCCTGCCAGGCCGCCGCCGCCAGCAGGGCGACGAGGGCGGTCGCCGGGCCGTACGGCGTCAGGCCGACCACGAGGGCGAGCGCGGCCACGAGGAACAGCAGCGGACCCCGGCGGTCCTTCGGGGTGCCGCTCCACTTGCGGCGGCCCGCCGACGCGAGCCGGCCCAGCCCCCGGGAGAGGGTGATGAGCGGGTGCAGGACATCGGTGGCGCCGTCGGCGGCCGTCCGTGCGAGATCCCGGCTCCGGGCGAGGGGTACGCCGCCGTCGCGGAGGATGCGGGGGAGTGGGCGCCGTGCCACGTCGGTCTCCTGATGAGTCGTACGCGGCGCCGCCGGTGGCCGTGCGGCCCCGTCGGCGCTGCGGGAAGTCTGCGGGGAAGGCCGCGGAAGAACCGCGGGGAGGGCGGGCGCACGCCGGGACGCGCGGGGCCCGGCGTGCGTTCGGCCGGTCAGAAGTTCAGGCCGCCCAGCAGACCGGCGAGGCTCGCCCCGCCCGCCTTGATGCTCGGCGCGATCGCGGTACCGGCGAGGTAGAAGCCGAAGAGCGCGCACACCACCATGTGCGAGGGCTTCAGTCCGTCCTTCCTGAAGAACAGGAAGACGATGATGCCGAGCAGGATGACGCCGGAGATGGACAGGATCATGAGGGTTTCTCCTGGTTGAGGGGACAGTCACCATGAGTTCTTCCAGGCTCACAGCATGTATCTATACGACAAAAGGTGCAAATGAGTGAACAACGGACTTTTCTGGTGAGGCGACCGGCCTCCGGCCAGTGCTCCCCAGGCCGGTGGAGCCCGGAATTCCGCCCCTCGCGCGGCGCTGTCGATCTTTGCCGCCCCGGCCCCGGCCCCCGGGCCGCACCGGGCAGTACCCTGGCGATTCACCCGGACGGCCGCGGTGCCGTCTTCCGCCGGGTACGCTCCCGGCCCACCCACGTTCACCCACCTGGACAAGGCGGCCATCGACTGTGAATGACAACGCCCAGGCACCGGACGAGACGCCCGGCCCCGAGGTCGTGGAACTCGCGGGACGTCTCTTCGACTTCGCCCGCGCGGGAGACGCCGAGGCGCTCGCCGCCTACGTCGACGCGGGGGTCCCGGTGAACCTCGGCAACGACCGGGGCGACACCCTCGTCATGCTCGCCGCGTACCACGGCCACGCGGAGGCGGTGCGCGTCCTGCTCGCCCGCGGGGCCGACGCCGACCGGCCCAACGACCGCGGGCAGACCCCGCTCGCGGGGGCCGTCTTCAAGGGCGAGGACGACGTGATCACGGCCCTCCTCGACGGGGGCGCGGACCCCGCCGCCGGCACCCCCTCCGCGATCGAGACGGCCCGGATGTTCGGCAAGGACGAGCTGGTGGCCCGCTTCGGCGTCAATTGATCAACCCCCCGTCCGACCTGCGGAAACAGTGAAAAGCGGAGGCCGATTCCGGGGGTTTTGGGCAGCGCCCGTAAATGCGCTCGCCACAGCCTTCACGGCTGGGTCATCATGACGGCATGGTTCGCGCCGGTGCGCCCCGGGAAGAAGGGGCGCACCACCCGCACCGTGCTCCGGCCCCCCTCGGGGCCATCAACGAGAGGCAGAGGAAGATGGCTGACGACAAGCACCTGACCACGGGTCCACTGACGTGTTGTCGCATCAGGTAACGCGTGAGTCCCCGGTTGCGTCGACAGCTTGATGTGAGGCCCTTCCCATGTTCGAACCGGTCATAGCGCCCAGCGGGACGCTGCTCGGCCTGCTGCAACGCGGGCGCGGCGACGGCACCCTGCACGCGCTCACCGCACCCCGCGCCGAGGCGCTGGCCGCTCTCGACCAGTGCGTGTGCCACGACCCCCGCGCCGACTGGCAGGTGGAGAACCGCTCGCTCTACTACGCCCGTCTCTACCTCGATCTCGACGGCGCGCTCGACCGCGTCGGGCGCCATCTCCTCGGCCCCGAGGACCTTCTCGACCCGGCGGAGTCCCGGACCGGGCTCGCCCTGTCCGTCCTCGGCCACCTCGCCTCCTACGGCCGGTCCGACGCGCTCGCGCTGCTGCGCCGTTACGCCGCCCAGGGCGTCAACTGGGCCTGGGCGCTGGACGAGCTGGCCGTACGCGACGAGGACGAGGCGCTGCGCGCCCTGGCCGCACCGGTACTCGCCCGCTTCCCCGAGGACCCCGAGGGCGAGGCCGATCTCACCGCCGCGGTCCGGGACTCCTACGAGCCCCGGCCCTGGCGGCTGTGGGCCGAGGACACCACCTCCCGGGCCGGTGCCCGGGTCCGGGGCGCCTTCGAACGCGGCTCCTTCGACCGCTGGCAGCGCCAGCTCACCCCCAGCGGGCCCCGGCCCGGCTGGAGCGTCGAGGCGATCCTCGACTGGGCCGAGCAGGGACTGGAGCGCGGTACGGCCCTGCACGTGCCCGCCGCCCGCTGCCTGGTCGCCGTGGCCGGCCCCCAGGACCGCGCCGCACTCCTGACCGCCGCCCGGCACGGAGCGGACGGTGCCCGCTGCGCCGCTCTGCGCTATCTCGCCGACTCCCACGACCCGCTCGCCCTCGACCTCGTCGAGGAGGCCGCGCTCAGCGGCTCCTCCCTCGCGGCGGACGTCGCCCTCGACCTCTTCGAACGCATGGCCTCGGTCGCCGCCGTCGACCGCGCCCGCCGCTGGGCGCACCGCCCCGACCGTCTCGGCGCCGCGGCCGGCCGGCTGCTCGCCTGCCGGGGCGGCAGGCAGGACGCCCCCCTCGTGCTGGGCGCGCTGCGCGAGGCCGTACGCGGGGAGGGCACCGACCACACCGGGCTCGGGCCGCTGCTCGACGGGGCGGGGCGCCTCGGCATCGTGTGCGCGGCCCCCGTGCTGCGGCACGTCTACCGCGAGACCTCCTCCTCGCACCTGCGGGGCCGCGCCGCCCGCGCCCTCGCCACGACGGACGCCTCCTTCGCCGCGGGCTTCGCCGTCGAATGCCTGTGGGACTGCGAGGAGTCCACCCGCGAGATCGCCGCCCGGCACGCCGAGACCGCCGACGCCCGTGTCGTCGCCCAGCTCCGCCGCCTGGCGACCGACCCCGCCGAGGAGGACGAGGTGCAGACCGCCGTACGCGGCCGCATCGGCCCGGACACGGCGGCCGCCTGACCGGCCGTCGGGGGTCCGGGCCGTCCGGACCGGGGCCGCCGGGGGCCGGGGCCGTCCGGACCGAGGGCATCGGGTCCCGGACCCTCCGGCCCGAGCCGGGCACCGACGCCCGCGAGGCCGCGTGGCGCACGCGCGGCTGCCCTTTGGCGGGTGTGCGCCCCTCGCCCCGGCGCGGCTGGGCCGCCCGCGCGGAAAAGCGCCGTTTCGACCGTTGTCGGACCGAGGATCTACTCTGTTCGGCGTGACTTCGCCTGCCGCCCCGGATCTGCTTCCGTCCCAGCTCAGCGCGGGGCCGCGCCCCGCCCCGGGCCCGGCCGCCGACGAGGGGCTGGCCCGGCGGCTGCGCGCGCTCGCCTGCACGGCCCCCCTGCACGACCTGGACGCCCGCAAGGCCAACCTCGCGGGCGAGTACTCCGGGTACGCCATGGCCGAGGTCGCCCTCTCCGCGATCGACCTCGTCACCCTCCACATGGACTTCGACACCGGCGCCGACCACGACGAGATAGTGGCCAGACTCCTGCCCCGGGTGGCCGCCCAGGCCCCGCACCGGCCCGCCGCCGAACACGAACGGGTCGCCCGCTGGGTCCTGGAGAACCTCATCAACGTCGGCAGCGCCGACCGAGGCTTCCGCGCCGTCTACGGCACCTTCGGGCAGGACGGCGACTACGTCCGCAGGGACTACGACTTCAAGCTGATCGAGGAGGTGCCCGGCACCGGCGGCAGCGTCTACCTGCGCACCACCGACGAGGCCGTCAACGTCCTGGTCGGCGCCCTCGACACGGACGTCACCAGCGCCCAGATCGCCGCCGAGGTCAAGCTGGAGGTGCTGGTGAGCCGCGGCAGGCTCGCCGACGCCCAGCTCGCCGCAGAACAGGCCCGCTACCGCACCGTCCAGTACTCCGAGACGCTGCGCCGCGCCCTGGAGGCCACCCGCCGCGACGTACGCGCCGTCGACTGGCTGAACACCGTGCCCGACATGATCGCCGAGGCGCTCGACCACGTCGCCGACCGCTACCGGCACGAGAACGCGATCCTCACCAACATCCGCAAGGCCCGCGACGAGGCGGAGGAGCCCGACAACAAGCGGCGCGCCGCCGAACTCGTCGACATCGTCAAGGACTGCATCCGCCGCCACACCCAGCTCCAGTCCCGGCTGCTGGAGGCCGGCCCCCTGTTCCGCGCCGAACAGGACCGGCAGTCCTTCGCGCCCCGCTCCGGCCGCCCCGGGCTCGACCTCCACGGCCAGCTGCTCGCCCCCGTGCTGCCTCTCCCCGTCGAAGCGGCCCTGCGCGTCACCGACGCGTTCTTCGCGCGCGGCACCGGGCTGCGCACCCCTGTCTCGGTGCGCGTCGGCGACCTCGTGGACCTCCTGCTGACACCTCCGCAGGAGCGTGAGCACCTCGGCGCCGAGATGCCCGAACCCGACCTCGTCACCACCCCCGACGACAGCCGCTTCAGCGAGGAACAACTCGCCCGCGCCACCGCACTGCTGACCCTGGAGTACGAGGCCCCGCGCCGCCTCTCCGGACTGCTCGCGGAAGCCCGCCGCCCGGACCGCCACGGCGACGTGGACGAGGACCTGCCCTATCTCGTCGCGCTGCTCGCCGTGCACGCCGCCAGCCCTCCCTTCGGCACCGCCTACCGCCAGGGCGAGCCCAGCCTCCTGTTCGCCGTGGACGACGGGACCCCGCTGGACGACCCGGAGTTCGGCGGCGCCGACCTGATACTGGGCACGGCGCTCCTCGACGCGGCGGGCACGGCCGCCGACCCCACCGGGCCCGCGTGAGCGCCGGCCCGCCCCTCCGGACCCCGGACCGACGCCCCGGCCCACCCCACCCCGTACGCCCCGACCCACCCCACCGCCCAGGAGCCCCAGCCGTGACCGAGTACGCCGCAGAGCAGCCCTCCTGGGGGGAGTCCGGGAGCCCGGCCCCCGCTCCCGCCGCCCTCACCCCGGCCGACGCGGCGGACGCGGCACGGCTCGTCGCGTTCGGGCTCCAGCCCAGGCTCCAGCCCGCCCGGGACGCCGAGTACGCCGAACTGCTGCGCCGGCATCGCGAGGACCCGGCCTTCGCGCGCCTGGCCGACGCCGTGGCCACCGGACTCGGGCTGATCGTCCTGGAGGTCTCCCCGCGTGCCGGGATGGCGGTGACCGCCGCCGAGGACTCCCTGTTCGCGGTCCGCATGGGCGACTACGCGCGCCGCGCCGCCACCGACACCGCCGACCGCTTCCTGCACGGCCTCGCCCACCTGTCCGTGGCCGCCCTGGCCTTCCCCCGCCCCGAGGATCTCGCCGACGACGGCTACATCGGGCGCCTCACCGTCAACGGGGTGGACGCCTTCGTCCGCCAGGCATGCCGCCGCATCGAGGAGCGCGCCGAGGCCGCCGGGGAGAACACCGACCCTGCCACCGAGGCCCCCGGACTCGAAGCGGCCTGGCGCGTGTGGGCCCGGCGCAGCGCGACCGGCGCCACCAAGGACGCCCGGCGGCTGGCCGGTTCCACGACCGGCATCGTCGCCAAGGCCGTCAGCTTCCTCACCGAGTCCGGCTTCCTCCAGCGCACCGGCGACGAAGCGGGCGGCACCTACCGCACCACGGCCCGCTACCAGCTCCAGGTCCGCGACATGGCGGGCAGCGCCGCCATGGCCGAACTGCTCGAACTGGGCATCGTCCCGGTCAGCGACGGAAGCCCGAGCCTGCTGCCGCCCGAGGACACCGAGGACCTGGATCTGGTCGCCGACGCCGGGCTCCCCTTCCACGGCTGACCCGCCCCGCACGCCCACCGTCCCGCCCCACTCCCGCACCGTCCACGAGAGTCCGCCGCCATGTACGAGCTGTCCCGTATCCGCCTCTACTCCATCGGCCCGGCCGGCGCGCGCTACGCCGACACCGTGCTCGACCTGAGGGGCGTCGGCGAACCCGTGCCCGATCCCGCCCCCGCCCAGGCGGAGTTCTTCGCGGAGGAGCCGGTCGGCCCGCCGCGCCGGCCGGCCCCGGCGGGCGTGCTGTTCCTGGAGAACGGCGGCGGCAAGTCCGTCCTGCTCAAACTCATCTTCTCCGTCATGCTGCCCGGCCACCGCAACACCCTCGGCGGCGCCAGCTCCGGGGTGCTGCGCAAGTTCCTGCTCGCCGAGGACTGCGGACACGTCGCCCTGGAGTGGCAGCACACCCGCACCGGCGAGTACGTCGTCGTCGGCAAGGTCAGCGAGTGGCGTGGCCGGCAGGTGTCCAACGACCCGCGCAAGTTCGCCGAAGCCTGGTACTCCTTCCGGCCCGGCCCCGGAATGAGCCTCGACGCGCTGCCGGTCGCCGAGTCCACCGCCGTACGTCCCCTCGCCGAGGGCGTCTCCGCCGCCCAGGGCAGGCGCCGCACCATGAAGGGGTTCCGGGACGCGCTCGTCGACGCGGGCAAGTTCTACCCCCACCTCGACGTGCACTGGGAGGAGACCCACGAGCGCTGGACCGAGCACCTCGGCGAACTCGGCCTCGACCCCGAACTCTTCCGCTACCAGCGCGAGATGAACGCCGACGAGGGAGAGGCCGCCGGGCTCTTCGCGGTCAAGAAGGACTCCGACTTCACCGACCTGCTGCTGCGCGCCGTCACCGACACCCGGGACACCGACGGACTCGCCGACCTCGTGCACGGCTTCGGCGGGAAACTCGGCCGCCGCGCCGAACTCATCGCCGAACGGGACTTCACCGCCGGCTCCGTCGACCTCCTCGGCCGCATCGTCGACGCCACCGCGAGCCGCTCCCGCAGCCGCGAGATCCACGCCGCCGCCGAGCGCCGCGCCCGCACCCTCGGCCGCCGCCTCGCCACCCGAGCCACCCTCGAACGGGTCCGCTCCGCGGAGCTGGCCGAGCAGGTCACCGCCGCCGGGCACACCGTCACCGAGGCCGGCGCCGCGCGTGGCCGCGCCGCCCTTCTCGCCGCCGAACTCGCCTACCGGCACGCCTCCCTGGCGCTGGCCGCCGCCGAGAAGACGGCCGCCGCCCAGCGCCGCGAACTCGCCGACGCCCGCACGCTGCACTCCGCGTGGCAGGCCGCCGAGACCGTACTGCGTTCGCGTGCCGCCACCGACCGCTCCGCGCGCGTCTCCGCCGCCATCCGCGAGGCCGAACGCGACGCCGCCCCCGCGCTCGCCGCTCGCGCCGCCGCGGCCGCCGACCTCGTCCGCGCCCTTCAGGACGCGGCCGAGGCCGCCGAGGGCCACGCCAACGCCGAGGAGGAGCGCTCCGCGACCCTCCAGGAACACAGCGAGAGCGCCCACCGCGACGCGACGGCCGCCGCCACCGATGCCCAGCGCGCCCGCAGCGACACCGGTCACCTGCGCCAGCGCCTCGCCGAGGTCGAGCAGGAGACCGCGGAGGCGGTCGAGGCGGGCTGGCTCGACGACACCGCCCCCGACGCCGATCCGGCCCGCGCCGCGCTCGCCGCGAGCGACGCCGAGAAGGCCGCGACCGCCGCGTGGGAGACCGCGCGCGCCGCCGCCGCCCGCGCGAACGACCACGCCAAGGAGACCGCGACCGCCGCCGCCCGCACCGAACTGGCCGCGGCCCGCGCCGCCGACGCCGCGAACGCCGCCGACCACGCCCACCGGTCCGAGTACGCCACCGCCGCCGCACTCGCCCGCGAGGAACGCCTCGCGGAACTCCTCGGACTGCCCGGCCACACGGCCGGTGTCCCCCAGCCCCGCCGGGCCGCGGGCAGTGAGGGAGCGCGGACCGGTACGTCCGCGCGCGCCACGGCCGGGGACGAGGGCGACCCCTTCGCGGGCGGCCTGGACGCGTACGGCCTCGACGACAACGCCGAAGCCCTCGGAGAACTGCTCGACCAGTCCGTGACCGGCGCGGAACGGCAGCTCTTCGACCTGCGCACCGCCGCCGCCGACGACTCCCGCATTCTCGGCGCCCTCGGCGACGGCGGACTCCTGCCGCCGGGCCCCGACGTCCTCGCCACCGTCGAGTACCTCGGCGAGCACGGCATCCCCGCCCTGCCCGGCTGGCGCTACCTCGCCCAGGCCGTCGACCCCGCCGACCACAGCGCCGTGCTCGCGGCCCGCCCCGAACTCGTCGACGGCGTCGTCATCACCGACCCCGAGACCCACGGCCGCGCCCGCGAGGTCCTCTCCGGCGCCGCCCTGCTGCCCCGCTCCACGGTCGCCGTCGGCACCGCCGCCGCCCTCCTCGCCCCGGCCACCGGCTCCACCGGGGGAGCGGACGTCTTCCTCGTACCGCCGAACCCGGCGATGCACGACGAGCACGCCGCCGACGAGGAGCGCCAGCAGTTGCGGACCCGGGCCGCCGCCCGCGACGAGGACATCCGCGCGCTCGCGGCCCGGCTCGCCAAGGACCGCGAGCTGTCCGCCCGGCTCGCCTCCTGGCGCTCCGCCTGTCCGCCCGGCCGCCTGCGCGAACTGGAGACGGCCGCCCGCGAGGCCCGGACGGCCGCCGAGGAGGCCGAGCGGCAGCGCGCCGAGGCCCACACCCTGCGGGCCGAGGCCGAGGAGGCCGCCGCCGAGGCCGCCGCCGTCCGCGACCAGCGCCAGGAGGCCGCCCAGCGGGCCCGTCGCGCCGCCGACGCCCTCGCCGGCCTCGCCCACCGGCTGCGGGAACGCGCCACGTGGACGTCCCGGCTGCGCGAACTCGCCGAGGACGCGGCCGAGTCCGAGGCCCGCGCCCAGACCTGCCTGGAGCGCGCCCGCGCCGCCGACGAGGACCGCCGCGCAGCCCAGCGCGCCGCCGACGACGCCCGGCGCACCGCCCGCGCCCTGCGCGCCGAACGCGCCGAGATCGCCGGCGCCCCGGAGGAACTGCCCGAACCCTCCGCGCGGGCCGCCCGCGCCGCCCTGCCCGACCTGCGCGAGGCGTACCGCGCGGCCTCCCAGCTCTACGAGAAGGTCGGGGTCGGCGCCGACCTGCGCGCCGAACAGGCCCGCGCGGAGAGCGACGAGAGCGCCGCCTACGCCGAACTCCACCGGCTCAGCAACAAGGTCCGTACCCGCGCCGCACAGCTCCTCGAAGGCCCCGACGGCGCGGACGGCCCCTCCCGGCAGGCCGCGGCCGGGCGCGCCGAGGCCCTCGTCCAGATGCTGGAGACCCGTGCCTCCACGGCCAGCGAGCAACTGGGGCGACTGCGCGGAGAGGCCGAACGCCTCGCCCCCGAGGAGGGCACCGCCCACACCGAACTGCCCGGGGAACGCGTCCCGGCCGACGCCGAAGCGGCCCAGGCCCTGCTGCGCACCGCGACCGGGGAACTCGCCGAACGCACCACCGCCCTCGACACCGCCCGCGCCGCCCACGCACAGCTCCAGCAGGCCCACCGCACCGCCGAGGAGGCGGCCGCCGGCTTCGAGGAGTCCACCGCCGCGCTGCGTGATCTGCTGCGCGACCCGGCAGATCCCGAGCCCCCGGGACCCGACGCGACGGCGGAGGCCCCCGAGACCTTCGACGGCACCCTCGCCGAGGCCCGTACCGCCACCGCCGAGGCGCGCCGTTCCCTGCGCGGCTGCGCGGCCGACCTGTCCGCCGCCGAGGCCGCGGTCCGCGAGGCGAGCGACATCCTCGTGCGGCACGCCAACTCCACGCGCTACGAACAGGTCCGCACGCCCGCGCGCCAGCAGATCCGCGAACTGCCCGCCGCCGCGCTCCCCGAGCACGCCGCGAAGTGGGCCGAGGCGTTCGCCCCCCGGCTGCGCGTCCTCAGTGACGAACTCGACCAGCTCGAACGCAACCGGGACTCGATCGTGGACCGGCTGCGCGGGCTCGTCGAGTCCTCCCTCGCCACGCTGCGCTCCGCCCAGCGCCTGTCCAGGCTCCCGGAAGGGCTGGGGGAGTGGTCCGGACAGGAGTTCCTGCGCATCCGTTTCGAGGAGCCCGACCACGCGAGCCTCGCCGAACGCCTCGGCGAGGTCATCGACGAGGCGACCCGCTCCGCCGTACGCAAGAACTCCGACCTGCGCCGCGACGGAATGTCCCTGCTGCTGCGCTCGGTCCACGCGGCGCTCCAGCCGCGCGGGGTCAGCGTCGAGATCCTCAAGCCGGACGCGGTGCTGCGCGCCGAGCGGGTCCCGGTCGGGCAGATGGGCGACGTGTTCTCCGGCGGCCAGCTCCTGACCGCGGCGATCGCCCTGTACTGCACGATGGCCGCGCTGCGCTCCAACGACCGGGGCCGCGACAAGCACCGGCACGCCGGCACCCTGTTCCTCGACAACCCCATCGGCCGGGCCAACGCGACGTACCTGCTGGAGCTCCAGCGCGCCGTGGCCGACGCGCTCGGCGTCCAGCTGCTCTACACGACCGGCCTGTTCGACACGACGGCGCTCGCGGAGTTCCCCCTCGTCATCCGTCTGCGCAACGACGCGGATCTGCGCGCCGGGCTGAAGTACATCAGCGTCGAGGAGCACCTGCGCCCCGGACTGCCCGGCCCGACCGACGCCGAGGCGGTGCACGGCGAGATCACCGCCACCCGTATGTACAAGCGACCGGCCGGCGACACGGGGTCCCGCGGCACGGCCACGGTCTGAGCGGGCCGGGAAACGCGGGAGCCACCGGAGTACGGACTCCGGTGGCTCCCGCGTTTCCCGGCGCACACCCGGTGTCAGGCGGCCGCGCTCTCCCGCCGCGTCCGCCCCGCCCCGGTGCGACGGGCTCCGTTCTCCGTGCCCGTCCCGGCCCGCTCGGCGGGCCGGCGGGCGGAGGGGACCGGAGTGGCGGCCCGCGCGGCCACGACCGTCCCGCGCTCCCCGCCCACGCCGGCGTCCCCGTCGGCCGGGTCGCCGGTCCTCTCGCGTGCCGCGTCCCGGGCCGCCGCACGGGCCGCGCGCCGCGCCAGGCGCCGCTCACGCCGCAACTGGCGTGCCGTGCTGCCCGGCAGGGACTCCACACCGTTGCGCTGGTTCCACACCTGGCGGGTCACCCACACGTCGAGCACCGCCCAGGTCGCCACCACGGTGCTGGCCACACTGCTGACCACCATCGGGAAGGCGAGCCAGGAACCGGCGAGCGTGCACAGGAAGGCGGTCACCGCCTGGCTCAGGGTCAGCGCCACGACGATGACCGCGCGCACCGCGGAGGTGCGCACCGGATCGGGCAGCCGACGGCGTACCGCGGGCTCCTCGACCCACAGGGAGTCCCGGCGGACCGACTCCCTCCGCCGGCGCGCGACGTCCGCGTCGGCCTCCGCGTCCTCCCCGTACTCCGCGAGGCTCCAGTCGGGCAGCGGAGTGTCGAAATCCTCTTCAGCTGGTTTCCCGGGGCGGGCCCCCGCACTCTCCCGGACGTCCTCCGCCCCGCGCTCTGCCGTGCTCATCAACCCGTCAACTCCCCACTCTCACGGACCGGACCACCGCCCGGGGGACGCGGGCGGCCTTCCTCTTCGCTGCCCGCCCCACGCGGCTTTACCCGTACGGCCGCGGTACGCCGCTCACCTGCGGCCGGCAGCGGAACCGTTTCCCTACGGACAGACGTACGGCCGGGCCGCGAGGTTCTCCGCCGGTGGCCCCGGTATCCCCGGACTGACCCACCATCTAGTGCGATGAACCGACACCTCCCGAATGGTCCCACGTAAGCCGGGAGAAAAGTAACCGGACATCTCTTCGAGTTGTCGCTGAGGCAGTAGTAGAGTCACGCCGATTCACGAGGAACGTGCGCCCCTTCCCGAAGGGGCCGGTTTCGGTGGCCGCCCGCCGGCCCGGGACCGGCAGGGGGTCGGATCTGGGGGAGACCATGCGCTTTCGCGGGAAATCGATCCGCAGGAAGATCGTGGCGCTGCTCCTGGTGCCGCTGCTCTCGCTGAGCGCCGTCTGGGCCTACGCCACCGTCATCAGCGGCCAGGACGCCTACCGGGTCCTCGGCGTGAACGAACTCCTCGACCACGCCGCCCGGCCTGTCCAGGAAGCCACCCGGGCCCTCCAGCACGAGCGGCTGCGCACCCTCGTCTACCTCGCCGACCCGCGTGGCGCCGACGTCCTCGCGGCCCTGCGGCGCAGCCGGACCGGCACCGACACGGCGCTGGCCAAGGTGGAGGACGTGGCCCGCGACACAGGGCTGCGCGACCGGATGAACCCCACCTCGCGAGCCGAACTCGCCGACCTCGTCGACGGGTTCAAGGACCTCGAATCCATCCGCCGCACCGTCGAGGACAACCGGGTCTCGCGCACCACCGCGCTCGACCTGTACACCCGGCTGATCAGCCCCTGCTTCGGCTTCCTCACCGACCTGCGCTCGGTCAAGGACGTCGCCCTGGACAAGTACGGCCGCGGCGTCGTCGGCATCGACCGCGCACGCGAACTCCTCTCCCGCGAGGACGCCGTCGTCACCGCGGCCCTCACCCAGGAACGGCTGGGGCGCGAGGAGATCCAGAGCGTCTCCGACCTCGTCGCCCAACGTGACCTCGTCTACGAGACCAACCTCGCGCTGCTGCCGGAGAAGGAGCGCGAGGAGTTCACGAAGTACTGGTCCGGCGGCCAGACCTCGGCGCTGCGCGACGCCGAGTACGGAGTGAGCCAGTCCGTGCCCAGCGCCCCGAGCCCGGTGAGCGCCCGCACTTGGTCCGAGGCCTCGGGCACCGTCCTCGACGCCCTCGCCACGCGCAACGACCGGGCCGAGACCCGCTACCGCGACGAGATCAGCCCGTACGCGCACGGGGTGCTGCTGCGGGCCACCCTGGCCGGCGTCCTCGGCCTGCTCGCGCTGCTGCTCTCCCTCTACCTGTCGCTGCGCATCGGCCGCGGACTCGTGCGCGACCTGTCCGGGCTGCGCCGCCAGGCGCACGAGGCGGCGGGGGTGCGGCTGCCCGCCGTCATGCGCAGGCTCGCGGCCGGCGAGGAGATCGACGTCGAGACGGAGACCCCCCGCCTGAGCTACGAGAAGGACGAGATGGGCCAGGTCGGGCAGGCCCTCAACACGCTCCAGCGGGCCGCCGTCGAGGCCGCCGTCCGGCAGGCGGAGCTGCGCCAGGGCGTCTCCGAGGTCTTCGTCAACCTGGCCCGGCGCAGCCAGGTGCTGCTGCACAAGCAGCTCACCCTGCTCGACACGATGGAACGGCGCACCGAGGACACCGACGAACTCGCCGACCTCTTCCGCCTCGACCACCTCACGACCCGTATGCGCCGGCACGCCGAGGGCCTCGTCATCCTGTCGGGCGCGGCGCCCTCGCGGCAGTGGCGCAGACCGGTGCCGCTCATGGACGTCGTACGCGCCGCCGTCTCCGAGGTCGAGGACTACGAACGCATCGAGGTGCGCCGGCTGCCCCGCGTCGCGGTGACCGGCCCCACCGTCGGCGACCTCACCCACCTGCTCGCCGAACTGCTGGAGAACGCCACCGTGTTCTCCCCGCCGCACACCGCTGTCCAGGTCGTCGGCGAGCACGTCGGCAACGGGTTCACGCTGGAGATCCACGACCGCGGCCTCGGCATGGCCCCCGAGGCGCTGCTCGACGCCAACCAGCGCCTCGCCGAGACACCCGAGTTCGAACTGTCCGACACCGACCGCCTCGGTCTGTTCGTGGTCAGCCGGCTGGCCCGGCGCCAGCGCGTGCGGGTCTCCCTCCAGCCCTCCCCGTACGGCGGGACCACCGCCGTCGTGTTCCTGCCCGAGGCCCTGCTGACGGAGGCCGGGGACACCGACGGCGCCGGACTGCGGACCGGTGACCTGCCGCCGTCCCGGCAGGAGCGGGGGCTGCCGCGCCGCACGGCGCGCGAGGGCGCGAGCACGCGGGAACCGGGCCGGGCCCCGGCCGCCGGGCAACCGGTACCGGACGGTCCCGTGGAGCTGGAGGCCCCACTCGGCGCGAAGGGCCTCGACGAGCGGGACGAGACCGACGAGCCGGACGAGGACGGCACGGAGCACGGCGGACTGTTCCGCGCCCGCGGCACCGGCAGGGCCCCCGCCGGCGAGACCGGCGGCGAACAGCACCAGCAGGCCAGGGACGCCCGGGACGAGCGCGAGACGGCGGACGCCGGGACCGCCGGGGGCGCGAACCGGCCGAGGGGCCCGTTGACAGACCTCGGCGCCCTGCCGCGCCGGCCGGTGCCCAAGCTCGTCAGCTCCCACGGCAGGCCGGTGCGCGGGCAGCGCCCGGACGCCGGCGCGGAGGCGGCGCCTACGCGCGGGGCCCCGGTCGCCGCGAGCCCCGCGCCGCCGGGACCGGGGCCTGCCTCGGACGAGGCCACCCCCGCTCCGGCCGCGAGCCGCGCCCCGGGCCCGGCTCCGGCCTCGCCGCCTCCCGCGGCACCCGGGCGTCCGTCCGCCGGACCGGGCGGGCTGCCCCGCCGGGTGCGGCAGGCGAGCCTCGCGCGGCAGTTGCGCGAGGAACCGCCACCCGCCCCGGCGGCGTCCGCGGGGCAGAGCGCCGCCGAACGCGACGCCGACGAGGTCCGCGACCGCATGGCGGCCCTCCAGCAGGGCTGGCAGCGCGGGCGCGTCGAGACGGGCGAGGACCCCGGCGGCACACCGAAGGACACGCCGGCCGGTTCCCGACCGGCCGGGCAGAACGTGGGGCGGACCGGTGCCACCGGACCCGTCCCCGACAGCACAGCGCCACGAACCACACCGGAAAGGGACGGTCGATGACTGCACCAAGGGCCGTTACGACACCCGCGAACGCCGCCCCCGGCGGCACCCGCGAACTCAACTGGCTCCTCGACGATCTGGTCTCCCGGGTAGCGAGCATCCGCAAGGCGATCGTCCTGTCCGGAGACGGACTGCCCACCGGCGTCTCCGAGGACATCGACCGCGAGGACAGCGAGCACCTCGCCGCCGTCGCCTCGGGCTTCCACAGTCTCGCCAAGGGGGTCGGGCGGCACTTCGAGGCGGGCAGCGTCCGGCAGACCATCGTCGAACTGGACGAGGCGTTCCTGTTCGTCTCCGCCGCCGGGGACGGCAGCTGTCTCGCCGTGCTGGCGGGCTCCGACGCCGACGTCGGCCAGATCGCCTACGAGATGACCCTGCTCGTCAAGCGGGTCGGCGCCCACCTGGGCCAGGCCCCCCGCTCCGACGTGTCCGCCGGGGGGTAGAGGCAGGGCATGAGCGACGCCGGTCACGAGAGCGCCCGCTGGTTCGACGACGAGGCGGGCCCGGTCGTACGTCCCTACGCGATGACCCGGGGCCGCACCAGCGGAGCGGGACAGCACCGGCTCGACCTCATCGCGCTCGTCACCGCCGCCTCGCCCCCGCAGGACGCGGCGAGCGACGCGCTGCTGTCCCCCGAGCACATGGACATCCTCGGGCTCTGCGCGAACGCCCCGCAGTCCGTGGCGGAACTCGCGGCCGGGCTCGACCTGCCGGTCGGCGTCGTCCGGGTGCTCGTCGGCGACCTCGCCGAGGGCGAACTGGTCACGGTCACCCGGCCGGTGCCGCCCGCCGAACTGCCCGACGAGAGCATCCTGCGCGATGTCATCGACGGGCTGCGCGCCCTGTGAACCGGGGCCCGCACCGCTCACCCCGCACGTCCCCGCCGCGCACACCGGCGGGGACGGCACGAGAAGAGGCCGTATGAACACCTCACTCGCCCCCGCCGCGCCCCCGGTCACCCTCAAGCTCCTGGTGGCCGGCGGGTTCGGGGTCGGCAAGACCACGCTGGTCGGCGCGGTCAGCGAGATCCGTCCGCTGCGTACCGAGGAAACGCTCACCGAGGCGAGCCGGCCCGTCGACGACATCCGGGGCGTGGAGCACAAACGCACCACGACCGTCGCGATGGACTTCGGCCGCATCACCCTGCGCGAGGACCTCGTCCTGTACCTCTTCGGCACCCCCGGCCAGGACCGGTTCTGGTTCCTGTGGGACGAACTGGCCCAGGGCGCGCTGGGGGCGGCGGTGCTCGTCGACACCCGTCGGCTGGAGGACTCCTTCTCCGCGGTCGACTACTTCGAGCGCCGCGGCATCCCCTTCGTCGTCGCCGTCAACTGCTTCGAGGGCGCCGACCGGCATCCCGCCGCGACCGTCCGCGAGGCCCTCGACCTCGACCCGGACGTCCCGGTCCTGCTGTGCGACGCGCGCGAGCGCGCCTCGGCGAAGACGGTCCTCATCGCGGTCGTGGAACACGCCAGGGCCTTCGCCAGGGCGGCCGGGCAGCCGACCGGCGCCCCGTGAACCCCGGCCCGCCCGGGGCCGCGCGCCGGCCCCGCGCCCGCGCCGCCCGCTCGGCTCACGCGTGCTCGGCGAGCCACTTCCGCGCGGTCTCGGCGAGTTCCGCGTCCCGGCCCGCGAGCATCATGCGGATCATCCGGACGTCCCCGCGCAGCGACCACACCGGATGCCCGAAGGTCGCCGGGTTGTTCCCCTCGATCAGGAAGTGCGCGGGCCAGGCCGTGCCGTAACCGATGAGCGGGAGCGCCACCGCGTACCGTCGCCGTCCGCGCGCCAGCCCGTAGGCGCTCACCGCGAGCCCGGTCAGCGTGCCGCCGAGGTGCACCCACCGGGTCGCCGCCCGCGCGTGCATGGCCACGTAGTAGGGCCAGAACTCCTCGTAGCCGCCGAACCCGGCTTCCGTCGCCTGCTCCATGCGGGCACGGTAGCGCGCGGGGCCCCGACGGGGGAGGGGGGGGGGGGCCCCCCGCGGCCCCCCCCCCCCCGCCCCCGCCCCGCCCGCCCCCCCGGCGGGCCCGGCCCCCC
>NZ_JBIAFO010000005.1:389618-400575 GCF_042869355.1 Streptomyces sp. NPDC007088
CACCTCCTGGTCCCCGCCCACCCGGGCCGCCGCCGCCCCCCCCCGGGGGGCCGGGGCGGGGGGGGGCCCCGGCGGGGGGGGGGGGGGGCCCCCCCCGGCCCCCCCCCCCCTCCCGGACCGGCACCGGCCGGCACGCCGGGCGCCACGGCGCTCGCCGGCACGCCGGACCGCCGTGCCGGTCGCCGCCCGGCCCCGGCGGAGCGTCCCCGTCGCCCCCGGTCGTATGCGATGCCCTGTCAGGCACCTGTGGGAAAACCGTGGTTCCTGGTAGACCGGTGCTCCATGAGACGACGACTTCCCGCACCTGTGTGCGCCCTCCTCACGCTCGCGACCGTCACCCTGCTCGCCGTCGGCGCGACCGTCGCCCCCGCCCAGGCCGGGCCGGGCGCCGGACGCGACCCGGAGGCGCCCGCCTCATTCGTCGAACTGCGCCGGGTCGACCCGACGATCATCGAGGAGATCCGCTACTTCACGCCGCACAACTTCATGGGCGTGCCCGTCACCGGATACGAGCAGCCCCTGTGCCTGCTCACCCGCTCCACCGCCGAGGCCCTGCGCCGCGCGCAGCGCACGCTGCTGCGCCAGGGGTACTCCCTCAAGGTCTACGACTGCTACCGGCCGCAGCGCGCCGTCGACCACTTCGTCGACTGGGCCAGGGACCTCGGCGACCAGCGGATGAAGGCCGAGTTCTACCCTCGCGTGGACAAGACCCGGCTGTTCGCGGACGGTTACATCGCGGAGAAGTCCGGGCACAGCCGGGGCTCGACCCTCGACCTGACCGTGGTGCGGCTGCCGGCCCTGCCCACCCGCCCGTACCGGCCGGGCCAGACGCTCACCCCGTGCTACGGGCCGAAGAAGGAACGGTTCCCCGACAACTCCGTGGACACCGGTACCGGTTTCGACTGCTTCGACACGCTCGCCCACACGGAGGACCCGCGCGTCACCGGCGTCCAGCGTGCCCACCGCACGCTCCTCAAGACCACCCTGGAGCGCGAGGGCTTCACCAACCTCCCCGAGGAGTGGTGGCACTTCACCCACCAGCCCGAGCAGTACCCCGACACCTACTTCGACTTCCCCGTCGCCCTGCGCTCGCTGCACCGCCCCTGACGACGCGCCGGGGCCCACGGGGGAGGGGGAGAGCAAGAGTTCGACCGGATCGGATAAAGTCCGCGCGTGTCCCGGACTCAGCCCACCGTCGACGGTCCCCCCGCCCCCGCTCCCGCCCCGCCGGAGCGGGACTCCCACTGTTCGAGCTGCGGAGCGCGCTACCCGGACCCGGCCGGCTGGCCCCGTACCTGCGCCGAGTGCGGAGCGGCGGCCTACGGCAATCCGCTGCCGGTGGCGGTCGCCCTCCAGCCCGTGTACGACCGCTCCGGCACCGGGCTGGTCGTCATCACCCGCGCGATCGAGCCCGCCCGGGGCACCGTCGCCCTGCCCGGCGGCTTCGTCGACCACGACGAGGACTGGCGGCACGCCGTCGTACGCGAACTGCGCGAGGAGACCGGTATCGAGGCCGCCGTACGCGACGTACGGCTCGCCGACGCCCTCTCCTCGAACGACGGCCACCTGCTCCTGTTCGGCCTGCTGCCCGTACGTCCCGCCGCCGAACTCCCCCGGTCGGTACCCACCGACGAGACCGACGGCCGCCACGTACTGCGCGGCCCGGCCCGGCTCGGCTTCCCGCTGCACACCCTCGCCGCGCGGGCGTGGTTCGAGGGCCGCTACGTCTGAACCCCGCCCTCCCCGGGGCCGCGACCCAGACCACGCACCCGTACCGCGCGCCCGGTGAGCGGACCGTCGTCCGTCCGCTCCACGACCACCCGCCCGTCCGGTTCGCGCCGCGAGACGTAGTGCTCCGCCACCGGCTGCTCCCCACCGTCCGCCGGACCGGCGAGGACCGTCCCGCCGCCCGTGGACTGCCCCTCGGCCGGCGCCCAGACCTCCAGCTCCGTGGCACCGTCCGCGCCACGCACCGGGAGCACCGCGCCCGCCCGCGCCAGGACCGCCGGACGCGACAGCGGGGCCGCCACCTCGACCGTCCGGGAACCCGGGTAGATCGCCCCGGTCACCGTGTCGTACCAGCGCCCCGGCGGCAGTGGCACGCTCCGCACCCGCAGCCCGGCCGCGAGCACGGGGGCCACCAGCAGCGCGTCACCGAGCAGGAAGGCGTCCCCGCAGTCCCGCAGCGCCCGGTCCTCCGGGGCGAGCCACCACAGCGGGCGTGCCCACGGAGCGCCCCACAGCGCCGCGTACCGGGCCAGCGTCATGAAGTACGGCCGCAGCCGCGCCCGCTCCCGCAGCACCGCCCGGACCCGCTCGTCGCCTCCTCCCTCGTCCACCACCCCCGGGCCGGTGCACAACAGGGGCAGATACGCCGCCAGTTGCAGCGACCGCAGCCCCAGCTCCCCGTCGCCCGAGGCCCGCGGCCCGCTGAACGGCACCCCGCACAGCCCGAGCCCCAGCACCCGGCCCAGCGAGGCCCGCAGCGCCTCCCACCCGTCGGCCGCCCCGCCGGGCGCGAGCCGGACCCCGCCGTACCGCTGGACCCCGGCCCACCCCGAGTCCGAGACGAGGAAGGGGCGCGTGCCCGGGGCCCGAAGGCCGTGGCCCGCCGCACGGCTCACGCCCGGCTCGTGGACGCCCGTGGCCCCCCGGCACTCCCCGGCCCGCCCGTCCGGGGAGGGCCGGGGCGGCGGGACGACGGAGTCCACCGTGCCCGGACCGACGCGCGAGGGGACGGACGGGCAGCCGGCCTCCTCGTGGACGAAGTCCGCGAACCCCTCGGCGAGCCGCCGCCCGGACGGCCCGCTCCGCCACTCGCGCAGACCGGAATCGGGGCCGGGGCCGCTTGCGGTGCAGCCCGGGTGAGACGCCCCGCCCCGGTCGCGCGCCACCGCCACCGTACGCACCCCGAGGCCGGGCAGATCGGCGCCGAGCGCCGCGGGGCCGGGGAAACGCTCCCGGCCCGTGGGACCCGTGGGAGCGGACCGGCCGTCACCAAGCGCCTGGCGGGACCCGTCCGCCACCGGAGGGGGATCGAGAAGGACCGCGTCCAAGGGAATCGCCCGCGCCCGGAACCCCTCGGCCAGTTCCCGCACCCCGGCCGCACCGAACGGGAGAGCCGGCTCGTGGTGATGGCCCAGCGCCCAGTCCGGCGGCGGCAGGGGAGCCCCCGTCAGCGAGGCCCAGCCGTAGGCGAGCCGCTGCGGGGGGCCCACCACGATCCAGTACCGCACCGGGCCGCCGCGCATCCCCAGCACGGTCACCGCCGGCCGGTCGTGCCCCGAACCGGCCCCCTCCACCCCGTCCCGGACGGTGAGCGTCCCCTCCCCCGTCGTGTCGTGGAACACCAGATGCGCCCCGGCGTCCGCCACCACGACCTGCACCGGCATCCGCAGACCCCCGGCCCCGTCCCGGGCGCCCAGCGGATACGCGCCCGGCACCAGCCGGAACCCGCCGCCGGGTGCCGCCCCGCCCCGCGCCGTCCGGGCCGGACCACCGTCCGCGAGGGAACCGAAGAAGCGCGCGTCCGCGCTCACCTCGGAGCGCTGCTCCCAGCGACCGCCCCCGGCGCCGGGCCCGCCCGGCTCCCGGCCCGAAGGGACCTGACCCCGGGACGGGCCGTCCCGGTCCGCGTCGGCCAGGGGGCGCGGGGGCGGCTCCCCGTCCTCCACGGTCCCCGGCGCCCCGTCCCTCGGGGGCACCCCGCGGCCCGGCACCGTGACCCGGCCGGCGTCCCCGGCCGGAAACGGGAAACGCGGAGCGCGCGGCCCCGCCGACCGCTCCCACCAGCGGGGCGGCTCGTCCCTGCGCAGCACCACGCCGCCCGGCGTGCACACCTCGACCGTCCCGCGCCGCGACACCGTCAGGGTCACCCGCTCCGCGACGATCCGGAACCCGCCCTCCGTATCCGGCTCCAGCAGCACCCGCTCGTCCGGCTCGGTCACCCCCTCCCCGGCGAGGGCGTACGAAGGGGCGGGCCGCGCCCCGTCCCAGCCGAGGAAGACCGCGCCCCGCACCGTCACCCGCACGTACAGGGCCGAACGCCCGAACCGGATCAGGCCGCCGCCCGGCTCCGGCTCCACCCCCGTGACCGCACCGGGGACCCGCGCACGCTCCGCCGTCCCGGACCCCTCGGCCTCGGCGCGGCGCGCCCGCACGGCGGCCCGCCAGGCCCGCAGCCCCAGCCCGGGGCCGCCCACGCGGGCCGCCGTCACCGAACGCACCAGATCACGACCGATCATGGAGCCAGAGTGTCACCGAATCGCCCACGCGGGGGTGGCGTTCAGCCGCCGTTCACCCAAGCCACCCGGTCCCGGCCGGTCCCCGCCACGAACCGCGCGCGAGCCCGGCCCTCGGCGCGCCGACCGGCACCGGCGCGCCCGCCCCGCGCGCCGTCGCTCTGGTGTGCGCCCGCGACCCGTGGCATCGTCGCCGACGACCACGCAACACCCCGGAGAACCAGGGAGCCGCCCCCGTGTCCACCGCCGCGCCGCAGCCGCCCCAGCCGCTGTGGGAGCCCGACGAGGCCCGCGTCGAGAGCGCCGCCGTCAGCCGTTTCCAGTCCTGGGCCGCCGAACACCACGGCGCACCCGCGGACGGCGGGTACGCCGCCCTGCACCGCTGGTCCGTCGCCGAACTCGACACCTTCTGGCAGAGCGTCGCCGAGTGGTTCGACGTACGGTTCTCCACCCCGTACGAACAGGTACTCGCCGACCGCTCACTGCCCGGCGCGCGGTGGTTCACCGGCGCCCGCCTCAACTACGCCGAACACGCCCTGCGCGCCGCGGAGGACTCCCTGCGCGCGGGCGAGGCGGCCCTCCTGCACGTCGACGAGACCCACGGCCCGGAACCGGTCACCTGGACCGAACTGCGCCGCCAGGTCGGCTCCCTCGCCGCCGCCCTGCGCGAGCTGGGGGTACGCCCCGGCGACCGGGTCAGCGGCTACCTGCCCAACGTGCCGCAGGCCGTCATCGCCTTCCTCGCGGCCGCGACGGTCGGCGCGACGTGGACCTCCTGCGCCCCCGACTTCGGCGCCCGCGGCGTCCTCGACCGCTTCCAGCAGGTGGAACCCGTCGTCCTGTTCGCGGTCGACGGCTACCGCTACGGAGGCAAGGAACACGACCGCCGCGACACCGTCGCCGAACTGCGCGCCGAACTGCCCACGCTGCGCGCGCTCGTCCACGTGCCCCTGCTCGGCACGGACGCCCCGGACGGCGCCCTGGACTGGGCCGGCCTGGTCGCCGCCGACACCGAACCGGTCTTCGAGCAGGTCCCCTTCGACCACCCGTTGTGGGTCCTCTACTCGTCCGGCACCACCGGGCTGCCGAAGGCCATCGTCCAGTCCCAGGGCGGCATCCTGCTCGAACACCTCAAGCAGATCGGCCTGCACTGCGACCTCGGCCCCGGCGACCGCTTCTTCTGGTACACCTCGACCGGCTGGATGATGTGGAACTTCCTCGTCTCCGGACTGCTCACCGGCGCCGGCCTCGTCCTCTACGACGGCAGTCCCGGCTACCCCGACACCGCCGGGCAGTGGCGCGTCGCCGAGGCCACCGGAACGACCCTGTACGGCACTTCGGCCGCGTACGTCATGGCCTGCCGCAAGGCCGGACTCCACCCGGCCCGCGACTTCGACCTCAGCCGCGTGCGCTGCGTCGCCACCACCGGCTCGCCCCTCCCGCCGGACGGCTTCCGCTGGCTGCACGAGGAGGCGGGCGAGGACCTGTGGATCGCCTCGGTCAGCGGCGGCACCGACGTGTGCAGCTGCTTCGCCGGAGCCGTCCCCACCCTCCCCGTCCGCCTCGGCGAACTCCAGGCACCGAGCCTCGGCGTCGACCTCCAGGCGTGGGACCCCGAGGGCCGGCCCCTCGTGGACGAGGTCGGCGAGCTCGTCGTCACCCGGCCCATGCCGTCCATGCCGGTCCGCTTCTGGAACGACCCCGACGACAGCCGCTACCACGACAGCTACTTCTCCACGTACCCCGGCGTGTGGCGGCACGGCGACTGGATCACCCTCACCTCGCACGGATCGGTGATCATCCACGGGCGCTCCGACTCCACCCTCAACCGGCAGGGCGTGCGCATGGGCTCCGCCGACATCTACGAGGTCGTCGAACGCCTCCCCGAGATCCGCGAGTCCCTTGTCGTCGGCGTCGAACAGCCCGACGGCGGCTACTGGATGCCGCTGTTCGTCCAGCTCGCCGAGGGCGCGGTGCTCGACGACGCGCTGCGCGCCCGCGTCGCCGCCGCCCTGCGCTCCGAACTGTCCCCCCGCCACGTCCCCGACGAGATCATCGAGGTCCCCGCCGTCCCGCACACCCTCACCGGCAAACGCATCGAGGTCCCCGTCAAACGCCTCCTCCAGGGCACGCCGCTGGCCCAGGCCGTCAACCCCGGCTCGGTCGACGACGTCACCCTGCTGCGGACCTACGAGGACCTGGCGCGCGAACGCTCTTCCTGAACGCGGGCGCACCGGGCCCTTGCGCTGAGCGCCGGCGCTCACCCCCCCGTACGTCGCCTCGCCCTCCCGCAGCACCTCGGCGAAGTCGGCGGCCAGCCGCTTTGCCCCGGCCGGCTCCAGCCTCGCCGTGGTGTTCCGGACAGCCGGGGGCGAGGCGATCCGGAACCGCGCCCCCGCCGCCGTCCACCAGCCGCGCGAGCGCAGTCCGCCCACCACCGCCGACTCGTCCCGCCCCGGCACCCACACGTTCATCCCGCTGCGCCCGTAGGCCGCTCCAGCGCTCCGACCAGCGCGGACCGGCGCTCGGTGTACGTCTGACCGACCTCGCGGACGCGCCGCCCCACGGCCTCGTCCACCAGCGGCAGCGCCACTGTCTCCTGAAGCACCCGGCTCACCCACCCCGAGGTCATGAGCATCCGCCCGTCGTGCCGGGCGAGCGTCGCGGGATCGGTGCCCCGCACCGCCCACCGCGGGTCCACCCCCAGGTGCTTCGACACCGTCCGCACATGCGCCCACCCGGGCGGACCGCCGGTCGCCGGGCGTACGAGTCCGCCCCCGGCTGGGCCGTCCTCGGGGCCCCTGGCGGCACCTGCCTCGGCCAGCCCCACTGGTCCGCGCCCCCTCGCCGAGAAGCGATTGTCAGTGCCCGCGATTACGGTGAGTGACGAATGAGGGAATCCTCATGACGCCACGTCACCAGGGGGAACCATGGCACGACACAAGACCATCACCCAGCAGCCGGCCGCCGAGCGGCCGGCACGCGGCACCCGGCCCCGGAACAGCGGCCTGCACCGCGAGATCACCGGCACCCTCGCCCTCCTCACCGACGAGGAGGACTTCGCCCGGATGCGTCACTACCGCACCTTCCGCTTCGACACGCACGCCGCCTACCTCGACGAGGCGGACCGCTGCCTCAAACAGCGCGCCGCGCAGGGCAGGCACACGACCCTGACCCTGTTCGACCCCGAGGAGTACGAGGAGTTCTGCGCCGAGTCCGGCCTCGAAACGGACGACCCGGCCAGCCGCGCCCGGTTCACGGCCCACCTCCAGAGCCGCGGACCGGCCGTCCCGTACGAAGGCAGCCCGCTGCGTGAGCTCCTGCCGCGACTCGTGGACGGGGCGGTCCGCCAGGCGACCTTCGCCTACGCGAGCGAACTGCTCGGCGACGCGGGGGACTGCGCGGACTGCGGCGAGAGCCTGGGCCGCGCCGCCTTCGACCACGCGGCCCATCTCCTCGTGGCGGTGCTCCAGGTCGCCGGCCCCGGGGACCACCACCTCGTGTGCAGCACGAGCGCCCCCTCCGGCACCCTGCTCGCCGACCTCGACGTCACCGTCACCCCGAAGGGCGCCTTCCGGCTCGAAGAGAACGACGCCCTCGACCTGACCACGGTCCTGGCCTCCGCCCTCGTGACCGAGGCACCCTCAGGACTCGTCGCGCGCACGGCCCGCGCCGGCGAACCCGACAGCGTCCGCGGCTGGCGCCTGCGCGAAGGGACCCTGCACCCCCTGTCGGCCGCGGAGGTCTTCGACGCCTACTGCACGGACACCGACACAGGCGAGCCGATCCCGCCCGAGCCCGGCGTGGACTACCGGGCCGCGCCCGCCCTCGACCTGCTCCACCCCGAACCTCCCCACCGCCATGACGGAGGGAGCGACTGAGAGCGGCCGGCGACGCCGCCGGGGTCTCCCCGACCCGACCGGTCCGGCCCTGACCCGGTCGGCCGGTCAGGGCGCCCCGACGAGGAGGGCCCGGCGCGGCCGCGCCGGGCTACTCCCCGGACAGCACCCCCTGAGCGGCCTGCCGCGCCTCCTGGGCGGAATCCGTGGCCCGAGCGGCGGCGCCGGCCCGCTCGCACTGCGCGAGAGTGTGCTTCGCGAGAGTCGAGCGCACATACGGGATCGAGGCCGCGCCCATCGACAAGGAGGTCACACCGAGCCCTGTCAGCACACAGGCCAGCAGCGGGTCGGCGGCCGCCTCCCCGCACACGCCGCAGCTCTTGCCCTCGGCGCGGGCCGCCTCCGCGGCGAACGCCACGAGGTCCAGCAGCGCGGGCTGCCACGGGTCCTGCCAGCGGGCGACCGCGCCCACCTGCCGGTCCGCCGCGAAGGTGTACTGAGCCAGGTCGTTGGTGCCCAGGGAGAGGAACTCGACCTCCCGGAGGACCGACCGGGCCCGCAGGGCGGCCGAGGGGATCTCCACCATCGCCCCGAAGGTCCCGGGCAGTCCCGCCGCCCGGCAGGCGTCGGCGAAGGCCCGTGCGTCGGCCCGGTCGGCGACCATCGGCGCCATGACCTGCAGGTGCACGGGCAGGCCGGCGGCGGCGGTGGCCAGCGCCGACAACTGGGTGCGCAACACCTCCGGGTGTTCCAGCAGGGAGCGCAGCCCCCGCACGCCGAGCGCGGGGTTGGGCTCGTCGCCGGGGGTGAGGAAGGACAGCGGCTTGTCCGCCCCGGCGTCGAGCACCCGGACCACGACACGACGGCCGGGGAACGCCTCCAGCACCGAGCGGTACGCCTCGACCTGCTCACTTTCGGACGGCGGCCGTCGGCTGTCGTCGAGGAAGAGGAACTCGGTGCGGAACAGCCCGACGCCCTCGGCACCGGCCTCGACCGCGGCCGGTACGTCGGAGGGACCGCCGATGTTCGCGAGCAGCGGCACCGTGTGGCCGTCCGAGGTCGCGCCCGGTCCGTGCGAGGCGGCGAGGGCCGCCTTCCGTTCGGCGGCGGCCGCCTCCAGTTCGGCGCGGCGGCGCGCGCCGGGGGAGACGAACACCTCTCCGGAGCTGCCGTCCACCGCGACGACCGTGCCCTCGGCCAGTTCGCCGGCGCCGGGCAGCGCCACCACGGCCGGCACGCCGAGCGCGCGGGCCAGGATCGCGCTGTGACTGGTGGGGCCGCCCTCCTCGGTCACGAACCCGAGGACGAGCGTCGGGTCGAGCAGAGCGGTGTCGGCCGGTGCGAGATCGCGGGCGATCAGCACGTAGGGCTCGTCACTGTCGGGGACACCCGGCATCGGCACGCCCAGCAGCCGGGCCACGATGCGGTTGCGCACGTCGTCGAGGTCGGCGACCCGGCCGGCGAGGTACTCGCCCGCTCCGGCGAGCAGGGCCCGGTAGGAGGCGAAGGCGTCGTACACGGCGCGTTCGGCGGTGGACCCCACGGCCACCCGGCGTTCCACGTCGGACATCAGCTCGGGGTCCAGCGCCATCATGGCCTGGGCTTCGAGGACGGCCTGCGCGTCTCCGCCCGCGAGGTTGCCGCGCGCCGTGAGGTCGGCGGCCACGGCCTCCACCGCCTGCCGGGCCCTGGCCTGCTCGCTGCCCGCGTCCTGGGCGGGAACCTGTCTGGCGGGCGGTTCCAGTACGGCCGTCCCCATATGGCGGACCTCGCCGATCGCCACTCCGTGACTCACCCCGACACCCCGCAGCGTTGTTTCCATCTCACCGTCTCCGTTGTCACCACGACGCGAGGGCGCCGCGCTCTGCCCGGTGTCCCGGCCGGCTCGTCCTGTGCCTCGTCCTGTGCGGAGCACGGGTCCGGTTCACTCCCAGCGGAAGAGAGCCTCCCCGCTCTGGACGTCTCCGCTCTCGACGAGGTCCGACAGCGACTCACCGGTCGCCTCCAGCGCGACCACCGGGCAGACCGGGGACTTGCCCGCCTGCTCCACGGCGCCGGGGTTCCAGCGCACGAGAGGCTGTCCGCGCGTGACCCGGTCCCCCTTGTCCACCAGGAGTTCGAAGCCCTCCCCGTTGAGCTGCACGGTGTCGATGCCCAGATGGGTGAGGACGCCGTGGCCCTCGGCGTCGACCACGACATAAGCGTGGGGATGGAGGGAGACGACGAGGCCGTCGACCGGGGAGACGGCCTCCGAGGGCCCGCGCTCCGGATCGATGGCCGTACCGGGGCCCACCATCGCCCCGGCGAACACGGGATCGGGCACGGCGGACAGTCCGACGACATGTCCGGAGAGAGGTGAGGTCACGTCGGTCATGGCAAGCCTCCCAAGGGGGCGAAGTCCCACACCGCCCCCGCTGATCAGGCACGGCGCACTCGCGAGCAGCGTAAGTCACACGTCGTCCCGATTCCGGCAGGCAGCGACCGGCCGGCCGGGGTGCGCGCCCCGCAGAAACGATTTGCACCGGCCGCGTCCCGGCCTGTACAGTCTTAGATCTGCCCGCGACCGGCCACGCCGACGGCGACCGGATGGGCAGCACCCACCACATCGGATTCCCTCCTTTCCGGCCTGGTGTCCGCATGTCCGCGGACCGTGGTCAGGAACTGGAAAAGGAACTGATACGGTGGGAACCGCCGGAAAGGGAAACGGGAAAGCCGAAAGGCCGGACCGGGAACCGGAAAGGCACCGAGGAAATCAGGACCGCGAGGATCTGATAGAGTCGGGAACACGAAATACCGAAGGGAAGCGCCCGGAGGAAAGCCCGAGAGGGTGAGTACAAAGGAAGCGTCCGTTCCTTGAGAACTCAACAGCGTGCCAAA